>NZ_JBYITD010000011.1:0-304601 GCF_057708945.1 Nonomuraea sp. bgisy101
CCACACCGCGCCTCCACACCGCGCCGGCACAGTGCCGCAGGAGATCCCACGACCCCCCTGAGAGTCGTGGGCCTGGGGCTGGAGTGGGAGGAGGGATTGTGGCTGGGGGCGGCTGGCAGGAGGGGGGGACTGTCGGAGCGGTCGGCTACGTTGCCAGGCATGGATCTTCTTCTACATCTCCGACACGAATTGGGTGCCTTCCGAGCGTGCCTCGATGGTGATCTGTCGGTACCGATCGAGCATTGCGGCGACTGGACATTGCGCGAACTCGCCGAACACCTGGGGGGATCGAACCTGTGGGCGGCCAAAGCAGTGACGGAAAGGCGCGGCGACTACGTGCCGCCCGCGGCGCCGAAGGATCGTGCGGGGTTGGCTCGGTGGTTCGATGCGGCGTCGGACACGTTGCTCGAAGCGTTGGACACCGATCCGTCGACGGAGGCATGGACGTTCCACCCGCCGGAGACGGTCGGCTTCTGGCAGCGGCGCCGGTGCGTGGAGGCGTTGTTGCATCGCTGGGATGCCGAGCGGGCGATCGGTACGGCTCGGCCGTTCGATCCGGAGTTGGCAGGGGAGGGCGTGGCGGAGGTGTTCGAGGTGATGGCGCCGCGCCAGATCGTGCGGGGGCGAGCGCAGCTGCCCGACAAGGCGCTCCGGCTCGATGCCGCTGACATCGGCCGATCGTGGACGTATGGGCAGGGCGTGCCCGTTGCCAAGGTGTCGGGCACGGCGGAAGGATTGCTGCTGATGTTGTGGGGACGGATGTCGCCTGACGACGACGGCCTGGTGTGGGACGGCGATCGCGGCGCGGGGGAACATCTGCTGTCGGGTCCTCTGACCGCCTAGGGCTGTGACTGGGAAGGTTCACTGGGCCGGCACACACGCCTGACGCCATGAGCCTTTCCATCCTGGGTGAACTGGTGGAGGAGGACGGGGAGATCGCGGCTGCTTGGGTTACGCGGCAGCTTTGCCCAACTCAGTTGGACGTAAGCGCGCTGGTCCTAGCGGAGCCTGCGTGTGTTCATGGTCGATCAGAAGGCTGACAGCCGGTCGCCAGGCCTTGCTGGTACCGGCTCACCTGCGAGGCGGCGACATCTACGCCCGGTTGGCCATGGGAGAGCGAGCCGTGGCCACACTCACGACGCGGATGATCCTGGTTCGCCTGCGCTGTTGCCTTCACCGCGCGACCGGGATCATCCAGGCGATTCTCGTACTGCAAGCCGTCGAAGACGGTCGCCACTCAGGATGAGAACCTCCATCACGCGGCAGATCAAGTGTCGGTGCTCGGATATAGGGTCCGACGCGTGGACGAGGAGACAATCAGAACCCGTCGTGCCGTACATGCCTACGTTGACAGTGCCGAGCGACGTGATTGGGAGGGCTTTGGCGCTCTGCTTGCCGAGGACGTGGTGTATGAGATGCCACAGAGCCGTGAACGGATCCGTGGTAAGTCGGCCTTCCTCCAGTTCAACATGGAGTATCCCGGCGATTGGCACCTCCAGGTGCGGCAAGTGGTCGCTGACGGTCGCCAGGCGGCGGCGCTGATCGACGCGCGCGTCGGCGCCGAGCGTCAGGACGCGTGCGTGTGGTTCGAGATCTCCGACCAGGGATTGATCAGCCGGATCACCGATTACTGGCCAGAGCCGTACGATCCGCCGTCTGGTCGCGAGCATCTGGTGGAGCGCTGGTAAGCCCTCCACCACCCTTACCTGCTACGCCTCCTGCTACTCCGCGGCGAGCGTGCTGCGGTGTGGGGGCGTGCCGGACTCATGGAGGTTCGGACGGCGTGCGCGTGCGATGGCCGGACGGGCTCAAGGTGTGACGACTGGCGGCTCGGAGCGTAGGGGCCGGTCGGCTAGGGGGTGATGTGGAGGGTTCCGGAGAGGACGGTGACGGCTCGGCCGGCCAGGTCCACGCGGTCGCCGCGGACGGTGGTGCGGATGGTGCCGCCGCGGGCCGACAGTTGGCGGCCGACGAGCGATGCCCGGCCGAGGCGGGCCGACCAGAACGGGGCGAGGGCGCAGTGGGCCGAGCCGGTGACCGGGTCTTCGGGGACGCCGACGCGTGGGGCGAAGAATCGGGACACGTAGTCATACGAGACGGCGGGGGAGGATCCGACAGCAGGGCCGGCGGAGATCGGGTCCGGGGCGGGGGAGCCGGTTGGGCACGGGCCGGGGGCGGCGGCGCCTTCCGGGGCGGCGGAAGCCGGGGTTTCCGGGCCGCGGGCGGCGGCGCCTTCCAGGGCGGCGGGTGCCGGGGGTTCCGGGGTGGGCGCGGCGGCGCGGGCGGTGACGATGACGCCGCGGGCGTCGATCCTTTCGAGAGCGGCGATGTCGGGGTCGAGGGAGCGGACGGCCTCCTCGGATTCGAGCTCGACCAGCAGGTCCAACTGGCTGTGTCCGACGCCTACAACCGCAGCTCCAAGGGCCTTTTCCAGTCCGTCGGGAACTGTGGCAGGCGTCACTTCTTTGGCGGGGAAATCCATCGAGATGAGTCCGTCGTCGGAGCGATTGACGGTGAGGATTCCGCTCTTCGTCGTGAATTTGATCTCACCGGTGGCCGCTCCTGTGGAATAGAGCACATGGGCGGTGGCCAGGGTCGCGTGTCCGCACAGCGATACCTCGGCCACCGGGGTGAACCAGCGCAACGAATTACCGAGCAGGAACGCCGTCTCCGAGAGCCGCATCTCGGCGGCTACGGACTGCATCCAAGTGTCGGAAGCGCGTGACTCCAGGAGGCAGACAGCGGCAGGATTACCCTGGAATGCTGTGGGAGTGAAGGCGTCGACGGTGAACAGGCGCATGTCGTCGATGCTATAGGTGGCAGATATCCAGTCGAAACCAGGACGCTTGCCGTACAAAATGGAATAAGTGTTGGGCGTGTCGCATGGCGAACGCCAAAGAGTCGGTTACCGTCCAATGTGTAGGGACGTGCCGATTACGGTGAGTTCCTGAGGAAAGGACAAGCCGATGGGGGCAGTGCGCAAGGTGGTGAGCTACCTTGGCCTGGGCGGGATCGACCAATACGATGACGGATACGACGACGAGCAGTACGAAGACGAGTACATGCCGGCGTCGGAGCGTGCCGCGAAGCGGTGGCGGTCCACCGTCGAGTCGTCACGGATCGTGATGGTCCAGCCGCTGAAGTACAACGACGCACCGATGATCGGGCAGCATTTCCGCGAGGGCCAGACGGTCATCATGGATGTCACCGGCATGCCGATGCCGGAGGCCACCAGGATGGTCGACTTCGCGGCCGGGCTGGCTTACGGGTGCGAGGGTCGGATCGAGCGCATCGCGGACCGGGTGTTCCTCCTGGCGCCCGCGCATGTGGAGATCGAGAACACCTGACGTGTGTGACTGCGCGCCGGGCCGGCCTTGGGGAGGCTGGTCTGGCGCTTATGTCAGGTTCGGGCCAGGTGCGCTTTGTGGCGTGCCGCGTGACGCGGCCGGCTATGCGGCGCGGGGTCCGCGGCGGAGGAGCCGGGTGAGTTCGGCGGTGTCCTCTGCCGCCTGTTTGGCGCGGTCCTCCGCTTCGCGCGCGTAGGCGTGCAGCGCCCAGACGGCGCCGTCGGCGAGGTCTTTGAGTTCGGCCAGCCGCTGCTCGACGTATGCGGCGTCGGAGAGCTTGGCCTGCCGTAGCCGCCAGAGCCGCCATCCGCCCAGTCCCGCGAGGGCGGCGCCGAGGAGCGCGAACGGCCACCACAGGACGACGGCGGCCACGAGGAGCGCGACGGCCAGTCCCAGCGAGACGTAGGCGAGCCAGGGCAGCCCGCGGTCCGGCACGCCGTCGGCGATGATCTCGCGTTCGGCGTCGGCCATGGAGGTCGCGTCGGGGCCCTCGGGGTGGAGCACCAGCGGGTGGCCGAGCACCGGCACGGTGATCGCGTCGGGCGGCGCCAGCTCGGTGTCGGCGGCCAGGCCTTCGGCGACGCCGCGCAGGATGGGCGCGGCCACGTGCAGGGCGATGGCGGCCAGGTACGGATCGGAGCCGGGGCGTAGGTCGTCGAGCAGGTGACTGACGAGCGAGGCCATCGGCCCTGGGGCGCCGCCGAGGCCCGCCATCGAGCGTAGGACGGCCAGCGGTTCCTCCTCCGCCCACGCCGTGGCGGGAGTGGCGGCGGCGTTGATGAGCGGAGTGCGCGACTCGGAGTCGGCCTGCCTGGTCGACGTGATCTCGGTGCAGCGGGCGCGCAGCCTGGCGAGCCTGGCCGCGGCCTGGACGGGCTTGGCCAGCTCGGGGATCTCGGCGAGTTCGGGGAAGTCGACGAGTGCGGCGGGTACGACGACGGCGGGCTCGCCGGGGACGAGGGCCTGCAGCCATTCGCTGACCTCGGCGTGCTCGGGGATGGCGAGCGCGTCGAGCTTGCGCAGCACGAAGATCTTGCCGGCCGGGCCGTACGCGCCTCTGGCGGCGGCGAGCCACAGCGCGCGCTGGCCGTGGGTGACGGGCCGTTCGAGGGACAGCGCGCCGAAGGCGGTGCCGAGCCATGAGGCGTGGATGCGGTCGCCATGGCCGGCGACGGCCAGGGCGAGGCAGAGGAAGAGCGCGGTGTTCTGCTGGTCGCGAGTCGCCGCCTTGGTCAGCGGTTCGAGCGGGTCGTCGCCGGCGAGGATCGTGACGAGGGCCTGAACGGCGGGCGGCAGCCAGGACGAGCCGTCGTCCTGGAAGGTGGGGGCGGCCAGCGGCGTGGAGCTGTCGGCGGCGAGGTTGGCCAGCAGTGCCTCGACGTACCGGTGGAGCTCCGTGGTGGCCTGGGGGCTCGCGGTCAGATCCGTTGCCAAGGCAGAGAACTCCCCCAATATCGGCCTCACTTCATGACCGCGTAAAGCCTAGCCGGGGGGCGCGCCAACCTTGCGGAGGCGCGCCCATGGCTCACATGCGATCAGGTACGGGGACTCCCAGGAGGTCGAGGCCGGTTTCGAGCACCCGCAGGGTCAGCGCGCACAGGGCGAGCCTGGAGGCGCGGGTGTCGGCGTCGACCTCGTCCTTGAGGACCGGGCACTCCTCGTAGAAGGTGCTGAAGAGGCTGGCCGTCTCGAACAGGAAGGCGCCGAGCCGGTGCGGCTCGACCAGGTCGGCGACCTGGTCGACGACCGCGCCGAAGCCGAGCAGGTGCAGGGCGAGCGCGCGCTCGGCGGGTACGCCGAGGACGATCGGGCCGTGCGCGTTCTCGGGCTCGACGGCGGCCTTGCGGAAGATGGAGCGGATCCTGGCCGTGGCGTACTGCATGTAGGGACCGGTGTTGCCGGAGAAGCCGAGCATGCGGTCGAAGTCGAAGACGTACTCGCTGTCGTGGCTGATCGACAGGTCGGCGTACTTGACCGCGCCCATGCCCACCGCGTGGGCGATCTCGGCCTTGGTCTCGTCGTCGTAGCCGCGGTCGGCGATGGCCGCGGACGCGCGGTCGACGGCCTCCTGGAGCAGGTCCGTCAGCTTGACCGACTCGCCGGAGCGGGTCTTGAAGCGGCGGCCGTCCTTGCCGAGCATCATGCCGATCTGGACGTGCTCGGCGGAGACCGTGTCGGGCAGCCATCCGGCCTGCCTGGCGGCGGCGAAGACCATGCGGAAGTGGAGCGCCTGGTCGGCGCCGACGACGTAGAGGACGCGGTCGGCCTTGAGGTCGTCGACCCGGTAGCGGATCGCGGCCATGTCGGTCGAGGCGTAGCCGTAACCGCCGTCGCTCTTGCGGATGATCAGCGGGAGCGGCTTGTCGTCGGAGCCGGTGAACCCGGGCGGGAACAGGCAGAGCGCGCCCTCGCTCATGGTCGCGACGCCCATGGACTCCAGATCGTCGCAGGTCTTCTCGAGCATCGCGTTGTACATGCTCTCGCCCGCGATGTCGGCGTCGGTGAGCGTGACGCCGAGCATCGCGTAGACCTTGTCGAAGTAGCGGATGGTGGCGTCCATGAAGACGTGCCACAGCCGCATGGTCTCGGGGTCGCCCGACTGCAGCGTGGTGACCCGCTGCCGGGAGCGGGCCTTGAAGGACTCGTCGCTGTCGAACTGGGCGCGCGCCGCCTGGTAGTACTCGGTGCCCTGGCCGGCTTCGAGCTGGGCGACGGCGGCGTCCTCGCCGATGTCGAGCAGGTGCTCGATGAGCATGCCGAACGGCGTGCCCCAGTCGCCGAGGTGGTTCTGGCGGATGACGGTGCTGCCGAGATGTTCGTAGACGCGGGCCATGGCGTCGCCCACGATCGTGGTGCGCAGGTGGCCGACGTGCATCTCCTTGGCCGCGTTGGGCGCGGAGTAGTCGATCACCACGCGCTGGGGCGGCGTGGCGGTGCCGACGCCGGTGCGCGGGTCGGCGAGCATCTCGGCGGCCTGCTCGGTGACCCAGTCGTCGGACAGGGCGATGTTGAGGAAGCCGGGACCGCTGACCTCGACGGTGCCGGGGAAGTCGGCGAGCTGGTCGGCGATCTCCTGTGCGACCTCCCGCGGGGCTCGTCGCAGGCGCTTGGCCAGGCTCATCGCGACGTTCGCCTGGAAGTCGGCGAACTGGGAGGGCCGGATCAGCGGGTCTGCGTCGGCGTACTCGGGACCGAACGCGTGGGCCAGCGCCTGCTGGACGCGCTCGGTGAGCACTATCTGCGGGTCGGTCATGTTCTAAGGGTACCGGTGAGCTTGACCGCGATGCTGATGCCTGCCGCGGCCGCGGCGGAGATTCCGACGGCCGTCCAACCGCCCGTCCCGAGCTCGAAGAACGCGCGGGTGAAGGGGATGGCGAGCGCGAGGGCGAACAGCACCGCCATCGCGCCGACCAGCATGATCTTCCAGGCGTTGAGCGGCCTGGCGATGAGGACGAGCACCCACCAGGTGACGAGGAAGAGCGTGACGACCGCCGCGGTGCGGTCGCCGCCCGCGGCGGAGAAGGAGAGGATCACGCCGGCCCCGGTGATCAGCCCCGCCGGTACGGCGAAGCGGAGCACGCGCGGCACGAACCCCGGCAGGGACCGCTCGGCCGTGGGGCCGAGCGCGAGGAACAGGGCGGGGACGCCGATGGTCAGCGCGTTGACCAGGGTCGAGTGCCGGGGCGCGAACGGGAACACCATGCCGAGGACGCCGACCACGAGCGACAGCGCGATGGCGTAGAAGGTCTTGGTGAGGAAGAGGTTCGACACCCGCTCGATGTTGGCGAGCACCCTGCGCCCCTCGGCGACGACCTCCGGCAGCGAGGCGAACTTGTTGTCCAGCAGCACGACCTGGGCCACGGCCTTGGTGGCGGGGCTGCCCGCGCCCATCGCGATGCCGAGGTCGGCGTCCTTGAGCGCGAGCACGTCGTTGACGCCGTCGCCGGTCATCGCCACGGTGTGGCCGCGCGACTGGAGCGCCGCGACGAACAGCCTCTTCTGCTGCGGGGTGACCCTGCCGAAGACGGTGTGGCTCTCCAGGATCTCGGCGAGCTTCTCGTCGTCGTCCGAGGGGAGGGTCCTGGCGTCGACGGCCCTGTCGCCGCCGGGGATGTCGAGATAGGTGGCGATGGCCGACACCGCGTCGGGGTTGTCGCCGGAGATGACCTTGACGGTGACGCCCTGCTCGGCGAAGTACCTGAGCGTCTCGCGAGCGTCGGGCCTGATCCGCTGTTTGAGGGTGATCAGCGCGACGGGCTCCCTGTCCTCGGTACGGCAGAGCGCGACCACGCGGGCGCCGGTGGCGGCCAGCGTCGCGGCGGTGCCGTACTCCTGGGTGCCCGGTGGGAGCAGCACGTCGGGGGCGCCGAGCGACCAGGTGCCGTGGCCGTCGAAGGTGGCGCCGCTCCACTTGCGGGCCGACGAGAACGGCACGATGTCGGTGCTGGTCCAGCCGGGCGCCTCGGGGTAGCAGGCCTGGATGGCCTGGGCGGTGGCGTTGGGGCGAGGGTCGGCGTGGGCCAGCGCTGCGAGGGCGGAGTCGACGGGGGCGTCCTGGCGCAGTGGGATCACCTCGTCGACGTCCATGCCGCCGGCGGTGAGGGTGCCGGTCTTGTCGACGCACAGGACGTCCACTCTGGCCAGGCCTTCGATGGCGGGCAGTTCCTGGACGAGGGCGTCGCGCTGGCCGAGCCGTACGACGCCGACGGCGAAGGCGATGCTGGTCATCAGTACCAGGCCTTCGGGGATCATGGTGACGATGCCGGCGACGGCGCCGGTGATGGCCGAACCGAAGTCCTCGTTGTGGCGCAGCTGGCTGTAGATCAGCAGGGCGCCGATCGGGATGACCAGCCAGGTGATGTACTTGATGAACTTCGCGACGCCGTCGCGCAGGTCGGAGTGGGCGAGGGAGAACCTGCTGGCCTGCCGGGTGAGCACGGCGGCGTAGGCGTCCTCGCCGACCTTCGTCGCGACGAACGCGCCGGAGCCCGCGACGGCGAAGCTGCCGGACAGCATCTGATCGCCGGGCTTCTTGTGGACGGGGTCGGCCTCGCCGGTGAGCAGCGACTCGTCGATCTCCAGACCTTGGGCGGCGACGACCTCGCCGTCGACCAGCACCCGGTCGCCCGGTCCGAGCAGGATCACGTCGCCGAGCGCGATCTCCTCGGGGTGGACGAGCTCGTCCCTGCCGTCCCTCCTGACGGTGACGGGTGCCTCGTTCACCACGGCGAGCCTGTCGAGCGTGCGTTTGGCCCGGAGTTCCTGGACGATGCCGATCATCGAGTTGGCCACGATCACCAGGCCGAACAGGCTGTCCTGCCACTGACCGAAGATCAGGATGAGTGCCCACAGCACGCCGATCACCAGGTTGAAGAACGTGAAGACGTTGGCTCTGATGATCGCCGACAGCGATCGGCTCGTCCTGCGCGGGACGGTGTTCTTCTTGGCTACTGCCACCTGGGCAGATGTCAGGCCTTCCACGCGATCCCCCCGAATATCGTGGTAAAGATCACCATAGCCGGTGGGGACGGTGGCCTGCGGCCAGGCGTTCGCCGATGCGGCTGACGATGCCCCGGCGGGACAGGGTGGCGGCGAGCTGGCACGCGGCGCTGACGGCGGCCGCCTTGGCGGCGCCGTGGGCGATGACGACCGTGCCGTTCAGCCCGAGCAGGGCGGCGCCGCCGTACGCCTCGGAGTCGAGCCGGTGGGACAGCTCCCGCAGGCGGGCCCGCTGCATGAGGGCGCCCATCCTGGCGATCGTGCTGGTGTTGATGGATTCGCGCAGCTCGGTGAAGGCGTAGCGGACGGCACCCTCCATGGTCTTGAGCGCGACGTTGCCGGTGAAGCCGTCGGTCACGATGACGTCGGCCTCGCCGGTCAGCAGGTCGTGGCCCTCGATGTTGCCGAGGAAGTCGATGCCGGGGGCGGCACGCAGCAACTCGTGCGCGCGCTTGACGAGCTTGGTGCCCTTCTCGGGTTCGGAGCCGATGGTGAGCAGGCCGACGCGGGGGTCGCGGACGTCGTAGGCGGTTTCGGCGTAGGCGGAGCCCAGGTGCGCGAACTGCACCAGCATCTCCGGCTTGACCTCGGCGTTGGCGCCGGCGTCGAGCAGGATCGTGGGCCTGGGCCTGGTGGGGAGGGCGACGGCGAGGGCGGGCCTGAGCACCGACTGCTGGGCCTTGAGCCGGAGCTTGCCGGTGGCGACGACGCCGCCGGTCGAACCGGCCGACACCACGGCGGAGGCGTCGCCCCGCCTGAGCAGGTGGCAGGCGACCGCGATGCTGGAGCGGGGACGGCGCAGGCTGGCGAGCGCGCCCTCGTCCATGGCGAGAGCCTCCTCGGCCCGCACGATCGGGATCTCGGAGGTGGCGTCGTGGTCGGCCAGCGACTCGTAGAGCACGCGCGGCGAGCCGACCAGGACGATCGGCAGGCCGCGCTCCCTGACCGCGTGCACGGCGCCGGCCACGATCTCGTATGGCGCGTGGTCGCCGCCCATGGCGTCGAGCGCTATCGGCGGTTCGGGCTCTGGCACAGTTCGAATCGTATGGTTGTTATGCCAGGTTCCAGTCAGTGACCCCTCGGGCCACGATGACCTTGGCGAACATGGATCGTCCCGTGACCCGGATCAGCGGGCCGTCGCCGCCCGATCCGCCCGAGACGTTGCGCTTGCCGAACATCGACGCGCCCTCGTCGATGACGTGTGCGTTCTCGGGGACTCTGATGATCATTTTGCTGAAGCGGGCGTCGGCCTCGATCGTGATCTCCCTGCCGGGCAGGACGGCGTCGGACAGGTCCATGATGAGGGCGCCGAAGGTGGCGCTCAGCCTGGTGTGCCGTGAGGCCACCCAGCGGCCCTTGCGGATGACCTTGCTGAAGACCGCGTTCACGGTCTGCTGTTCGACCAGCGCGGGTCTGGCGGAGGTCGCGATGTCGGGGAGGTCGTGGGTGATGGGGACGAGCTCGCCGACGGTCTTGGCCGTGTAGGCGGCCTCGAGGCGGTCGGCGTGCTCGACGCTGGTGAGTCGGCCGGTGGCGAGGGCCTCCCCGAGGACGGCTGCGACGCGGTCGCGGTCGGCGTCGGAGGCTCGCATTGCTGCGTCGTCGGTCACAATCCGCCAGTGTATGTCCCTTCGCGATATGTCGCGAGTGACCGAAGCTCGGCAGAAACTTGGGTTTCTGTGGAACCAGAACGTGTCCTGGCCGCGTCCGGGTATAAGAGCCCCTAGACGCGCGACAGGGTTCACAGGTTTACATCCGATCGAACAAAAAAGATGGGAAAGGCCTAGTGATCTTGAACCAAGCGGGAACGCGACGCTTCAAGGCCTACACCTCCAAGCATCTGGACGAGCTCCTTCTCCGGGCGGGCCTCGACGAGACCCAGCGGCTGAAGGTGAGGGCGGTGGCGACAGTCTTGCCCTTTCGGACCAACGCCTACGTCGTGGATGAACTCATCGACTGGTCGGCCGCGCCCGACGACCCTATCTACCGCCTGGTCTTCCCGCAGGCGGACATGCTGCCGAGCCCCGATGTGGACAGGCTCGCCGACCTGCTGAAGGCCGAGGCGCCGAACGCGGAGATCCAGGCCGAGGCCAACCGGGTGCGAATGAAGCTCAACCCGCATCCGGCGGGGCAGCTCTCTCTCAACGTGCCGCGCATCGGCAAGGAGCCCGTGCCGGGCATGCAGCACAAATATCCCGAAACCGTACTCTTCTTCCCTAAGCAGGGGCAGACGTGTCACGCCTACTGCACCTACTGCTTCAGGTGGGCGCAGTTCGTGGGCGACGCGGACCTGAAGTTCGCCTCCGACGACGTCGAACAGCTCGTGGCCTACCTGGGCGAGCATCCTGAGGTCACGAGCGTGCTGCTGACCGGCGGCGACCCGATGATCATGGGCGAGTCCGTGCTCAGGCGCTACGTCGAGCCGCTGCTCGAGGTCGAGCAGCTGGAGTCGATCCGGATAGGCACCAAGTCCCTGGCCTACTGGCCGCAGCGCTTCACCACCGATCCCGACGCCGACGACACGCTGCGCCTGTTCGAGCAGGTGGTCGAGGCGGGCAAGAACCTCGCGTTCATGTCCCACTTCTCCCACCCGCGCGAACTGGCGTCGCCGCTGGTCTCGCAGGCGGTCTCCCGCATCCTCGGCTCAGGGGCGACCATCCGCACGCAGGCGCCGCTGATCAGGTCCATCAACGACGATCCCGAGGTGTGGTCGTCGATGTGGCGGCAGCAGCTCGGGATGGGGATGATCCCCTACTACATGTTCGTCGAGCGGGACACGGGTCCCCAGGACTACTTCGCCGTGCCGCTCGCCCAGGCGTACGAGGTCTTCAGGGACGCCTACGCCTCGGTGTCGGGGCTCTGCCGTACGGTGCGGGGGCCTTCGATGTCCGCGACGCCCGGCAAGGTCTGTGTCGACGGCGTCACCGAGATCGCGGGGCAGAAGGTCTTCGTGCTCCACCTCATCCAGTCGCGGGACCCCTCGTTGGTCGGCAGGCCGTTCTTCGCCCGCTATGACCCGCAGGCCGCGTGGCTGACGGACCTGCGGCCGGCCTTCGCCGATCGCTTCCCGTGGGAGACGGCCGCGCAGGAAGCTCTCCTGTCGGCCTGAGCGGTCAAGCGGATATCCAGCAACAGAAAAATCTGAACCCCCGGCCCGGGACATTTGTTTTCCGAGCCGTTGTACCGGGCCGGTGGGACTCCATTGATCGACTGACTGGGCGTCGGGGGAATATCCGAAATCCACCCTCCCCATGTCCGGACTTGTCAGCCGCCCGCTTGATCCCAAGCTGGAGCCCCAGCAACGGTGGCCTCCGGGTTTCACGGCGATCCCGCCCGCTCGAGGTGGTGATAGAACTGCCTCGGTAGCTCAGTCGGGCGGTGCGCGCTCCGTATGGCGCCATAGCGCGCACGCCGGCTTTCGGGGGACTTCGAATCGCGATTCGAATGGCGAACAACGCGAATCGAATAAGAGCCGGGAAGGCAATCATGAACCGTATTATCAAGGCGGCGGTAGCCGTCGCCATTTGCGGGCTCGCCGCGGCCGTGGCCGTGCCCGCCCAGGCCGACAACTCCTACCGCTCCGCCGGGGGAGGCATCGACGTGTCCTTCTCCGGAACGGACGCGACGGCAGGGCTCCGCCACAGCGCAGTGGTCACCGACGGTGTACGGGTGGTCTCGGAGAACGGCATCGACGGAACCGGCCCGGTGGCCGGGAGCGGCGTCCTCCTCAACGGTCACGAGGTCCCTGTGGCCTCGCACGGCCTCGATCTCGACGGGCCCATGGACTCGGTCGACCGGCTCCTCCAGGCGGTCATGAAGGGCAGCCCGAGCGAGGTCGTCCGCGCTTCGATGCCGGAGGACAGCGTCGCGGCCGAGCTGTTCGGTGTCGCGGACCGCCAGGACGCCGCCAGCAGCTCCAGCTCCAGCAGCTCCAGCTCCAGCAGCTCGTCCAGCTCGACCTCTCCCGCCGACCGGGGCACCTTCCTGGGCCTGAGGGAGCAGGAGGCGGCCTCGCACGGCGCCGTCGAGCCGGTCCAGACCGAGGCGGAAAGGGTCGAGCTGGCACCCGCGGTCCGCGAGGCGACGCCGGCCGAGGCCGCGCCGGTCATGGAGTCGCTGCCCGGCCTCGTGGGCGCCCTCTCCATCGACGAGATCGCCCCGCTCGTCGATGCCGCCACCGACGTCGTCGACAACAACGCCAACAGGGGGATCAGCTCGGCCAGCGAGACGCAGGGCGCGGTCACCGAGTCGGTCGCTCAGACGACCGACCTCGCCGCCCAGCACTGACATCGGAGGGCGCGCGCCGCGACGGGCCGTACGGTGCCCATGGCTCGCCGCGCGATGGCTCCCCTGGGGCGTCGCATCCAGCACACCTGACCGCGGGCACGATCCTCTCCGGAGCTTGGCGGGACCGGGACCGCGCGTCAGAGCCTGTGCGGATGGATGCGACCCCGTACGGCAAGCCACGCCGAGCGCCTCCCCATGTGCGTGGCAGGGGCCTGTCGAAGGGACGCTCCCCGTGAGTGTCCCTTCCGCGCCGCAACGGCGCCCGTGACACCATGAAGCCTTCGACGACGATGGGACGGACGTCGGGCAGGCGAGCGTGGTGATCGCGAGATGGGAAAGAAGCGGCGGCCCCGGGCGGGCCGACTCGGCCGGCGGGCGTGGGCCATGGGCTCACGGGACGGACCACCTGCCGATCGGCGCACCCGATGGCCGCGGCTTCCTCCTTCCTCGACGTACTTCCGCGACATGGTGATCATGGTCGGCTTCACGAGACCGGTGGCCTGGTTCAGGCCACCGGTCTCGTCATGTGCGGGGTCTGCGGCCCGGCCCTCGGCGGTGGAGGGGCGCGGGTGTCGGTCAGGTGATGCGGACGCCCGTGCGACGGGCGATCTGGGCCTGAAGCCTGGCCATCTGCCAGTGCAGCTCGATCAGTTGCTCGGCGAGCTCGGCCCTGGGGATCTCGGACGGATCCTCGATGGCCAGGTGGTCAATCGCGGTCGACAGCTCTCGCATCGCGCGCCCCCACTCCATCATGTTCCTCAGCTCGAAACAGCGTTCGAATCATATCGGAACGGCGATGGCGGTGTCAGGCCTTTGCCTCCTGAGTCGCTCAGGTTTCGTACACAGGTGCGATAAAGCCTCTGGCCAGCGTGTTCGCGGTGATGTTGAAGCCGACGACCGCCGCGGGAGCGTCGGCGTCGACGCCCAGCGACTCGACGCCGAGCGCGTGCACGGCGAACAGGTACCGGTGCGGGTGGCCGGGAGGCGGTGCGGCGCCGCCGTACGCCTTGGTGCCGAAGTCGTTGCGCGCCTGGGTGCCGAGCTTGGCGTCGGCGGCGCCCGCGCCCGTGGGCAGTTCGGTGACGTCGGCGGGGACGTCGAACAGGAGCCAGTGCCAGAAGCCGCTGCCCGTGGGGGCGTCGGGGTCGTAGCAGGTGACGGCGTAGCTCCTGGTGCCCTCGGGGGCGCCGGACCAGCGCAGGTGCGGTGAGAGGTTCTGGCCCGTCATGCCCCAGTCGTCGAACACGTGGGCGTCGGGGAGGCGCTCTCCGTCGCGGACGTCATCGCTCTCGACGGTCAGGGCGGGGACTTCGGGCAGGAAGTCATAGGGGATAGGTGGCCTTGCGGGCAAGATGCACCTCCGGTGAGTTCGGGCTTACCTTCCCCATCTTCCACCCGGGCGGGGGCGGAGACGATGATCGGCATCCCGGTGTCACCGGAGAGGCTGCGGGGCCGTGCTCTCCGGCCCCGAGGGTCAGCCCTTGTTGTAGGCGGCGATGACCTCTTTGGGATCGCCGTCCATCCTGATCTTGCCCTTGTGCAGCCAGATGACCCTGTTGCAGGTCTCCTCGATCACCTTGAGATCGTGGGCTACCAGGAACACCGTGCCGGCGGACTCGCGGATCTGCTTGATCCGCTTCTCGCTCTTCTTGCGGAACTCCCTGTCGCCTGTGGCCAGCGCCTCGTCGATCAGGAGCACGTCGTGCGTCTTGGCCGAGGAGATGGCGAAGCGCAGCCGGGCGCCCATGCCGGAGGAGTAGGTGGACATGGGCAGTTGCACGAACTCCCCGATGCCGGAGAAGTCGACGATCTCGTCGTACGCCTCCTTGACCTGCCCGGGGGTCATGCCCATGGCGTAGCAGCCGAGCACGATATTGCGCTCGCCGGTCAGCTCGCGCATGAGGGCCGCGTTGACGCCGAGCAGTGACGGCTGGCCGTCGGTGTAGACGGCGCCCTCGTGCGGCGGCAGCAGGCCCGCGATGGCCCGCAGGAGCGTCGACTTGCCCGAGCCGTTGCGGCCCACGATGCCGATGGCGTCGCCGTGGTAGGCCACGAAGGTCACGCCCTTGACGGCGTGGACCTCCTTCATCTGCGGCCGCCCCTGGCGCTTCACGAGGCGCATGAGGGCGTTGACCGCGTTGCCCTTCTCGTGGTCCGAGGTGGCACCGTAGACGCGGTAGACGATGTGGAGGTCGTCGACGATGACGGTCGGCGTACCCGTCGTGGGAGCGGGAGGCTCCGGGTTGGGGTGCACCCTGACGTCCTTGTCGGGGACGCCGGGCTCCTCAGCCTTCACTTGGGACAGCTCCTCCGTCAGCTCAGCCACGGCCGTACCTCTCCTCGGCGCGCCAGAAGTACCAGAAGCCGAAGGCGAGTGCGAACACCGCCCAGAATACGCAGCTCATCCAAGCCCACGTCGGCACGGGGTGGCCAGGGATCAGGATGTCGCGCATGAACTCGATGTAGGAGGCGGCCGGGTTCGCGTACATGACGTTGGCCACCCACTGGGGCAGTTTCGCGGCGCCGACCACCTTCTCCTGGATGGAGAAGAACACACCGGAGGCGTAGAGCCAGGTGCGCATGATGAAGGGCAGCAGCTGGTTCATGTCGCGCATGGAGGAGCCGACGCGGGCCATGACGAGGCTCGCCCCGACATTGAACATCGTCTGCAACACCAGCACGACGGGGATCATCAGCCAGAACCACGTGGGGAACTCACCCGTGGCCACGACGATCGCGAGCAGGATGCCCATGGAGATGGCGAGCTGCTGGAGCTCCTGGATCGTGTACGCCAGGGGCAGCGCGGCCCGGGGGAAGTGGAGCGCCCTGATCAGCGAGAGGTTGCCGGAGATCGACTTGGCGCCCGCCGTCACCGACCGCTGCGTGTAGGTGAAGACGAACATCCCCGTCAGCAGGAAGGCGGGGTAGTTGTGGATGTTGCCCTTGCCGCCCAGGATGAGGCCGAACATCACGTAGTAGATGCCGGCGTTCAGCAGCGGTGTGAGCACCTGCCACAGCTGGCCGAGCGCCGAGCTGCTGTACTTCGAGACGTTGCGCGAGGTCGCGTACGTCATGATGAAGTGCCGCCGCTCCCACAACTGGCGCAGGTAGGCGGGGAACCTCGGTCGTGCGATGGCACGACGAAGCCCGTATCGCTTGGCGAGCTTGCTCAGCGGCTCCCCGCTGCGGCCGCCCGCCTGGGCGTCCGCGACAGCGGATTCCGGCTGGCTCATGGCATGGACTCTATTGGATCCAGGTAGGTGAGGTGCTTCGGGCGGCGGTTTGCCACAGAGACTTGGACGTCGTCTTGGGGGAGACGGGTTCCAGGTGCCTCCCAAGACTTGGTCAACGGTAGCCCAGGAGCGCTCGCGGTGTGAGCGCGGTGAGAGCACTGTCCGATGAGGTGTAATTTGACTCGACAGTTCAGGCGCCTTACTCATCCCCTTGTGACCGGTTTGTCCCCATAAAGGGTTCCCTTCGGCCGGTGGGCGGATGGGTGTGACGCCGAGCGCGCAGACGTGTGACCGAACTGCAATGTGCCAGAGACTCGCTGGTGGCAAGTAGTGAGGGATAGTCGCGATCGACTGGCAGGGCGTCAGCTGGTTTGACCATGTCAGCCAAACCCGGGGGATTGACAAGGACCCTCCGTCAGGCTGCCTAGGACTTCGCAGCTCAGCGCTTACGCCCACCTGTAGAGGGAGGAAAATCTACTAATGCGTGTTACTAAGGGCGCACAGATCGTCGCCGGTACCGCGCTGCTGGCCGTCGCAGTCGCCGCGTGTGGTAGCGGCGGCGGTGGGACGGCCGGCAACGACAAGGGCAGCGGATCCTCAGCCAAGCCGGTCACGGTTGATATCGCCAAGCCCCAGCACGAGCTGAGCCCCATCAACACCAATGACACCAGTGGTGCCGAGGTGCTGAACGCGCTGTTCGTCGGCCTTGTCGACTACGACAAGGACAAGAACGTGATCCTTCGTGGCGCGGAGTCCATCGAGCCTGACGCCGAGTCCAAGGTCTGGACGATCAAGCTGAAGGACGGCTACAAGTTCCACAACGGCGAGGCCGTCACCGCCAAGAGCTACGTCGACGCGTGGAACGCCGCCGCCTACGGCCCCAACGTCCAGGAAGGCGGCCACTTCTTCTCCGCCGTCCAGGGCTACGAGGACGTCGCCCCCGCCGACCCCGACGGCGAGGAGGGCCCGCAGAAGGCCCCCGAGCCCAAGGCCAAGACCCTCGCGGGCCTCAAGGTCGTCGACGACAAGACCTTCACCGTCACGCTGGCGCACTCCTACTCCGGCTTCAAGACGATGCTCGGCTACACCACCTTCATGCCGATGCCCTCCGTCGCCTTCGACGGCAACGGTGGCATCAAGAAGGAGTTCGGCGAGAGCCCCGTCGGCAACGGCCCCTTCAAGATGGCCAAGCCGTTCAAGCTCGCGACGGACACCACCATCTCCGTCGTGCGCTACGACGAGTTCGTCGAGGGCAAGGCGAAGATCGACGCGGTCGACTTCAAGATCTCCAGCGACAAGGGCACCTCGTGGAACGAGCTGCGCGCCGGCAACCTGGACATCATGGACCAGCTGCCGCCCGAGGCCATCGCCACAGCCAAGCAGGAGCTGGGTGACCGCTACATCGAGCAGGCGTCCTCCGGTGTGGGCTACTTCGGCTTCAACACCAAGAACGGCGAGGCGTGGGCCAAGAACGTCGAGCTGCGCAAGGCCGTCTCGATGGCCATCGACAGGAAGACCATCACGGAGCAGGTCTTCTCCGGCACCCGCGTGCCGGCCGACGACTTCGTCAGCCCCGTCGTGGCCGGCTACCGCAAGGGCGCCTGCGACGCGTGCGTCTACGACCCCGCCAAGGCCAAGGAGCTGTGGGAGAAGAACGGTGGCGGCAAGGGCCCCATCACCCTCTCCTACAACGGTGACGGCGGCCACAAGGAGTGGATCGAGGCCGCCGCCAACAACCTGCGCCAGAACCTGGGCGTCGACGTGAAGGCCGAGCCCTACGAGTCCTTCGCGTCCATCCTGGACGAGCTGGACAAGGGCAAGGTCGGCGGTGCCTTCCGCATGGCCTGGATCATGGACTACCCGTCCATCGAGAACTACCTCCGCCCGATCTTCGGCACCGGCGGTAGCTCCAACCACGGCCGCTACTCGAACAAGGACTTCGACGACCTGCTCGTCCAGGGCGACTCCGCCAAGAGCGACCAGGAAGGCGTCAAGCTCTACCAGCAGGCCGCTGACATGCTGGTGAAGGACATGCCGTACGTGCCGGTGTACTTCTACCAGACCAACGGTGGTTACTCGCAGAACGTCAAGAACGTGACCATCGACCCGTTCGAGCGGATCGACCTCGCCAAGGTCGAGCGGGCTTCCTGACCATGACCCGCACTCTCCGGTAGGCGTCCACCAGATGCCTGCCGGAGGGGCCCTGACAACTGAGGGCAGCCCGGGAGGTTGCCGGGCTGCCCTTCGCAATGATCGGGAGACATCATGGGCCGCTATGCGATCAGGCGCCTGCTCCAGGCGATCCCTGTTCTGCTGGGTTCCACATTTCTCATCTTCTGCACCGTCTATGCCCTGCCCGGCGATCCCGTGGCCATCCTGGGCGGTGAACGACGCATCGACCCCGTGCTCGCGGCGCAGCTGCGTGAGCAGTACGGGCTCAACGATCCGCTGATCGTGCAGTACTGGCACTACATCACCGGCGTCTTCGTCGGCGACTTCGGTGAGACCTTCCAGGGCGTCCAGGTCAATGATCTGTTCGCGGGCAAGTTCGGGGTCACCATTCAGCTCGCGTTGACGGCTCTCGTCATCGAGGGGATCGTCGGTCTCGGTCTCGGTCTGCTCGCGGCTCTGCGCCGCGGCCGCTGGGAGGACTACAGCATCCTGGCCCTGACGCTGCTGCTGGTGTCGGTGCCCACCCTGGTGAGCGGCTTCGTCCTGCAGCTCGTTCTCGGCGTCAAGCTCAAGACGTCCCTGGGCATCGACTTCTTCCCCATCTCGGGCACCGACGCGGGGTGGCGGAGCTTCCTCGTGCCGGGCTTCGTACTCGCGGGCACGTCGATCGCCTACCTGGTCCGGCTCACCAGAACCAGCCTCATGGAGACCCTGAGGGCCGACTACATCCGCACGGCGATCGCCAAGGGCATGCCGCGCCGGAGGGTCCTCGGCAGGCACGCGTTGCGCAACTCGCTGATCCCCCTGATCACCTATCTGGGCGCCGACCTCGGCTCACTGATGGGTGGCGCGGTGATCACCGAGGCGATCTTCAACCTGAACGGGATCGGCCAGCAGCTCTTCCAGTCGGTCGCACGGCGTGAGAACGCCGTCGTGGTCGGCATCGTCACGGTTCTCGTCCTGGTCTACCTGCTCGCGAACCTCATCGTCGACCTGCTGTACGCCGTCCTCGACCCCAGGATCCGCTATGAGTGACCTGAACACCGTCACGGCGCCCAAGGCGCCCTCGCGCAGGAAGCCGAAGGAGAAGAAGCCGGCCAGCCTCTGGTCTGACGCCTGGTACGACCTGCGCAGGAACAAGGTCTTCGTGATCGGCTCGTTCATCGCGGTCGTGCTGATCCTGATGGCGATCTTCCCCGGGGTGTTCGCGCCGCAGAACCCCACGGCCTGCAACCTGGCCGACGCCCGCCAGGGCATCAGCTCGGCCCACTGGTTCGGCCTGGACAACCAGGGCTGTGACACCTACGCGCGCGTCATCCACGGCGCTCGGGTCTCGATCCTGGTCGGCGTGCTGACCTCGCTGGTGACCGGCCTGGTCGGCGGCGCTCTCGGCCTGATCGCCGGCTTCTACGGGCACTGGGTCGACGTGATCCTCTCCCGCGTGGCCGAGATCTTCTTCGCCATCCCCTCGATCCTCGGCGCGCTGCTGCTGCTGTCGGTCGTCGGAAGGGACCAGGCGGGCGTCTGGACGGTCGTGATCGCGCTGGCGATCCTGGCCTGGCCGATGGTGCTGCGCATCATGCGCGCGGCCGTCATCACCGCCAAGAACCAGGACTACGTCACCGCGGCGCGTGCGCTGGGCGCGAGCCCGTGGCGCCTGTCGGTGCGGCACATCCTGCCCAACGCGCTGGCGCCCGTCATCGTGGTCTGCACGATGAACCTGGGCGTGTTCATCGCGGGCGAGGCGGCGCTGTCGTTCCTCGGCGTCGGCATCCAGTCGCCCAACATCTCGTGGGGTCTGATGATCGCCGACGCGCGCAACAGGTTCCTGATGGCTCCGGAACCGCTGATCTTCCCGGCGGTCTTCCTGAGCATCACGGTCCTGAGCTTCGTCATGATCGGCGATGCCGTACGAGACGCACTCGACCCGAAGCTGCGATAGAGAGGGGGGAATCGCAATGAAGAAGAAATCGGCACTGGACGTGTTGCCGGCCGAGGGAGGGCTGGGCAACGAGCCGCTGCTGGCCGTGGACAACCTGCACGTGGAGTTCCACACCAGGGCGGGCGTCGTCAGGGCGGTCAACGGCGTCAGCTACTCGCTGAACGCCGGTGAGACGCTCGCCGTCCTCGGTGAGTCGGGTTCGGGCAAGTCCGTGACCGCGCAGGCGATCATGGGCATTCTCGACATGCCGCCCGCGAAGATCCCCCAGGGGGAGATCCGTTTCCACGGCACCGACCTGCTGAGGCTGTCGGAGGAGGCCAGGACCCAGGTCCGCGGCGAGCGCATCGCGATGATCTTCCAGGACGCGCTCTCCGCGCTGAACCCGGTCTTCACCGTGGGCTGGCAGATCAGCGAGATGTTCCGCGTGCACCGCGGGATGAGCAAGCGCGACGCCACGAAGAAGGCCGTCGAGCTGATGGACAGGGTGCGCATCCCCGCGGCCAGGCAGCGGGTGAACGACTACCCGCACCAGTTCTCCGGTGGCATGCGCCAGCGCATCATGATCGCGATGTCCATCGCGCTCGACCCCGAGGTGCTGATCGCCGACGAGCCGACCACCGCGCTCGACGTGACCGTGCAGGCCCAGATCATGGAGCTCCTCGCGGAGCTCCAGCGCGAGAGCAACATGGGCCTGATCCTGATCACCCACGACCTCGGTGTGGTCGCCGACGTCGCGGACAAGATCTCGGTCATGTACGGCGGGCGGATCGTCGAGAACGCCCCGGTGTACGACATCTACAAGGCCCCCGCGCACCCCTACTCCAAGGGCCTGCTCGACTCGATCCCCAGGGTCGACATGAAGGGCCAGGAGCTGTACGCGATCAAGGGCCTGCCGCCCAACCTGCTCGACATGCCCTCAGGCTGCGCGTTCCACCCCCGGTGTCCCTACCGGCAGGACAACTGCGTGACCGACGTCCCCCCGCTCTACGAGATCAGCGGCGTGCGCGGCAGCGCCTGCCACTACTGGAGGGAGGTCCTCGATGGCAGCCGTGGGTGAGCCGATCCTCGAGGTCCGCGACCTGGTCAAGCACTTCCCGCTGACCCAGGGCATCGTCCTCAAGCGGCAGATCGGCGCGATCAAGGCCGTCGACGGCGTCTCGTTCGACCTGAACAAGGGTGAGACCCTCGGCATCGTCGGCGAGTCCGGCTGCGGCAAGTCGACGCTGGCCAAGCTGCTGATGGCGCTGGAGCGGCCGACCTCGGGCTCGGTCAAGGTGAACGGCCGTGAGATCGCCAACGCCAGGGGCGCGGAGCTCAAGCGGATGCGCCGCAACATCCAGATGGTGATGCAGGACCCCTACACCTCGCTGAACCCCAGGATGACCGTCGGCGACATCATCGGCGAGCCGTACGACATCCACACCGAGGTCGCGCCCAAGGGCGACAGGCGCAAGAAGGTGCAGGAGCTGCTGGAGGTGGTCGGCCTCAACCCCGACCACGTCAACCGCTACCCGCACCAGTTCTCCGGCGGTCAGCGTCAGCGCATCGGCATCGCGCGAGGACTGGCGCTCCAGCCGGAGGTCATCGTCTGCGACGAGCCGGTGTCGGCGCTGGACGTGTCGATCCAGGCGCAGGTCATCAACCTGCTGGAGCGGCTGCAGAACGAGTTCGACCTGGCCTACATCTTCATCGCCCACGACCTGTCGGTGGTGCGCCACATCTCCGACCGGGTCGGGGTGATGTATCTGGGCAAGTTCGTCGAGCTCGGCAAGGACACCGAGATCTACGACA
The DNA here is from genome assembly GCF_057708945.1 of Nonomuraea sp. bgisy101. NCBI lineage: Bacteria > Bacillati > Actinomycetota > Actinomycetes > Streptosporangiales > Streptosporangiaceae > Nonomuraea > Nonomuraea sp. bgisy101. Next base: position 22,272 of record NZ_JBYITD010000011.1, read on the forward strand.
AGCCCGCCCACCCCTACACGCAGGCGCTGCTGTCGGCGGTGCCGGTGCCCGACCCCGAGGGGAGGGAGCAGCGCGAGCGGATCATCCTGCAGGGCGACCCGCCCTCGCCTGCCAACCCCCCGTCGGGCTGCCGCTTCCGCACCCGCTGTTGGAAGGCGCAGGAGATCTGCGCCGAGCAGGAGCCGCTGCTGCAGATCAGGCCGGGCACGAGCCATGAGAGCGCGTGCCACTTCGCCGAGACGCACGACGTGGTGCACGCCGGCTGAGTTCCGTGAAGAAGCTCCCCGCACGCCTTTGGGTGGGGAGCTTCTTCGTTGCTGCCCTACTTGGTGGCGGGAACCGCGCCGAGAAGGTGGTCGACCGGCGTCGCCTTACCGGAGGCGACCGCCTTGGTGGCGGGCGCCACCGCGTAGGTGACAGGTGCCTTCGTGTCGGTGGAGGACGCCTTCGTGTCGGTGACCGGGGCCACCGCGTTCGTGGTCGGTGCCTTCGTGCCGGAGGCGGGCGCCATCGCGTTGGTGGCGGGGGCCACCGCGCTCGTGGCGGGTGCCTTCATGTTGGTGGCGGGGGCCATCGTGTTGGTGGAGGGTGCCACCGAGTTGGCCGGTGCCACCGCGTAGGTGACAGGTGCCTTCGTGTCGGTGGAGGACGCCTTCGTGCCGGTGGCCGGGGCCACCGCGTTCGTGGCGGGTGCCATCACGTTCGTGGTCGGTGCCTTCGTGCCGGAGGCGGGTGCCATCGCGTTGACGGCGGGGGCCACCGCGGTCGTGGCGGGAGCCTTCGTGTCGGTGGCGGGTGCCGCTGCGCCCGTGACGGGTGCGGCCGCGCCGGTGGCGCCGGGCAGACCCGTGACAGGAGCTGTCGCCGGGGCCGCAGCGCCCGTGACCGGAGCGACAGCGTCTGTCACGGGAGCCGCCGCGTCGGAAACAGGAGCCGCGGCGCCCGTGACGGGAGCGGCCGCGTTGGTGGCGGGTGCCATCGAGTTGGCGGCGACGGGAGCCGCCGCGCCTGTGGCGGGTGCCACAGCGTCCGTAGCGGGTGCCACAGCGTTGGTGGCGGGTGCTACCGCCCCCGTGGCGGGTGCCGCATCGTTCGTGGCGGGTGCTACCGCCTCCGTAGCGGGCGCCACATCGTCCGTGACGAGTGCCGTGTCGTCCGTGATGAGTGCCGTGTCGTCCGTGACGAGTGCCTCATCGTCGGTGGGTGCTACCGCGTTGGTGGCGGGTGCTGCCGAGCCTGTGGTGGTCTCGGCCGCGGTGGTGGCAGGCGCCGCAGCTCCCGTGGCGGGAGCGGCGGCGCCTGTGGCGGGTGCGGTCGCGCCGGTGGCGGTGAGATCGCTGATGGGGTCGGGGCCGTGGAACGCTTCGGCAGAAGCGGCTGAGACGGGTCCTGCCATCGCGAGTCCGAGCGTGGCGGCGGCGCCGACGAGAATATGACGGATCATGGAAAATTCCCCCTGAAGGCAACGTGCCAGAACGCGAGATCCAACACGTTCCGTAATTGACAGTTACTGTCCGTGTTCATCAGTAGAACATGTCAGGGGTTAATAGATCAATCCGGGTCACCCATAGCGATGATCGCCGAACCGTGACCAAAGAGTCCCTGGTTGACGGCCATGCCCACGCGGGCGTTCGCGACCTGCCGGGCGCCCGCGGTACCTCGCAACTGCCAGGTCAGTTCGCAGACCTGCGCGATCGCCTGGGCGGGGATCGCCTCGCCGAAGGAGGCCAGGCCGCCCGAGGGGTTCACGGGGATCCGGCCGCCGAGCGCGGTGTCACCCGCGCGCAGGAGCTTGTCGGCCTCGCCCCTCGCGCACAGGCCGAGGTCCTCCATCCAGTCCAGCTCGAGCGCGGTGGAAAGGTCGTAGACCTCGGCGAAGGACAGGTCGCGGGGTCCGAGCCCGGCCTCCTCGTAGGCCGCGTGGGCGAGGGCGGCACGGAAGGGGACGCTTTCGCGCACGGGCGGGTCGGTGGCGAAGTCGGGCAGGTCGAGAACGGTCTTGGGGTAGGTGGGCGTGACCGTCGCGACCGCGGCGAGCGTCACCGGGCCTGGCGCGCCGATCCTGCGGGCGTAGGCGGCGGAGGCGAGCACGAGCGCCGCGCCGCCGTCGGAGGTGGCGCAGATGTCCATGAGGCGCAGCGGGTCGGCGACCATGGGAGAGGCGTGGACCTCCGCCGCCGTGACGGGTTTGCGGTAGCGGGCGTTGGGGTTCAGCGATCCCGCGAGGGCGTTCTTGACCTTGACCGCGGCGAAGTCGTCGGGCGTCGAGCCGTACAGGGCCATCCGCCTGCGGGCGGAGAGCGCGAAGTAGGCGGGGTTGGTGGCGCCGAGCAGGCGGAAGCGCAGCCAGTCGGGATCGTCGGGCCGGTCGCCTCCGACGGGCGTGAAGAAGCCCTTGGGGGTGGCGTCGGCGCCGATGACCATGGCGACGTCGCAGAGGCCCGCCATGATCCTGGTGCGGGCGAGGTCGAGGGCCTGGGCGCCGGAGGCGCAGGCGGCGTAGCAGGAGGCGATGCGGGCGCCCGACCAGCCGAGCGCGCGGGCGTAGGTGGCGCCCGCGACGAAGCCCGGGTAGCCGTTCCTGATCGTGTCCGCGCCCACGACGAACTGCACGTCGCTCCAGGCGATGCCCGCGTCGGCCAGGGCGGCCCTGGCGGCGGCCACGCCGTACTCGTGGAAGGGCCTGCCCTGCTTGCCCCATGGGTGCATGCCCGCGCCGATCACGACCACGCTCATCGCGGCAGCCCCCACATCCAGACGGCGTGGCCGTCGGCGAGCGTGCCGGCGGTCAGCTCCACTTCCATCCCGACGCTGAGGTCGTCGACGGTCAGGTCCTTCACCTGGCCGAGCACGACGATACGTTCCTCGTCGAGCTCCACCGCCGCGAGCGTCACCGGCTCGTACGGCTCGGCCGCCACGAACGGCGCGGGCGGCGGGTAGCAGGCGTTGGTGTAGGACCACACGGTGCCGCGCCTGGACAGCCTGTGCTCCACGAGGTCTTCTCCCTCGCACAGCGGGTCGCGGCAGAAGCCGTGGTGCGGAGGGAAGAAGACGGCCTGGCAGGTCGTGCAGCGGGTGCCGAGCAGGTCGATGCCGTCGAACCACGTCATGAGGAGCAGTATCACACAAGCGCTTGCTCGGTACTAGCGCCGCCTCCTCCTGCTGAGCGCCACCACCCTGGCCGCCATCGTCGCCGCCAGCGCCAGCAGCGCGGCGATCACCAGCAGTCTGGTGTCCGTCCCCTGGTCCGACGGGCCGCCGCCGAAGTACGGCCGACCCGCGGGCGCGGTGACCGGATCCCGCTCGCCCAGGCGGCGGGCCTCGGCCAGCGCGTGAGCCGCGTTCACCACGCCGTGGCCGTAGTCCTTGCTGTGCCCCTCCCTGTCGGCGCCGCTCTCGATCGCCCGCCGTACCTGCAGCGGGGTGAGGTCGGGGTAGGCGGACCTGACCAGCGCGGCGATGCCGGCCACCATCGCGGCGGCCGAGCTGGTGCCGTCGCCGATCACGTAGGAGCGGGGGCCGTCGGCGCTGACGATCTGCTTGCCCGGCGCGACCACGGACAGGTAGGTCTGGCGGTTGGAGAAGCCCGCCACCTTCAGCTTCCTGTCGACCGCGCCGACCGCGATCACCCCGGGGTAGGCGGCGGGGAAGTTCTTCCTGTTGGGGCCGTCGCCGTCGTTGCCCGCCGACGCGACGAGCACCGCGCCGCGCTCCAGCGCGTACTGCACGGCCTCCTCCTCCGCGGCCGAACCCTCCCATGTGCCGCTGCCGCCCCCGAGCGACATGCTGATCACCTGTGCTCCGTGGTCGACCGCGTAGCGGATGCCCCTGGCCAGCGAGTCCTGCCCGCGGGTCCTGGTGCGCTGCAGCTCGCGGCGCGGATCGTCGTTCTCCAGCGTCACCCGCACCGACAGCACGGTCGACTCGGGCGCGATGCCGATGACCCCGTCGGCCCTGCCCTTGCCGTGGCCGCGCCCGGCGATCAGGCTGGCCATGCCCGTGCCGTGGTGGCCCCAGCGGCCGCCGCCGGGAGCCTGTCCCGTGAGGTCGGGGCCCTTGACGACCGCTCCCGCCAGGTCGGGGTGGCGGGCGTCGACACCGGTGTCCAGCACGGCCACCGTGACGCCGGCGCCCCTGGTGAGGCGCCAGGCCTGCTCCATGTGCAGCGTGCCGAGCTGCCACTGCCGTTCGCGCGCGGTGGCCGCCACCTCGTCGGCGACCGTCGGCGTGCTGATCGCGAGCAGGGCGGCCACCAGCGGGGCGGCGAGCGCCCGCCTCATCCGGTGAGCCGCCGGTGGATCGCCGCCGCCAGCTCGCGGGCCACTCTGCGCAGGCGCGGCGTCGCGCTCTCGTCCTTCGTGTACGGCCTGCCGTCGGTGTACCCGGCCGCGGTCATGACGACGTAGCGGTCGTCGGAGCTCACCCGCGCGCCGGTGATGTACTGCCGGGAGCCGAACAGCTCGGCGGGACCGCCGGGGACGGTGTAGGGCCTGACGGTGGCGGGCCTGGCGTCGCGGGGCTCGTCCCGGCGCGCGGGAGGGCCGGTGAGGACGGCGATGCCGGCGGTGGCGGCGAAGGTCTGGGTGCTGTCGACGTAGGTGGCGCGCAGGGCGGTGAGGCAGCCGTGCAGGCCGGTGTCGCGATGGAAGGCGCGGGTGCACGGGGTCTCGGGCGCGATGCCGGCCAGGACGTAGGCGGTGCGGGCGCCCGACGGTGTGGTGCCCGCGAGCCTGGCGGGGAAGACCTCGGAGGCCGGCCATGCTCGCCATCGCTCCGCCACCGGGGGCTCGGTGTTCGGCCAGATCATGGTCATGATGGGGATGAGGGCTAGGGAGAGTCGGATCACGTCGGCCTCGGAAGGGGGGAGAGGGACGCTTCGGTGCGGTGAATTCTGGCACGCGCGCGATGGCTCAATCCGACGGTTCGGTAAACAGCCCGATACGCGGTGTAACTACCACTTCCGGCTCTTCACCCACATAAACCCCTTTTGTCACACCGGTTTCACCAGGACGATCGCCCCGAGAGTCGGGTTTCTCCTGTCGTGCCGTCCTCGGAAAACCCGGAGCCCCGGCCTGCGGACGGGCACGCCGCCACCGACCGCGGACGGCCGGTCAAGGCAGGGCGCAGAGGCGGACGTGGGCGCCGGGCGGGAGACCGAGGCGCTGGGCCGCGTCCCCCGAGTTGACCGCCAGCGCGATCAACCCGGCCGAGTCCGTGAAGGCCACCAGTTCCCCAGGCGGAACCGCGGCGAACGACTCGCGATAGGGCAACGAGAGCTGCCGCCGCCCCATCCACACCCCCAGCGTGTCCCCGACCCGGACCCCGACCGCGGCCAGGTCGTCGGCCGCGATCGACAGCTGGGTGTTGCCGAACCTGTCCACCGAGACGACCTCGCCCTCCACCGCCCCCTCACGCACATGCGTGACGGGCGAGGGCAGGGAGGCGAGCCTGTCCAGCGGGATCTCCGGCCCGACGTCCGACAGCTTGCGCCCCGTCGACAGGCGGGCCGCCACGGGCGAGAAGAGGTCACGGCCGTGGAAGGTGGGCGAGACGGGGGTGAGGAACAGGTCCCTGTTGGTGATCTCGTAGGCGGCCGTGGCGCCCCCGCTGGTGGTGATCGCCCAGGACAGCAGCCCGTTGTCGGGGCCGATGTAGATCCGGCCGCCCGCCTCGACGGCGACCGCGCGGCGGGCGCCGCCCGCGCCGGGGTCGACGATCCCGACGTGGATCCCCTCGGGCAGGTAGGGGACGGTCTGAGCGAGGATCGCCGCGCCTCTGCGGACGTCGCCCGACGGCACGAGGTGGCACACATCGATCACGCGGACCTGCGGAGCGATCCTGGCGATCACTCCGTGACAGGCGGCCACATACCCGTCTTCGAGTCCGTAGTCGGTGAGAAGCGTGATGACTGGGCTCACACTTCGTGACTGTACGTCTCCTCAACCGCCGTGAACAGCCGCACTCCGCACATTACGATGGGCCACGGGCCGCGCCGACCGAGGAGGAGACCATGGACACTGCACCGGTCAGCGGTGACAGTGCTGCCCAGGAACCACCACGACCCCTGTCCGAGCGCGACCTGAGGATCCTCGCCTTCGAGCGCCAGTGGTGGCGTCACGCGGGCGCAAAGGAGCACGCGATCCGCGACGCCTTCGGGTTCTCCGCCACTCGCTACTACCAATTGCTGGGCGATCTCATCGACAGGCCTGAGGCGATGGAGCACGACCCGATGCTGGTCAAGCGCCTGCGGCGGTTGAGGGCGGCCCGCCAGAGGGAGCGCGCGGCCCGCAGGCTGGGAATGCGCCCCTGACTGCCTGGGTACGGCCAGCCGCGTGATGAGCAATCCAGGAATCCAAGCCATTGTGCGCGATCCGGGCGGCGCGGTGATCGGGCTCGACTTCGACGGCACGCTCGCGCCGATCGTGCCCGACCCCCGCGATGCCAGGAGCCATCCCGCCGCCCCGCCCGTCCTCGCCGAGCTGGGCGGCAGGGTCAAGGCGGTGGTGATCGTGACCGGCAGGCCGGCCGCCACCGTCATCGAGTACGGCCCCGGGCTGGAGAAGGTTCAGGGACTGGTGGTGCTCGGTCACTACGGGTTCGAGCGCTGGGAGGGCGGCAGGGTGAGCGCCCCGCCGCCGCCACCAGGCGTCATGCGGGCGAAGGCGGAGCTGCCGCGCCTGGTCGAGGGCATCCAGGGCGTGACGATCGAGGACAAGCAGCGGGCGGTGGCCGTGCACACCAGGCGCGCCCCCGACCCCAGGCAGTCGCTGGAGCGGCTGCGCGAGCCGCTCGCGAAGCTGGCGGCGGCGCACGGCCTCGTCGTCGAGCCGGGCCGGATGGTGCTGGAGCTGCGGCCGCCCGGCATGGACAAGGGGCACGCGCTCGACCTGTTCCTGGCCGAGAGGGCGGCACGGTCGGTGCTGTTCGCCGGCGACGACCTGGGCGACCTGGCGGCGTTCGAGGCCGTGCGGGCCTCCGGGCTCCCCGGAGTGACCGTGTGCAGCGGCTCGACGGAGGTCACCGAGCTCGCCGAGCGCGCCGACCTGGTCGTCGACGGGCCCGAAGGCGTCGTCGCGCTGCTGACCGAGCTGTCGGCAGCGATCCGCGATTCATCTGCAACCGGGGCAGGCTAGCTTCGCGCTCATGCTGATGACATTGGCCGTGACGGCCTCGCTCGTCCTGACCGGAGCCCACACCGACACGCAGTCGCTGTCCTTCAGAGGTGCGACGATCAAGGTGCCCGCCGCGTGGAAGGTCAAGAAGTCCGGCTTCGGCTCCGTCCATGTGATCACCGGACCGTGCAGCAAGAAGGCGGTCGACTGCCAGGGGTTCTGGCTGCACGGCCCGCAAAGCATCAAGTACGCCTCGGAGGGCAACCCGTTCAGGGTCGACCAGCCCTACCACCCCAGCAGCGGCGTGATGGAGTGCACGCACGACAAGCGCTACTACTCCTCCCCGCTGCCGGAGAAGCCGACGGTCTCGGGGCTCAGGCAGGTCGGCAGCGGGCACAAGGCGTACCACAGGGAGTGGAAGATCACCTGTCACAGCCAGCAGACCTTCAAGCCGACCAAGGTGACCTACCCGCAGCGGATCTGGTACCTGCCCGCGTCGAAGATCCTGATCGTGGACGAGTGGTCGACGCCGGGGCTGGGGGCCGCGCTCAAGCGGGCCGTCTGGCGCTGAGCACCCCGCCCGCGGCCAGGCCCGCCAGCACGGGCACCATCAGGAACGAGGTGTGCGTGCCGTAGCCGTCGGCGAGGGCGCCGAGGGCGAACGGGCCCACGCCCATGGCTGGCCCGGCCCACACGGGGGAGGCCGCCGAGGCCAGGTCGGGGCGGTCGCCGGAGGCGGCGATCACCCCGGCCGGCGCCGGCGTCCCGCCCCTGGTGGTCGCTCAGCGCGGCCATCGCGGTGTAGAGCATGACCGAGCCGAAGCCGCCCGCGATCGCGAAGCCGGTGAGGGTGGCCGGTAACACGGGGGTCAGCCGGTCAGAGGCTGGCAAGCTGCTCGCCGAGCCATCGCCGCGGGGGAAGGGCGGTGGCGGCCTTCTTGAGCCTCGCGCATCGCCGTATCCGCTCCTCCTCCGGCATCTCCAGTCCCGCGCGCAGTGCCTCGGCCGTCTCGCCGACGTCATAGGGGTTGATCACGAGGGCGTCGGCGCCCAGCTCGGCCGCCGCGCCCGCCTCGCGCGAGAGCACGAGCGCGCAGCGCGGGGACAGGATCGGGCCCTCCTTGGCGACCAGGTTCATGCCATCGCGGATGGGGTTGACCAGCAGCACGTCGGCGAGGCGGTAGGCGGCGAGGGAGCGCGGGTAGTCGTCGTTGACGTTGAGGATCAGCGGATCCCAGTCCTCGGTGGCGTACTCGTCCTCGATCTCCTTGGCGCAGCGTTGCACAGCGGCGGTGTATTCGCGGTATTCGGGCAGGTCGTGGCGGGATGGGTAGGCGAAGGCGAGGTGTACCACCCGACCATGCCATTCGGGGTGGGCGGCCAGGAACTCCCTGTAGGCCAGCAGGCCGCGCACGATGTTCTTCGACAGCTCGGTACGGTCGATGCGCACGATCAGCCTGCGGTCGCCGACCTGCTCGCGCAGCGCGGCCATGTTGGACTCGACGTCGGGCTCGCAGGCACGCTTCCACAGCGAGTCGCCGTCGACGCCGAGGCCGTGCACGCCGATGCGGGTGGTGCGGCCCTCGTGGCTGACCGTCCTGTCGAAGACCTTGGCGCCCAGCAGGCTCTGGCAGCAGTCCATGAACGCGCCGGCCCACCGCTCGGTCAGGAATCCGGCGTGGTCGGCGCCGAGGATGCCTTCGAGCACCTCGCGCGCGACCTCGTCCGGCAGCAGCGAGAAGTACTCGGGAGGCGCCCACGGCGTGTGGCTGAAGTGGGCGATCCGCAGGTCGGGGCGTTCGGCGCGGAGCATCGCAGGGGTGAGCGTCAGGTGGTAGTCCTGCACCATCACCTTGGCGCCGTGGCCGGCCTCCTCGGCCAGTGCCAGCGCGAACGCGCCGTTGTAGTCGCGGTAGGACTCCCACTCCTTCGTGAACCTGGTGCCGAAATAGGGGGCGTTAGGCGTGTCGTACAGCAGGTGGTTGACGAACCAGAGGGTCGAGTTGGCCACCGCGTTGTACGCGCGGTGGAAGGTCGCAGGGGGGATGTCCAGCATGCGCAACTTGCCGGTGTCGTAGCCCGCCTGGTCGAGCCGCCCGCCAGGAGCAAGCCGTGCGGCGCTGCGGTCGCCGTCGGACAGCGCGGCGCACACCCAGAGCACGCCCTCGTCCCTGACCACTCCCGAGAGCCCGGAAACCAGGCCCCCGCCACCGCGTTTCATGGTCAGGTCGCCGTCGTCGGAAACGGTGAAGGAGACAGGGCCACGGTTGGAAGCCACAAGAACGCTGTTCACAACATCCACCATGACCCCGAACATAGGATCTCGCTATGGCCCTAGATGAGCTAACCGAGGAACTGGCCCGCTCCGCCGCGGGAGGCGATCATCGCGCGCTTGGCGAGCTCCTGAAGCGGATCGAACCCGACGTGCTGCGACACTGCGCCCGTATCCTGCCGTACCACCAGGACGCCGAGGAGGCCTGCCAGGACACCCTGCTCGCCGTGGCCCGCAACATCGGGCGTTTCGAGGGCAGGGCCAGGTTCAGCACCTGGCTGCACATCGTGACGGCCAACTGCGCGCGCACCACCTACAGGTCGCTGAAGCGCAGGGCCGCCGAGCAGACCTCGGAGGAGCTGCCCGTCCAGAAGCCCGACGTGCGCAGGGTGAGCGTCATCGCGGGGTCGAGGCTCGACCTGCTCGACGCGATGGAGGCGCTGGAGGCCGACAAGCCCGACCTGGCTCAGGCGCTGGTGCTGCGCGACATCGTCCAGCTCGACTACAACGAGGTGGCCGAGCAGCTGGGCATCCCGCTCGGCACCGCGAAGTCGCGGATCCACCAGGCGCGCAAGTACGTGCAGGCCGCGCTTGGTGATACATATCGTCTCAGCTAGCGAGACGGTTGGTCGTGTCAGGGGCACGGCCGGGTATCGTGATGCCCACAACTCCATATTGCTCATCCAGAGGGGTGGAGGGACCGGCCCTGCGAAGCCCCGGCAACCCTCCCGGACTGAACTCGTGAAGTGACGAGGCCGGCCGGGACAGGTGCCAATTCCGGTCTGTGACCAAGGCGGTCGCAGACGAAGATGAGGGAAGGCCTCGCTTCATGTCGCTTGACTTCGGTCCTGCTGTCGCTCTGTCCTGCCGCGAGTGCGGCGCGCGCTACGACCTCGGCCCCAGCTTCGCGTGTCTGGAGTGTTTCGGGCCGCTCGAGGTGGCCTACTCGTTCGGGTCCGTCTCCCGCGCCGACATCGAGGCAGGACCGGCCAACATCTGGCGTTACCGCTCGCTGCTGCCGGTGCCCGTCGACGTGGCGAGCAAGCAGAACATGAACCCCGGCTGGACGAAGCTCGTCAAGGCCGACAACCTGGGCAAGGCCCTCGGCATCCGCGACCTGCACGTGAAGGACGACTCGGGCAACCCCACCCACTCCTTCAAGGACCGCGTGGTCGCCATCGCCGTCGAGGCGGCGCGCAACTTCGGCTTCCACACCCTGTCGTGCTCGTCCACCGGCAACCTGGCCGGCGCGGTGACCGCGGCCGCCGCCCGCGCGGGGCTCGACGCCTGCGTGTTCATCCCGGCCGACCTGGAGCAGGCCAAGATCGCCATGGCGCGCGTCTTCGGCGGCAAGCTGGTCGGCATCCAGGGCACCTACGACGAGGTCAACCGCTTCTGCTCGGAGCTCATCGGCGACCCGCTGGGTGACAAGTGGGGCTTCGTCAACGTCAACCTGCGGCCCTACTACGCCGAGGGTTCCAAGACACTGGCCTACGAGATCGCCGAGCAGCTCGGCTGGCGGCTGCCGGACCAGATCATCATCCCGGTGGCCTCGGGGTCGCAGCTCACGAAGATCGACAAGGGCTTCAAGGAGCTGATCGCGCTCGGGCTGGTCGAGGACACCCCCTACAAGATCTTCGGCGCGCAGGCGCTCGGCTGCTCGCCGGTCTCCACGGCCTTCAAGGCAGGCCACGACGTGGTGCAGCCGGTCAAGCCGGACACCATCGCCAAGTCGCTGGCCATCGGCAACCCGGCCGACGGGCCGTACGTGCTCGACATCGCGCGCCGTACGGGCGGGGCGGTCGAGGACGTGACCGACGCCGAGGTGGTGTCGGCGATCAAGCTGCTGGCGTCGACGGAGGGCGTCTTCGCCGAGACCGCGGGCGGGGTGACCGTGGGCGTGCTGAAGAAGCTCGTCGACACGGGGCAGCTCGACCCCTCGCTGACCACCGTGGTCCTCAACACCGGTGACGGTCTCAAGACGCTCGACGCGATCGCGGACGACGCGACGCCCACGGCCGTGATCAGGCCGTCCCTTGACGCGTTCCGCGCGGCTGTCTGAAAGGAAAGGTAGAAGTCATGAGCGTTTCGGTGCGGATTCCCACCATCCTGCGCACGTACACGAACGGCAGCGCGGAGGTGAGCGGCGAGGGCGCCACGCTTCGCGAGGTGCTGCAGAAGCTGGACGCCGACTACCCGGGTATCGGTGCGCGAATTTTGGATGAATCGGGCAAGATTCGCCGTTTTGTCAACGTTTATGTTGGGGAAGAGGATGTCCGATTCGTGGGCGGACTCGACAGCGTCACCCCTGAAGGCGCGCAGATCTCCATCATCCCCGCCGTGGCCGGCGGCTGACCCTTTTCGGTCGTCACGAACGCCCGCGAGGTTTTCCTCGCGGGCGTTTTCATGTCCTTTGACCGTTTTTAAGGCGCTTCTTCCTCCTGAGGGGCAGCTGGACGCCGCCGTGGCCGTGTGGGCAGGGGCTCCTGGGACCGCTGCGAGGAAAGGCCGCAGCTCGGGGCGCGGGCGACACGTTGTTTTTCGCAAGAAGATGGAACATTTAACTAACCTTTCCGCGACTACAAGAATGCCTACCGCGAACACCGAGAAGTAGTTTGGCGATTGACTCTGTTGTTCTACGGCATGCCACAGGTATGGTCGAGGGCGATCGTCCGGCTGATTTCCCCATAAGTCGTGCCGATCGCGGATCTCGCGAGTGAATGGGCGGGGTCCAGAGCCAAGTAAGAGGAGTCGGAAGTGGCGCAGGGCACCGTCAAGTGGTTCAACGCGGACAAGGGCTACGGCTTCATCGCGGTAGACGGTGGTAAGGATGTTTTCGTCCATTACTCAGCGATCATGATGGATGGCTATCGGTCGCTCGAGCAGGGCCAGCGGGTCGAGTTCGAGATAACCCAGGGCCAGAAGGGTCCCCAGGCGGAATCCGTCAGGACGGTCTGAACCATCAAGAACCGGCAGCTCACACGGCAGCGCAGTCCGTGAGGATCTGTCATGTCCTTTTCGTCGATTCGGCAGGCCTGATCCGCGTCAGCCGGTCGGGCCTGCCCGCCGTACTCTGGAGTCATGGGACGTTGGTCTGAGCTGCCCGGGCGGGTTCTGCCCGAGGACATGGTCGAGCTCCACGAGACCGAACCGCCACGTGACGATGTGATGGGCGCGGGCTTGACCAGAGAACAGGTCCTGATGATGACCAACTTGCTAGGCTGACCTGCGGGGAAGTGCCTCTCGGTTGCACTCGCCAGGGTAGAGTGCTAAACAGTTCGTTAGCACTCTCGTTATGAGAGTGCCAGAAACTGGGATCGAGACGATGGGGCCCGCCGAATGGAGTCGGGCCCATGCCGTCGCGGGCGTCGGCTCGGTCCGCTGAAAGCCACCCTGCATCTGGGAGGTCTAGCCTTATGGCAGCCAAGATGATCGCGTTTGACGAGGACGCCCGGCGCGGTCTCGAGCGCGGTATGAACCAGCTCGCCGACGCCGTCAAGGTGACCCTCGGCCCCAAGGGCCGCAACGTCGTGCTGGAGAAGAAGTGGGGCGCTCCCACGATCACCAACGATGGCGTGTCCATCGCCAAGGAGATCGAGCTCGAGGACCCGTGGGAGAAGATCGGCGCCGAGCTGGTCAAGGAAGTCGCCAAGAAGACGGACGACGTCGCGGGTGACGGCACCACCACCGCCACCGTGCTCGCCCAGGCGCTGGTTCGCGAGGGCCTGCGCAACGTGGCCGCAGGCGCCAACCCGATGTCCCTGAAGAAGGGCATCGAGGCCGCCGTGGAGCGCGTGAGCGAGGAGCTCTCCAAGCTCGCCAAGGACGTGGAGACCAAGGAGCAGATCGCCTCCACCGCCTCCATCTCCGCCGGTGACGCCGAGATCGGCAACCTCATCGCCGAGGCGATGGACAAGGTCGGCAAGGAAGGCGTCATCACCGTCGAGGAGAGCAACACCTTCGGCCTCGAGCTTGAGCTCACCGAGGGCATGCGCTTCGACAAGGGCTACGTCTCCGGTTACTTCGTGACCGACCCTGAGCGCATGGAGGCGGTCCTCGAGGACCCCTACATCCTCATCGTCAACTCGAAGATCTCGGCCAACAAGGACCTGCTGCCCCTGCTCGACAAGGTCGTGCAGTCCGGCAAGCCGCTGCTGATCATCGCTGAGGACATCGAGGGCGAGGCTCTGGCCACCCTGGTCGTCAACAAGATCCGCGGCCTGTTCAAGTCGGTCGCCGTCAAGGCTCCCGGCTTCGGCGACCGCCGCAAGGCGATGCTGGGCGACATCGCGACCCTGACCGGCGGTCAGGTCATCGCCGAGGAGGTCGGCCTCAAGCTCGAGTCCGCCACCCTCGACCTGCTCGGCCGCGCCCGCAAGGTCGTCGTCACCAAGGACGAGACCACCATCGTCGACGGTGCCGGTGACCCCGAGCAGATCGCCGGCCGGGTCAACGAGATCCGCGCCGAGATCGAGCGCACCGACTCCGACTACGACCGCGAGAAGCTCCAGGAGCGCCTGGCCAAGCTCGCCGGTGGCGTCGCCGTCATCAAGGCGGGCGCCGCGACCGAGGTCGAGCTCAAGGAGCGCAAGCACCGCATCGAGGACGCCGTTCGCAACGCGAAGGCGGCCGTCGAGGAGGGCATCGTCCCCGGCGGTGGCGTGGCGCTGCTGCAGGCCGGCACCAAGGCGTTCGACAAGCTCGAGCTCCAGAGTGACGAGGCCACCGGCGCGGCGATCGTGAAGAAGGCGCTGGAGGAGCCGCTGAAGCAGATCGCGGTCAACGCCGGCCTCGAGGGCGGCGTCGTGGTCGAGCGCGTGCGCAACCTCACCCCGGGTGAGGGCCTCAACGCCGCGACCGGCGAGTACGTCAACATGTTCGAGGCGGGCATTCTCGACCCGGCCAAGGTGACGCGCTCCGCGCTGCAGAACGCCGCCTCCATCGCGGCGCTGTTCCTCACCACCGAGGCCGTCATCGCCGAGAAGCCCGAGAAGAACGCGGCTGCTCCGGCGGGCATGCCCGGCGGCGGAGACATGGACTTCTAAGTCCTGGCTTCTCAGTCCTGACGAATCAGGGCGACCCCTCGGGGTCGCCCTTTTTCTTTTGTCCGCTCTTTCCGTCCCCGGGCTTACGGGCGTCCTACGCCAGCTGGGCGGGCAGCGGCTTGGCGTGCAGGACGGTCAGCGAGGTGACCGCGCGGGTGAGCACCACGTAGAGCCTGGCCAGGCCGCGCGGCTCGGCCTCGACGATGTCGGCGGGCTCCACGACGATGACATGGTCGTACTCCAGACCCTTGGCCAGCGTGGCGGGGATCACCAGCAGCCGGTGCTCCTCGGTCGAGTCAGGCCCCAGGACGGCGTGCGGGACGCCGTCGAGAGACGCCGAGACCGCGCCGGCCATGCCGTCGGGAACGATGACGCCGATCGAGCCCTCCCTGGCGAGCGCGTCGCGGACGGCGTCGGCGACCTCGCCGCCCTGCCGTACCGCCAGCGAGCCCTGACCCGGGCGCAGCGAGCGCGGGGGAGCCAGGTCAGGGGCGATGGCGGGCAGCAGCCGGGCGGCGTAGTCGAGCACCTCGCGGGGCACGCGGAAGCCGAGCGTGAGCTCGGTGACCTCGCCGGAGTCCTGGCCCAGGTGCTCGAGCACGGTCGCCCACGAGCGGGTCGACCACGGGGTGGTGCCCTGGGCGAGGTCGCCGAGGACGGTGGCCGAGCCGGTGCGGCAGCGCCGGCCGAGCGCGCGCAGCTGCATCTCCGACAGGTCCTGCGCCTCGTCGACGACCAGGTGGCCGATGGAGGCCGTGCGCTCGATGAGGTCGGCGAGCTCGTCGAGGAGAGCCGCGTCGGCGGCCGACCACCTGGCCGACTTCCACGACCGGTACGGCTTGCGCCACAGCAGGGCCTCCTGCTCCTCGGCCGACAGGTCCGACCTCGCGGCCGAGGCGAGGAACTCGGCGTCCGACAGCAGGCGGAAGAGCACCTGGGCGGGCGTCAGCTTCGGCCACACCGAGTCGACCAGCTGCTTGACGGGCTTCGACCTGGCCACCGCGTCCTGGACCCTGTCGTCGGGCGAGTCGCCGCGCTGTTCCATGCGGACCAGCACCTGGTGGGCCAGCCGCTGGGCGAGGGCTGCCCGGCCGGGGCCGTACCTCGTGGTGCCGCGCAGCGAGGCGACCATCTCGCGCACCTCGTAGTCGGCGACCCTGAAACGGTGGACGCCCCTGGTGTAGACGAGGCCCTCGGTGGGTTTGACGATGTGCAGCCACAGGGCGCGCTCCAGCACCTTGGCCATGCGGGCGTCGCCCTTGACCGCGGCGACGAGCGGGTCCTCGGGGGCGTCGTGCTCGCCGAGCAGCTCGGCGACGGTGGTCTGGTCGACCTTGACCTCGCCGAGGGCGGGCAGCACGGAGGAGATGTAGGACAGGAACGCCTTGTTCGGGCCGACGATCATGACGCCGGCGCGGGCGAGCTTCTCACGGTGGGTGAACAGCAGGTAGGCGGCACGGTGCAGGCCGACCGCCGTCTTCCCCGTTCCGGGCGCGCCCTGGACGCAGACGGTCTGGGTCAGCGCGGCGCGGACGATCTCGTCCTGGTCGGGCTGGATGGTGGCCACGATGTCGCGCATGGGGCCGGTGCGGGGGCGCTCGATCTCCTCGGTGAGGATCTGCGAAGGGCCGAAGTCGGCGCCCTCGTTGAGGGGCTCGTCCTCGAAGGCGGTCAGGTCGCCGCCGTGGTAGCCGAAGCGGCGCCGCCGTACGACGCCCATGGGGTCGGTGGGGCTGGCCTGGTAGAAGGCGCGTGAGACGGGCGCGCGCCAGTCGATCACCAGCGGGCGGCTGGCGCCGTCGTGGACGTGGCGGCGGCCGACGTAGATGACGCCGGGGAGATCGTCATGATCTTCCCTGTCGAGCCTGCCGAAGAACAGGGGAGTGTCGGGATGGTCGGCGAGCGCCGCGACCCGCTGATCGAGCAACGACTGCAGGATCTGCTGCGAGACCCAGTCGCCCGCGGCGTCCGCCGACAGCGACTGGGCGTGCTCGCGCATCGCTTTCAGCGCCGCGCGGGACTGGGCCAGATGGGCTCGCTCGTCGCCGAGCACATCGGTGGGTATGTCAGGGGCCAACTGGTTTCCGGGCATGCGAAAGCGCCTCCCCATTCGTCAACGGAGGTGGTAGACAAGGCAGCGAACCGTTGAGCTTACCCCCGGGCTCGGGAGCTTCCAATCGATTAATCAGGAGGCGGCGTGAGGATCTCCCCAGTCATTCCGACGGTCGCCAGCCTTTTGCTGGCGGCTCTGTGGGGGCTGTCGGTCTTCGCCGGCTGGGGGCTCGAGGCGTTCTGCACCGACGGGGAGACCTCCGTGGCGTGCGCGGAGCGGCTCGACAGCGTCTCGACCCTGTCAGGGTTGTTCGCGGTGCTCGCGGCCTTTCTCACGGTGAGCGCGTGGCTGTTCCCCGCACGGTTCGCCGTACTGATCGGTAGCGCGGTGCTGGCGTGGGTGATCGCGGAGGGTGTGCTCTTCGTCGGCGGGATGCTGGCCCAGTAATCGCTCCCCAAAATCCGAAAAATCCGGGCATGTCCGGTGGATTCGACGGATCATGGGGGTATGTCGCATCGCGACAGCTTTTGCCGGTGAGGGGGTGGTCCGATTGTTCAAGGCCCGCGGGGTTTCGTGGACCTAGGCGTCCGGCTCGCGCGAGGGCTTTCGCGCGAGCCTTTTCACTGGTGTACGTCGTCGGCGTCGATGATCTGGTAAGCGTAGCCCTGTTCGGCCAGGAACCGCTGGCGGTGCGCGGCGAACTCCTGATCGACCGTGTCACGGGAGACCACCGTGTAGAAGCGCGCGCCCCCGCCGTCGGCCTTCGGCCGCAGCACCCTGCCGAGCCGTTGGGCCTCCTCCTGCCGTGACCCGAAGGTGCCCGACACCTGGATGGCGACGGCCGCCTCCGGCAGGTCGATGGAGAAGTTGGCCACCTTGGAGACGACGAGCACCTGCAGCTCCTTGTCGCGGAAGGCCTGGAACAGCCGCTCCCGCTCCTTGATCCGCGTCTCGCCCTTGATGACCGGCGCGTTGAGATGCTCGGCGAGCTCGTCGAGCTGGTCGATGTACTGGCCGATGACCAGCACCTGCTCGCCGAGGTGCCTCCTGACCAGTGCCTCGGTCACCCGCGTCTTGGACGGCGTGGTCGCGGCGAACCTGTAGCGCTCCTCCGCCTCCGCCATCGCGTACGTCAGGCGCTCCTCGTCGGACAGCGTGACCCGCACCTCGACGCAGTCGGCGGGCGCGATCCAGCCCTGGTTCTCCATCTCCTTCCACGGCGCGTCGTAGCGCTTGGGGCCGATGAGGGAGAACACGTCGCCCTCGCGGCCGTCCTCGCGCACGAGCGTCGCGGTGAGCCCGACCCGGCGTCTGGCCTGCAGGTCGGCGGTCATCCTGAAGATCGGCGCGGGCAGCAGGTGGACCTCGTCGTAGACGATGAGCCCCCAGTCGCGGGCGTCGAACAGCTCCAGGTGGGCGTAGACGCCCTTCCGCTTGGTCGTCATCACCTGGTAGGTGGCGATGGTGACGGGGCGGATCTCCTTCTTGCTGCCGGAGTACTCGCCGATCTCGTCCTCGGTGAGCGAGGTGCGCTTGAGCAGCTCCTGCTTCCACTGGTGGGCGGAGACGGTGTTGGTCACGAGGATCAGCGTCGTGGCCTCCGCGTGGGCCATCGCCGCCGCGCCGACGATCGTCTTGCCCGCGCCGCAGGGCAGCACGACCACGCCCGAGCCGCCGTGCCAGAACGCGTCGGCCGCCTCCTGCTGGTAGGGACGCAGCGCCCAGCCGTCCTGCAGCAGCTTGATCGGGTGGCTCTCGCCGTCGACGTAGCCCGCCAGGTCCTCGGCCGGCCAGCCGAGCTTGAGCAGCGCCTGCTTGATGTTCCCGCGCTCGCTCGGGTGCACGGCGACGGAGTCGCCGCCGATGCGATCGCCCAGCATCGGCTGGATCTTCTTCGAGCGCAGCACCTCTTCGAGCACCGCGCGGTCGGTGGAGGCCAGGACCAGGCCGTGAGCCGGGTCCTTCTCCAGCCGCAGCCTGCCGTAGCGGGCCATCGTCTCGGCCACGTCGACGAGCAGCGCGTGGGGCACCGGGTAGCGGCTGAACCCGATCAGCGCGTCGATGACCTGCTCGGCGTCATGGCCGGCGGCCCGCGCGTTCCACAGGGCGAGTGGCGTGACGCGGTAGGTGTGGACGTGCTCGGGTGCCCGCTCGAGCTCGGCGAAGGGCGCGATCGCCTTGCGACACTCGTCGGCCCGTTCGTGGTCGACCTCGAGCAGCAAGGTCTTGTCGGATTGGACGATCAGTGGGCCGTCGTTCACAGGCTTCTCTCCGGGGTCGGTACGGCTACCGCATATCCAACACCCGGAGGCCGGCGGTTAGTCCAGGTTCCCCGATACTCCCAGCGCGATGATCGTACCGACGCCCAGAACGATCAGCACGACATTGATGCCGATGCTGATCCATGTCCATTTGAGCAGGTTGCGCGCCTTGTCGGGCATGGTGTCGACCTGTCCGAGGGCGATGCCCGCCAGGATCGCGCCGGCGATGCCGCCGGGTGTGACGTAGCAGCTCAGCGCGAGCACGATGCTGATGACGAGCGCGACGATCGCGTGCGTGCGGGGGCCCTGCTGGGGCGGCGGGTACCCGTAGCCGTAGCCGGGCTGCTGCTGGCCGTACGGCGGGCCGTAGGGGTTCTGGCCGCTCTGGTTGTACGGCGAGCCGTACGGCTGCTGCTGGCCGTAGGGGCTCTGCTCGCCGGAGTTGTCGTAACCGCTGCTCACTGTGTCACCTTCTCGCTCACTAGCCGTGTCAACAGATATCACGAAATGACGGGGCGATTAGGCGAGACGGGCACGCAGTGCCTTGCGATCGAGCTTGAGCACGCTGGTCACGGGCACATGATCGGTGAAATGAATCTCTCGCGGGTACTTCACCCTGCCGACGCGCTCCCGCGCCCAGGCGATCAGCTCGTCGGCGGTGGCCGTGCCCCCGGGGACCAGCTGGACGAAGGCCACGACCTCCTCTCCGTGCACGGGGTCGGGGCGGCCCACCACGCCTGACATCGCGACGGACGGATGGGCGTTCAGCGCGTCCTCGACGTCGCGGGGGAAGACGTTGAAGCCGCCCCTGATGACGAGGTCCTTCTTCCTGTCCACGACATACAGGTAGCCGTCGTCGTCGAGGCAGCCGATGTCGCCCGTGCGCAGCTCGCCGTCCACGACGGGGGAGCCGAGGCCGCCCCAGTAGCCGAGCATCAGCGACTCGCCGGCGACGCAGATCTCGCCGATGTCGCCCGTCTCCACGTCCTCGCCCGCGTCGTCCCTGATCGTGATCGTGTAGCCGGGAAGCGGGAGGCCGACGCTGCCGGGCTTACGCCTTCCGGGCGGGTTGAAGGTGGTGACGGCGCTGGTCTCGGTCAGGCCGTACCCCTCCAGGATCTGCACGCCGGGTACGCGCCGTTCGAACTCCTCCAGCAGCGCGCGGCCCAGCGGGGCCGCGCCGCAGGTCAGGTGGCGCAGGTCGGGCAGCGGGGTGTCCTCGAGGGGCTCGGCGAGCAGCATCTGGAGCATGGAGGGCACGACGGTTCCGTACTGCACGCGCTGCTCGACGGCCAGCCGCAGGAACGCCTTGGGGTCGAACCAGCGCATGAGGACGGACTGCTGCGGCTCCCTGGCGTGCAGGCCGGCGATCGACACGATCAGGCCGTAGGCGTGGGAGAGGGGGACGGGGACGATCGCCCTGGTGACGCCCGGCTGGTAGGCCAGGTCGTAGGCGTCCTTCGCGACCTGCCACAGGCCCGCGTGGCTGAGCATGACGCCCTTGGCCCTGCCGGTGGTGCCGCCCGTGTACATCACGGCGGCCAGATCGGCGGGGTCCCGCGGCACGGGCCCGTGCTCGGCCGCCTCGGCCAGCTCCCCCGTATCCACAAATATCGGGATCTGTGGCTCGGCGGCGTGGACCGTGTCGAGCAACTCCGCGGACGTCACGATCGCGGTGGCGCCGCTGTCGATGACGATGTGGCGCAGCTCCTCCACGCCGACCAGGAACACCACGGGGGTCACGACCGCGCCCGCCGCCCAGACGGCCTGGTAGACGACGGGGACGTCGGGACTGGTCACCATCATCACGACCACGCGGTCGCCGGGACGGACGCCGGCTCGGATCAGGCCGCCGGTGACGCGCCTGGCGCGTTCGGCGAGGGTGTGACCGCGGTGCCAGACGCCTTCGTAGAAGACGGCGTCGTGGTCGTCGAAGCGGGCCCACGACTCCTCTGCCAGGCGGCCCAGCGTGTGGTTCGTCACGTCCTTACGTTGATCGGCTCACGGGGGTGGAGTCAACGGGAGCCCGGCTATTGCGTCCGACCCGAGACCGTCGCTCTCCCCGGCCGACGGCCGTTCGCGGCGAGCTCAGGTGACGGTGGCGACCCCGGTGATGCGGTGGAGGGCGAAGCGGTGGACCGCCGCGCGAGTCTCGTCGTAGGCCGTCAGGTAGCCGCCCTCCATCCGCGCGGGCTCCAGGATGCGGCTGGTGGCGTTGCCCTGGGAGTCGAGGTACCCGATCCACACCCGCACCCCCTGCCGGATCGCGTCCTGCAGGGCGGAGATCGTGGTGGTCGCGGGGCCGCGGGGCACCGACCCGTCGGGCGCCTCCAGCGGGGCGCGGCGGGCGTCGCCGGCCCGCATGGCGCGTACGGCGGCGGCCACCACGTCCGGGTCGAGCCCGTTGAACGACGAGACCGCCCTGGCGGTCGGCAGCCCTTCGGTGCGCCTGGCGTCGAGCTGGGTGAGGATGACGTCCCCCTCCAGCGACTCGGGGACGGGCGCGAACCCCATCGCCCTCAGCGAGTCGACCAGCGCGGCCCTGGAGGTGCGGGAGGCGATGACGGTGGGGGCCAGCCGCCGCAGCCGCAGCGGCGTCGAGCGCCGGTCGGCGATGAGCTGGTCGAGCATGGAAGGGTCGTCGCTGCGGATGTAGGCACTGGCCGTGCCGACGCGCATCCTGCCGTGCCTGCGGGCCACGTCGGCCACCAGGTAGGACAGCGGCTGCGGCACGGGCGTGGCGGAGTGGCGGGCGAGCATGGACAGCAGCTCGTCGGCGCCCTGCCCGGCGTCGAGCGCCCGCCTGATGGACGACTCGCCGAACCGGTAGACGGTCGCCCCTCCCGTGGACTCCACGTCGGCTGCGAGCGTCAGCCAGCGCGCCAGCTCGCTGGTGAGGGGGCCGGGCGCGACGGCGGTGAGGTCGGCCTGGAGCAGCACGTGGTCGACGGGTTCGGGAAGCAGCGGGGCCAGGAAGGCGGCGGCCTCGCCCGAGCCCGCCAGTACGGCACGGCCAGGCGCGGACAGCACGCCGAGCCCGGTGAAGCCGAGCTGCTCGGCTTCGCGCAGGGTGAAGTCGGTGAGCTGCTCGCGCAGCGGGCCGCGCCGCCTGGGCTGCTCCCACGCCAGGCGCCGCAGGACCGACTCGCGGCTGGGCGCCAGGCCGGGGGCGGCGGCGAGCACGCGGAGCGTCGCCTGCCGTACCTCTGGCGCCGAGGAGCGGCGCAGGTCGGGGTGGAGCGCGTTGAGCAGGCGGTCGCGCTCGTCGCGCTCGCCCACGATGCCTGGCACGCGGTCGGTGTGCAGCCAGGTGGCGGCCAGCGTGACCCAGCGGTCCTCGGTCGGCCTGACGCGCCAGGTGTCGTAGGCGGGGGTGGGCAGCCACTCGCCGTCGACGCTGCCGCCCGAGCCGACCAGTCCCGCGGCGTGGGCGACCTCGACGACCAGCGCGGCGGCCCACTCGGGCAGGTCGAGCTGCGTGGCGGTGCGCTTGAGGTCGCGCACGCCGAGGCCGCCGGTGCGCAGGACGCCGGGGGCGTCGAGGCTCCAGCGCTCGCACAGCTCCTCGACCGCCCGCACGAACGTGAACGCCTGGCCCGCGGCGGTCCTGTCGGCGAGCTGCTGGGAGCGTTCGGAGCCCTCCAGCGGCGGCGCCTCGGGCGACAGGTCGCGGTGGACGCGTCCTTCGCGCAGGTACAGGCCGACCTCGCGGGGCAGCGACACGCTCTCCTCGCCGGTGGCGGCCAGCAGCCCTCTGGCCAGCAACTCCTCGATCGGCGAGCGGGCGGTGCCGACGCGGACGGCGCGGCGGGCGTTGGGCACCCTGCCGCTCGGCGGCCCCCACGCCAGCTCCTCCAGCGCCTGCCTGGCGGGAGGAGAGACCTCCTCGACGAGCTTGCCGGGTTCGGCCATGGCCGCGGCGAGCCGCTCCTTGCCCGTTCCCTCGGTGCCGGGGGCGATGTCGTCGGCGATCTCCTCGAGCTGCTCGGGCGGATGGTGGCGGAACACCTCCACGACGGGAGGGCCGAGCCCGGCGGGGTCGTCCAGCACCTTGCGGACGCCGGGGGCCAGCTCCGGCGCCTCGTCGGGCCCGTAGACCAGGGCGAGCGCGCGGAGACGGTCGAGAGCGTCGTCGAGCGGGACCTCGCCGTCCACGGCCCTTTCGAGCAGGCGGCCGAGCGCGGGCTTGTCCACGGAGCCGGCCACGGCCAGCGTCTCCACCACGGCCAGCGCGAACCTGTCGAGCCTGTCGAGCGCGCGGCCGATGGCCGAGGGGCTGCCCGCGCGCGTGGCGAGCCCCTCCAGGTGAGCGGGGACCGGCGTGATCAGCTCGGGGCGCGCCGAAACGAGCGCACCCAGCTGCTCGTCGGTGCGCTCCCTGATCCACTGGGTGAACTCCATCATTGCAATGGTATGTTCCTGCGGATTCGGGCAGCATGGCTTGCGTGATCGAACGAGCCGACCAGCTCGTCCTGGACTTCGTCAGCAGGGCGGCCGACGCCGCCCACGGCGTGTTGCGCCAGGACCACCGGCTCGACTTCGTCAAGCGGCTGAGGGCCCGCATCGAGTCCGAGCGCGCCGGCAGCGAGGACCCGAAGGCCGTGGCCAAGGTCCTCGCCAGGTTCGGCGACCCCGCCGCCCTCGTCGAGCGGGAGGCGCGCCGCCTCAGCGGCGCGTCCGAGGTGCCCCAGGTCCAGGCGGAGCCCGAGGTACGGCCGGCCGGCAAGGACACGGCGGTCTTCCCGCGCGTCGTGGACGACGTTCCGCCCGGCGTGGCGCGCAGCAGGCGGGAGGCGCGGGCCGAACTGGCCGCGAGGGCGGAGCGCGGCCTGCCCTTCGCGGGGCTGCGCAGGGCGGCGATGGCCAGGGCCAACCCCATGGCGACAGGCGGCAGGGACGCCAGGACGCTCGTCAAGGCCCATCCGCGCGAGGTCCTCGCGATGGGGCTGCTCGTGCTGGCCGCGCTGCTCGTGCCGTTCGGCCTGCCCGCCGTCGCGATTTTCCAGCTGCCCGCGATCGTGTGGGCGGTCGGGGCGGCGACCGCGCTGACGAGTGACAGTTGGTCCTTCAAGGACCGGATGACCGGGCTCGGCGCGCCGATCTTCGGCTACGCCGTCGGCGGGGTGGTGATCGCCGCCCTGCGGGCCGAGAGCGCCGGCGGGTTCAACGCCTTCGTCGAGCAGTTCTTCGCGGTCAGCGGCGTCATGTTCATGATCTTCACGGGGCTGGGCGTGGTCTGGCTCGCCTACCGGCTGTGGGACGTCAGCTGACCGGTGCGGGCGCGGGCAGCAGGCCGACGGCCAGCCGTACCCATGCGGCGACGAACTGGTCCTTCTCCGCGTGGCCCGGCGACTCGCCCACCGTCTCCTGGAACAGCCGGTAGTGGACGACGGCGCCGCCGAGCACCGCGCCGATGCCGGTCCAGTCGACGTCGACCTCGGCGTACTCGGGCTGGGCGCGGAACCAGGAGGTGATCGCGTCGAACATCGGCTGCAGCAGCCCCTCGCGCACGACCGCGACCAGTTCGGGGAACTGGCTCAGGTCGCGGAAGAACACCCTGGTCAGCTCGCTCTCCTCGCGCACCTTGGCCAGGCCCGCCCTGCACAGGTGAGACAGGCGTTCCTCCAGATCGGCCGAGGACTCCATGCTGCTGAGCTGGGCGAGGCTGTCGGCCACCTGGGTGCGCGTGCGCGCGGCGTGCTCGTGCATCGCCGCGGCGAGCACCTCGTACTTCGACTTGAAGTGGCGGTAGAGGCCTCCCGCCCCTGGAGAGAGCCCGGCGGCGGCCTCGATCTCGGCCACCGAGGTGGCGGAGTAGCCCCGCTCGGCGAACAGCCGGAGGGCTTCGTCGACGATCCGCTCGCGCGTCGATCTGGCCATGTCGTTCCTAGTACCTCCAACCGACGAGAAATGTGCTCATCAGACCGCCGCGTCACCTTCGTGCCAGTCTAGGGACCCGGCGGCGGTCCGATTGGCACGTTTCT
Source organism: Nonomuraea sp. bgisy101 (assembly GCF_057708945.1). Classification (NCBI taxonomy): domain Bacteria; kingdom Bacillati; phylum Actinomycetota; class Actinomycetes; order Streptosporangiales; family Streptosporangiaceae; genus Nonomuraea; species Nonomuraea sp. bgisy101. The sequence continues at coordinate 46,999 of NZ_JBYITD010000011.1, forward strand.
CATGGGTAAGGACCATAGTCGCTACGGCGTGACGCGCCGGATCAGGCTCGCCACGGCCGACCCCATGATCAGCCACACCAGGGCGGCCAGGCCGTAGTTGACCAGCACCTGCCAGCGCGCGTCCGCCAGCTGGAACAGGTCGTACAGGCCGAGCGACAGCGAGGTGGCGAACGACTCGACGAACCGGACGAGCGAGTTCGCGGGATTGGTGGGAAAGATCGTGAAAGCGATGTAGAGAACGAGAATGAGCGCGGCCAGCCGCGAGACGACCCTGACTGCCCACACGGCGAAGTCGGCCGTGCGCCGCCACACGCTCACCGTTTTCTGGGCGGCCGGTCGTGCCGGGCGATGAGGCCTGGTCCCCTGACTTTCCGCCATGGCCGCTCCCTTGGATAAGTAATTCCTTTCTTCCCACTTCAACGGTGCCATACCAGCGACCGTTACTCTTCACCCGTGGGGAAATCAGTGGGATTCGACCTTGATATGACGCTGGCGGACACGCGATCGGGGATCGCGGCCGTCTACGACCAGCTCGCCGTACGGCTCGGTGTCGCCATCGACAGCGCGACCGTGATCACTCGCCTCGGCCCTCCGCTGGAGCAGGAACTGGCGAACTGGCTGCCGCACGAGGACGTGGCCGCGGCCGCCACCCTGTTCAGGCAGCTCTACCCCGACGTCGCCGTTCCCGTGCACACGGCCATGTCCGGCGCGCACGACGCCGTCCAGGCCGTCAGGGAGGCCGGAGGGCGGGTGATCGTCGTGACGGGGAAGAACCTGCGCGACGCCACCAGCACCGTCGAACTGCTCGGCTTCAAGGTCGACGAGATCGTGGGATCGGTGTTCGGCGCCGACAAGGGATCGGCTCTCGCGCGCTTCGGCGCGGCCGCCTATGTTGGAGACCACGTCGCGGACATCGAGGCGGCGCGAGCGGGAGGCGCCGTCAGCGTGACGGTCGCGACGGGCCCTTACACGGTGGGAGAGTTGCGTGATCACGGAGCCGATGTGGCACTGGCGGATCTGACGGAGTTCGCCGCCTGGTTCGGCCGCTGGAACTAATGGGAAACGCGCGGCTGGGACCGCCACCAGGAACCTCGGCGCCCGCAGGCGTGGCGTGACGGACCGAGAGGCACGTTTCTCATTAGAGATGCGGATTTACCCGGTCGCTCTCCGGCTCTGCTGGGCATAACCTACTTCCATTCATCTTTCCCGACAGCATGAACGAGGTCCCCCCTGTGCCGAGTGGCAAGGTCAAGTGGTACGACGCCGACAAGGGTTTCGGCTTCCTCACCCGCGACGACGGCGGTGAGGTCTTCGTGCATTCCTCCGCGCTTCCCACTGGCGCGGAGCCGCTCAAGCCCGGTCAGAAGGTCGAGTTCGGCGTGGCCGAGGGGCGCAGGGGACAGCAGGCGCTGTCGGTGCGGATCCTCGAGCAGCCGCCGACGCTGGCCAAGACCAAGCCGAAGGGCAAGCGGAAGAAGCCCGACGAGATGGTCGTGATCGTCGAAGACCTCATCAAGCTGCTCGACGTCATCTCCGAGTCGTACCAGCGGGGCAAGCAGCCCGACCCCGCCCACTCCAAGAAGGTCGCCTCGGTACTGCGCGCGGTCGCCGACGACCTCGACTGATCACCCGTGCGGGTTGGTCAGCGGCTTGGTGGTCGTCGGCGCGGGCGGCGGGTCGGCGACCTCGACCACCGCGACGTCGGTCGTCCTGGTGTCGTTCCTGGCGTCGTTCACCTTGGCCTGCACCTTGGCGTCGCGCGCCTTGACCCTCGCCCTCCTGAGCACCAGGAGGGAACCGAGGGCGAGGGCGAGCACCACGGCCATCGCCGTGAGCCCGCCGGGACCGGCCGACCAGTCCGAGACCAGCAGCCCGACGAGCCCGCCGAACACCCAGGCGACCTGGAGCAGCGCCTCGACCACGCCGAAGGTGGACGAGCGCACCTCCTCGCCGATCTCGCGCTGCACGATCGCGTCGAGCGCCAGCTTGCCGAGCTCCTGAGCGAACGCGGCGATCAGTGCCACCGCGACCGCGGCCCACAGGCCGAACAGGAACGCGGTGACGCCCGCCGTCACGAGGCTCACGGCCAGCGTGAGCAGCACGATGAGCTGGGGCGAGTGGTTGCGCGCCCAGTTGGCGACGGCCGCGCCCGCCAGGCCGCCGAGCCCCGCCGCCGCGGCCAGCATCGCGATCGTGGTGGTCGTGGGCAGGTCCTTCAGGTGCCCGTCCTGCACCAGGAAGAGCAGGAAGAACAGCAGGAAGCCGGAGAAGAGGCGGATGGCGGCGTTGGCCCGCATCGCCTCGGTCACGGCGGGTCCGACGTTGAGCAGCGTCCTCCATCGCGCCCGCTCTCCTCGCTCGTCCTCCTCTTCCTCCAGGTCGGGCGAGTCGACGTGGCGCGGCAGCCGTACGGCGAAGACGCCGAGCAGCAGGAAGACCACCATCGCCAGGCGCAGCACCCACGCGGCGCCGAGCCAGGCGGTCAGGCCCGCCGCGATCGGCACCGCGATGCCCGCGGCCACCAGCGAGAACAGCGCGACCCTTGCGTTGGCGCTCACCAGCGTGATGTCGGCGGGCAGCACGCTCGGCATGATCGCCGCGCGGGAGACGTTGTAGGCCTTGGACAGCACGAGCACCCCGAGCGCGCCCGCGAACAGCGTCAGCACGTCGCCGGGCCCGACGGCGGCGGCCATGGCGAAGCAGAGCAGGCCGCGGGCGAACAGCGTGCCGGCCATCACGTAGCGGCGGCCCGACCTGAACCGGTCGAGCACGGGCCCGACGAACGGCGCGACCACCGCGAACGGGATCATCGTGATCAACAGGTAGAGCGCCACCTGGCCACGCGCCTCGTTGACGGGCAGCCCGAAGAAGATGGTGCCGGCCAGCGCCAGCGTGATGAGCGAGTCGCCCGCGCTGTTGGCGGCCGTGAGCTCGATGAGGCGGCCGAGGCCCGTGCGGCCGGCGCCCTGGGCGTGTGTCAGCCGCCGCGTCGCGTGGCCGACCCGCTGCGCGCCACTCGCGGTGGCCAGCCCGACCCGCCTGGTGCCCCGCGCCGTGGCGAGCCCTGCCCGCTTGGTGCCGGTCGCGGTCGAACGGCCGGCCCGCCCAAGCGCAAGACTCACCCGTTTCACCCACGACAGCACACGATCCACGCTTACCAGTCTTACCCGACGCGGGTGCTCGCACGTCCATCCATGGGTGAGAATGGAGTGTGAGCGAACAGCACCTTGCGGCGGGAGCGGGCCTTTGACCAGGACCAGGACCCGCGTCTCCCCGCCTGACCAGGCCTGTGTCGCCGCCGTCGAGCTCGCGCTGGAGGCCGCGCGAGAGCTCGCCCGACCGGGAGAGCCCGGTGCGCACCTGGGCTACGAGGGCGAGGGCGACCGGATCGTTACACATTATTTCGCCTGCCTCGACCGGGCCTACAAGGGCTGGCGATGGGCGGTGACCGTGACGCGCGCCTCTCGCGCCAAGAACGTCACGGTCAGCGAAGCCGTCCTGCTGCCCGGAACCGGGGCGATGCTCGCGCCCCCGTGGCTGCCGTGGAGTGAGCGGCTGCGGCCGGGCGACCTGGGCGTCGGCGATCTGCTGCCCACGTCCGAGGACGACGACAGGCTCGTGCCCGGCTTCACCGGCGGGGCCGACGAAGAGCTCGACCATCAGATGATCTTCGAGTACGGCCTCGGCAGGGCCAGGGTGCTGTCGGCCATCGGCAGGGACCGCGCCGCCAAGCGCTGGCACTCAGGCGCCCACGGGCCGCACACGCCGATCGCGCACGCCGCCCCCGCCCAGTGCTCCACCTGCGGCTTCTTCTGGCCGCTCGCGGGCGGCCTGCGGGGCGAGTTCGGCGTGTGCGCCAACGAGTACGCGCCGGACGACGGCAAGGTCGTCGCCGCCGACCACGGCTGCGGCGCCCATTCCGAGGCCGCGGTCATGCCGCCGCCGGTCGAGCAGGCCTCGCCGATCCTCGACGACCTGGGCTACGACCTGATCGAGGTCGAGTCGGGGTCGGTCGAGGAGTCGGGCTCGGAGGAGCTCGGCCACTCCTGATCAGGATTGTCGGCACGGACCGCTAGCCTTCGGTGGCCCCTCTCTCGTTTTAGGAGTTAGCCCCGTGGACACCTTTGGCACTGACCGGATGCGCGCCGCCGTACTCACGGCCTGGCAGGCCTCGCCCGCGCGCTTCCGCGAGGACGCCAACGCCGAAGAGGACTTCGCCCTCGGCGGCTACCGCGACCGTCTGATCGTCGAGCTGGCGCAGAACGCGGCCGACGCGGCCCTGCGCGCGGGCGTGCCGGGCGTGCTGCGGCTGGAGTTGCGCGACGGCGTGCTCACGGCCGCCAACACGGGTGCGCCGCTCGACGCCGCGGGAGTCGAGGGCCTGTCGACGCTGCGGGTGTCGGCCAAGCGTGATCACATCGGCGCGGCAGGGCGCTTCGGCGTCGGCTTCGCCGCGATCGTGTCCGTCTGTGATGAGCCGTCGATCGGCTCGCGGTCGACGGGAGCGGTCCGCTGGTCGCGAGAGGAGACGGCCGAGGTGGTGGCCGCCGAGCCGGGCCTGGCCGCCGAGCTGGCCTCGCGGGAGGGCCACGTGCCGCTGCTGCGGCTGCCGTTCCCCGCCACCGTCGAGGTGCCCGACGGTTTCGAGACGTCGGTACTGCTGCCGCTGCGCCCCTCGGCCGTCGACGCGGTGCGGCGGATGCTCGAGGAGACGAGCCCCGCGCTGCTGCTCGGCATGCCCGCGCTGACCTCGATCGAGATCACCGTCGACGGGGTCACCCGCACGGTCGAGCCCTCCGGCTGGCACGTCGTCTCGGCCTCGGGCGAGTTCGCCGCCGAGGAGGTCGCCGCCTACTTCGCCGACCGGCCGACGGAGGAACGTGCCAGGCCGTACTGGTCGGTGCGCTGGGCCGTACCGGTGGAGGCGGGTCCGCTGCCCGTGCCGCAGGTCGTCCACGCGCCGACGCCCTCCGACGAGCCGCTCGACCTGCCCGCGCTGCTCATCGCCTCCTTCCCGATGGCCACCGACAGGCGTCACGTCGCCCACGGGAAGCTGACCGACTTCCTCATCGAGCGCGTCGCCGAGAGCTACGTCAGGCTGCTCGAGGAGCTGCCGCGTACGCCCCGGCTCCTCGACCTGGTGCCCGCGCTCATGGGCAAGGGCGAGCTCGACGCCCGCATCAGACGCGCGATCCTGCGCCTGCTGCCCGACGTGCCGCTGCTGCCTGCCCTGTCGGCGCCCGCGCCCGTGGTGACCTCGCCCTCCTTCGACGACGCCGCGCTCTACGACCCCGACGCCGCCTGGCAGGTCGAGCATCCGGTGCGCGAGCCGTCCGCCGACGGGTGGGTGGTCTCGGGCAGGGAGGCGTCCGCGGTCCACGGCTCGGGCGAGTTGCTGGCGGTGCTGGCCGAGATCGTGCCGGGCCTGCTGCCCGCGGGCTGGCCGGCCAGGCATCCCGCGCTGTCCGCGCTCGGCGTCCGCAGGGTGGAGCTCGCCGAGGTCGTCGACCAGCTGTCCGGCGAGGCGATCGAGGGGCGTGACCCGTCGTGGTGGCGCTCCCTCTACGAGGTGCTGCCCGGCGACGACCCCGAGGCGCTCGGCGCGCTGCCCGTGCCGCTGGCCGACGGGCGGCTCGTGCGCGGGCCCCGCGGCACGCTCATCCTCAGCGCGCCGCTCGACCTCGCGCCGCTCGGCCTGCGCATCGTCCACCCCGACGCGGCGCACCCGCTGCTGCTGCGCCTCGGCGCCTTCGAGGCCACGCCGCGCGCCGTCCTCGACGACCCGCTCACCAAGACGGCGGTGTCGCAGTCGTTCGACAGCGACGACCCCGACGCCGTGGCGCGGGCCGTGCTGTCCCTGGTCGACGCGGCGGGGCTGACGCCGGGCGAGGAGCCGTGGCTGTCGGAGCTGGCGCTGCGCGGCGACGACGGCTCGCTCTACCCTGCGGGCGAGCTGCTGCTGGCCACGGGCGCGCTGGCCGGGCTGCTCGTCGACGACGCGGGCTTCGGCGTGGCCGCCGACACCTACGACGCGCGCGTGCTCACCGCCGTCGGCGTGCTCGACGGGTTCGCCGTCGTCAACGACTCCGACGTGCTGCTCGACGTCGACTCGTGCGACCACGACCTCGACGAGGAGGACGCCTGGCTCGAGTTCGTGCACGACCTGCTGCCCTCGCTCGAGGTGCCGCCGGTGGTGGCCGAGTTCACCGCCATCCGCGACCTGGAGCTGGTCGCCGACTGGCCCGCCGCGCTCGCGCTGATCACCAGGCCGCCGCTGCGGGGCGCGCTGCTCCCGCTGCGCGTCGAGGGTGTCGAGGTGCCCTCCTACACCGCCTGGTGGCTGTCCACCCACCGGGTCCTCGACGGGCGGCGGCCCGTGGAGCTGCGCCTTCCAGGAGCCGACCCGCTGCTGACCGGGCTGTACGACGAAGCGCCCTCAGGGCTCGACTCCGGCGCGCTGGCGATGCTGGGGGTCCGCACGACGCTGACCGACCTGCTGGCCGCTCACGGTGGGCCTGAGGAGCTCCTGGAGCTCCTGGCGGATCCGGCGGTCACCGTCGACAGGGCCCAGCTCCGGTCGCTGTGGATGGCGCTGGCGGCCATCGAACCCTCACGGGTGGCGCCGCCGTCCTCCGTGCGGGCCGTGCTCGGCGGCGACATCGTCATCGCCTCCGCCGACGACGCGGTGGTCGTCGAAGCCCCCGACCTGCTGCAACTGGTGACCGACCGGCCGCTGGTGCTGGCGCCCTTCGATCTGGCCGAGTCGCTGTCGGAGCTGGTCGACCTGCCGCTGGCGGGCGAGCTGGTGACGGGGCAGGTCACCTCGTCAGGGGTGGAGCGGCCGGTGCCCGCGGAGGTGAAGTCGCTGCTGCCGTCGGCTCCCGAGGTGTACGTCGAGCACGAGAAGCTGCTGGTCGACGGCATGCCGTGCGCGTGGCGGTACTTCGACGGAATGGTGCACTGCGACGGGGTCGACGGGCTGGCGCGCGGGTTGGCGTGGGCGACGGGGCAGTGGAACGACCGCCTGGCCGTCGCCGCCCTGCTGCGCGACCCTTCGGCGGTGCCGCTCCTGCTCGCGGAGTCCGACCTGTCCTGACCTTCGCGTCCGCTCCCAGGACTTCCCGCGGCTCGCGCCGTCCGACCCGGGGCTCGTGGATTGCGGGGGCGGGTCTCGCGCGGTCGTCCAGGTTGTCTCAGGCGGCCGCGCCGCCTAGCGTCCGTCAGGTGACCGACACCGTGGTGAAGACCGCCCTGGGCCTGGTCCGGGGGCGGGAAGAGGACGGCGTCGCCGCCTTCAAGGGGATCCCGTTCGCCGCCGCTCCCGAAGGGCCGCTGCGCTTCCAACCGCCGGCCCGGCCGGCGGCGTGGGACGGCGTGCGCGACGCCTCCGCGTTCGGGCCCGCGCCGCCGCAGGCGCCGCCCGCGCCGGGCGTCCCGCCGATCTGGCGGCCCGGCGACGGGATGGACTGCCTGACGCTGAACGTCTGGACCCCCGACCTGGGCGCCGGCCGCCTGCCCGTCATGGTGTGGATCCACGGCGGCATGTGGAAGACGGGCTCGTCGAGCATGCCGCACTTCGACGCCGCGACCCTCGCCCGCTCGGGGGTCGTGGTGGTGACGTTCAACTACCGGGTCGGCTTCGAGGGCTTCGGCCACCTGCCCGGCGTGCTGGACAACCGGGGCCTGCGCGATCAGATCGCCGCGCTGGAATGGGTACGGCGCGACATCGCGGCGTTCGGCGGCGACCCCGGCAACGTGACCGTCGTCGGCCATTCGGCGGGCGCCGCCTCGGTGGCCCTGCTGATGGCCGCGCCGGCCGCCAAGGACCTGTTCGGGCGCGCGATCGCGCAGAGCGTCCCGGACGGCTACCGCGACGTCGCCGACGCCGAGCGGGTGACGGGGACGCTCGCCGCCGCGGCGGGCGTGCGCGCGAGCCTGGAGGGCTTCGCGGCGCTGCCGCCCGAGGCGATCCTCGCCGTGCAGGACGCGCCGCTGACCGGACCGCAGGCAGGGATGAGCGCGTTCGGGCCCGTCGTCGACGGTGACCTGGTCACCGGGCCGCCGTGGGAGGCGATGCGGGAGGGCGCGGGCAGGGAGGTCGACCTGATCTGCGGGTTCACCCACGAGGAGTACAGGGGGATCGCGCCGGGCTTCGATCCGTCGGGCGTCGACCTGGCGGCGGTGGCGGCGGCGATCGGGCTCGGCCAGGACGCGGCGGACGCCTATCGCGCCGCCCATCCAGGACGCGGCGACGCGGACCTGTTCGTCGTCATGATGTCGGACGCGCTGGTCCGGATGCCGACCACCAGAGTGGCCGAGGCGCACGCGCGCGCGGGCGGCAGGACCTGGCTGTACGACTTCGCGTGGCAGGGGGCCGTCGTGGGAGCCGGTCACGGTGTCGACGTGCCGTTCGTCTTCGGCGACGGCGGCAGCAGGTACGCGGCCCGGCTGCTGGGCTCCCCGGTTCCGGACGGCTTCGCCGCGCTGTCCGAGCGGATCCGTACGGCGTGGGCCGCCTTCGCGACCTCGGGCGATCCAGGCTGGCCGCGTTTCGACCTCGAGCACCGCCGTACCAGGATCTGGGACACCACGCCCCGCGACGAGGACTACCCGCTGGCCGGCTCCTACCGCGTCTGGGAGCGGCGGGGCGGCTGAGAGCGCGCTCCGCGCGTCAGGTCAGCACCGCGCCGACGATGACGATGAGCAGCAGCACGGCGAGCACGGTCGGAAGAAGCCAGAAACGAGGACGGTCCACGCGGTGCAGCCTAACCCCGGTCATCGGGTGCGAGAGCCCAATGTCCGAGTGACTCGTACCTCACCGACGCGCCCAGGTGGCTGCGGACCAGGTGGACCGAGTCGGCCGACCAGCTCGACCCCTCGAACGACGACAGCGCCTCCACCAGGGGGCGCAGGTCGGTGGGGTGCTTGGCGCGGGCGATCGTCAGATGGGGGCGGAAGGGCTTGTCGTCGGTCTGCGCGGCTCCGGCCCGCCGTCCCGCGGCGCTCGCGGAGGCGGCCAGCCGTACCAGAGGGTCGCCGGCGAGGCCCAGCCAGAGCACGCGCTTGGAGAACGCGCCCGCGCCGGTGAAGGCCAGGCGTTTGGCGGGGTGGCGGGCGGCGGCGCGGGCCAGCCGTTCCTCCAGGTCGGGAAGGACATGTTCGGGTACCTCGCCGTAGAAGGCGAGCGTGAGGTGCCAGGTGGCCCTGTCGGGCCAGCGGACGCCCTCCACCAGCCCCGTGACGGGCGTCAGCGCGGCGGCCACCTCGTCGAGGATGTCGGGCGGGGGGACGATCGCGGCGAACAGTCTCACACGACCGATTGTCCCGCCCGCGGTCGCGGACCGGCGGGCGGGGGCTCAGGTCATGCCGGGCGGGTACCGCGGGCGGCGATCACGCGGTGGCCAGCGCCGGGCGGGTACCGCGGGCGGCGATCACGCGGTGGCGAGCGCCGGGCGGGTACGGCGCGCGGCGATCACGCGGTGGCCAGCGCCGGGCGGGTACGGCGGGCGCCGATCGCGCGGGTGAGCATGATGGCCAGACCGGTTCCCGCGAGCGTGAGCACGCCGCCGATCATGACGCCGACCCGCGGTCCGCCCAGGTCGGCGATCCAGCCGATCAGGGGCGCGCCGATCGGGGCGCCGCCGGTGAAGACCAGCACGTAGATGCCCATGACCCGGCCGCGCATGTCGGGCGAGGTCGACATCTGGACCAGCGAGTTGGCCGCGGTGTTGACGGTGATCAGCGCGATGCCCGTGGGGGCCAGCAGCAGGAGGTAGACCGGGTAGAACGGGGCCAGGCCCACCACCACCTGGAACAGCCCGAACCCGATGGCGCCCGCGATGAGCAGCTTGCGCGTCGGTCGGGCACGGCGGGCCGCCAGCAGGGCGCCGCCGAGCGCGCCGATGGCGAAGGCGCTGGAGGCCACGCCGAACGACGAGGCTCCCTGGCCGAAGACCTGGCGGGCCATGAGCGCGATCGACATCGAGAACGACTGGGTGAACATCGCCATGAACGCGATCACCAGGATCGGCAGCAGCAGCTCCGAGCGCTCGACGACGTAGCGCAGGCCCTCGCGCAGCTGGCCCTTCGCCCTCGGGACGAGCTCGGCTGGGTTCAGCTCCGCCTTGCGCATGAGCAGCAGGCTCGAGATGACGCCGCCGAAGGTCAGCGCGTTCAGCAGGAAGATCGGGCCTGTGCCGATGGCGTACATGAGCACGCCCGCGACCGCGGGGCCGACCACGCGCGCCAGGTTGAAGATCGAGGCGTTCAGCGCGATCGCGTTGGGCAGGTCGTCACGGCCGACCATCTCGACCACGAACGCCTGCCGGGTCGGCACCTCCACGCAGGAGATCACGCCGAGCAGGAAGGCCATCGTGTAGACGTGCCAGACCTGGGCCGAGCCGGTGACGGTGAGGACGCCCATCGTCAGCGCCAGCGTCGCCATCAGTGACTGGGCGACCAGCAGGACGGGGCGCTTGGGGTAGCGGTCGGCGAGGACGCCGCCGAACAGGCCGAACATGAGCTGCGGGAGGAACTGCAGCGCGGTCGTGGTGCCGAGGGCCGCCGCGCTGCCGTGAGTGAGGTCGAGCACCAGCCAGTCCTGGGCGGTGCGCTGCATCCAGGTGCCGACGTTGGAGACGACACCACCGGCCGCGAACAGCCGGTAGTTGTGAACCCTGAGAGACCGGAACATTCCGGTCCTGGGTTCGTCAGGCTCTATATCTTGCTGAGCTTCTCCAGAATCGGTGCCGCTTGGCGGAGCACCGCCCGCTCCTCGGGTGTCAGCTCCTTCAAGCGCTGCGTCAGCCACGCTTCCTTCAGCCGGCGCTCCTCCTTCAGCAGCGCCTTGGCGGAGTCGGTCACCGCCACGGTCACCTGCCGCCGGTCGGTCGGGTGCGGTGAGCGCGCGACCAATCCGCGCTCCTCGAGCATGGCGATCACCCGTGTCATCGAGGGCGGTTGCACCTTCTCGAGCTCGGCCAATTCGCCGGGGGTTATCCCTGAATGCCGTTCCACGGCGGCGAGCGTCGCGAACTGCGTGGGTGTCAGGGTGTGTGCCGCCGCCTGTCGTCGAAGTCTTCTGGTCAGCCGCGCCAGCGACACGCGCAGGGCTGATGCCAGGCCCGCGTCGCTGCGCAGGTCCGTCTTGCGAGGGGGATTCGTTAGCACGTCTCATTACCTTTGCTAACTATATGGACTGCCACGCTATTCCCTCCAGCTGTTTCCGTCTCACCCATCGATACAGTGGGCCGTGCACTTCTTATTCTGGGTCGCGGCGGCCGTGGTTTCGGCATGGGAGCCGGCCGTCCACGCCCTCTCGGCGGAGTCGGTTCCACCTCTGCTGCCGACCCTCTTCCTCGTGGCGCTCGCGTTGCTCGCCGTCCGCGCCGACGGTACGCGACATCGGACACTGGCACTGGCGGGTATCGCGGGCACGCTGTCCGTTCCCGCATTGTCGGTCCTCGCCTACGAGTACGGCAGGCCGATGCTCTTCGAAGGCGCCTCAGGGCCCGTCGCGACGGCGGCATGCGTGGTGCTCGTGGCGGCGGCCGACCTGGTGAAGCGGCGGCGGCCGGCGCCGCCGTACCTGCTGCCAACAACCGCGGTGGCCGTTCCCTTCCTCGTCGCCGAGGCCGACCTGCGGTTCGGCGGCCTGGCCTGGTTCTCGCTGCCGGACTGGCTCGCGATCGAGCTGCTGTTCGGATCAGGTGTGCTCAGCGCCCTGGTCCTTCTGGCCGTCGCGACGCGGCGGCTCTGGGTGCGCGCGGTCACCGTCGGCGCGCTGGCCGTCGGCGCCGTCGCCGGCGTCTCAGCGGCCCTCCTCCCGCTCTCGTACGGCTACGAGGCCCGCCAGGCGGCGATTGCCGAGAAGCGCGTCGTCGTCAAGGAGTCGGGCGAGGGCGTCATCCCTTCCGGCGAGATCTGGCAGTACCCCGCGGAGGGCGGCGGGGTGGTGATCGCTGACGTCCGTACCGAGAGCGAGCTGCCACCCCTGGAGCACATCGAGGCGGAGGGCCGGATGTCGCCCTTCTGGTACACCGGCGCCTATCTCGCCGCCGCGGCGATCGTGATGCTCGGCCGAGCTCGGCCGGCCCCAGGGGTGGAGGCGGCCGAGCCGGTCACTGACGTCACACGCCCAGCAGGCTCCTGATCGGGCCGAGCGCGAAGTACACCACGAACAGCCCCGCGACCACCCACAGCAGCGGGTGGACGTCGCGGCCCTTGCCCTTGACCGCCTGGATCAGCACGTAGCTGACGAAGCCCGCGCCGATGCCGTTGGAGATCGAATAGGTGAACGGCATGAGCACGATCGTCAGGAACGCCGGGATCGCGATGTCGAAGTCGTGCCAGTCGATCTCCCTGACCGCGGTCATCATCATGAAGCCGACCACGACGAGCGCGGGCGCGGCGGCCTCGTACGGCACGACGACGACCAGCGGCGCGACCAGGATCGACAGCAGGAACAGCACGCCGGTGACCACGCCGGCCAGGCCGGTCCTCGCGCCTTCCGCCACGCCCGAGGCCGACTCGATGTAGGTGGTGTTCGACGAGACCGAGCCCGCGCCGCCCGCGGCCGCGCCGATGGAGTCGACCAGCAGGATCTCGCGGGTACGCGGCAGCTGCCCGTCCTCGCCGACCAGCCCCGCCTGGCGGCCGACGCCCACGATGGTGCCCATCGTGTCGAAGAAGTCGGTGACGAGCAGGGTGAAGACGAACAGGATCGCCAGGATCACCGACACCCGGCTGAACGCGCCGAACGGGTCGAACTCGGTGAACAGCGTGAGCGGGTTGTGGAATCCGAAGACGTCCTTGGGCATGGTCGGCACGTTGAGCTGCCAGCCCGAGGGGTTCTCCTTAGAGGCGGCGCCGGTCTTGGTCAGCGCCTCGACGATCATCGCGAGCACGGTGGTGCCGACGATGCCGATGAGGATGGCGCCCTTCACCTTGCGCGCCACGAGCACCGCCGTGGCCAGCAGGCCGAGGATGAAGACGAACAGCGGCCACGAGGTCAGCGCGCCCGAGATGCCCATCTCCAGCGGAGGTCCGGCGGCGACGCGGCGCACGAAACCGGCGTCCACGAAGCCGATCAGCGCGATGAACAGGCCGATGCCGACGCTGATCGCGGTCTTCAACGGGACGGGGATGGCGTTGAACACGGCCACGCGGAACCCGGTCAGCACGAGGATGCCGATGATGACACCTTCGAGGAAGACCAGTCCCATCGCCTCTTCCCACGACATCTGGGAGGCGATGCCGTACGTCACGAAGGCGTTGAGACCGAGGCCCGCCGCCATCGCGAACGGCACCCTGCCGACCACGCCCATGAGGATCGACAGCAGGCCCGCGACGAACGCGGTGCCCGAGGCGACCAGCGGCACGTTGGCGACCAGGCCGTCGCCGATGAACTGGCCGTCGGCGTCCTTGACGGTCGCGATGATGATCGGGTTGAGGACGACGATGTAGGCCATCGTGAAGAACGTGGCCAAGCCGCCGCGCACCTCGCGGGACAGGGTCGAGCCCCGTTCGGTGATGGAGAAGAATCGGTCAAGCCCGGACGATGGAGGGGTAATGGTGTCTTTCACGCGCGAAGAGTGGCAGGGCTTGCCACCTGCGAAAAGACCTTGCGACCTTATCGAGACGGATTTGCTGCCATATCGCGCGAAATGGCACGTCGACTAGGCTGGCTGGCGTGAAGCAGGCATGGCGTCCGGATCCTGAGCCGCTCGAGACCAACGACCGGGCCGCGGTGCTCGGCGGAACCGCGCTCTGGGCGGTCGGGTTGGTCGTGCTGCTGATCGCGCGACCCGGGCCCGACCACGCGTGGTGGATCTGGACCTGCGCGACGGGGATCGTGTTCGGCGGCTTCGGCTACTGGTTCGTCGGCCGGAGGAGCCGCAAACGGCTTCCGGCCGACGAGGCTCCCGTCGAACCCCCGATCTAGCGCGTCACCAGGCGTAGTCCTCGGGCGCGGTCTTGTGGCCGGGGAAGATCTCGTCGAGGCGGGCCAGCGCCTTCTCGTCGAGCGTGATCTCCAGCGTGCGCATGGCGCCTTCGAGCTGCTCCATCGTGCGCGGGCCGATGATCGGTGAGACCACCGCGGGCCTGGTCAGCAGCCAGGCGAGACCGACGTGCGCGGGGTCCTCGCCGAGCTCGTCGCAGAACGCCTCGTACTGCTCGATCTTGTCGCGGTGCTTGTCCAGCTGCTTGACCATGTTCTCGGAGGCCGAGCGGCCCTTGTCGATCTTGCGCAGCACGCCGCCGAGCAGGCCGCCCGCCAGCGGGCTCCACGGGATGACGCCGAGACCGTAGTCCTCGCACGCGGGCAGCACCTCCAGCTCGACCGCGCGGGTGAGCAGGTTGTAGTGGCTCTGCTCGCTGACCAGCCCGAACGTGTTGCGCTTCGCGGCCGTCTCCTGCGCCTTGGCGATGTGCCATCCGGCGTAGTTCGACGAGCCGGCGTAAATGATCTTCCCTTGCGCCCGGAGGACCTCGATCGCCTCCCAGAACTCGTCGAACGGGGTCTCCCTGCCGATGTGGTGCGCCTGGAAGATGTCGATGTAGTCGGTCTGGAGACGCTTGAGCGACGCGTCACAGGCCCTGCGGATGTGCAGGGCGGACTGCATGCCCTCGTTCGGCCACTCGCCCATCTTGCCGTGGAACTTCGTGGCGATGACCGTACGCTCCCTGCGCCCGCCGCCCTGGGCGAACCACCGGCCGACGATGTTCTCGGTGACGCCTTCGCCGGTCTTCCAGCCGTACACGTCGGCGGTGTCGAAGAAGTTGAGACCGAGTTCGTGGGCCCTGTCCATGATCGCGAAGGAGTCTTCCTCCGTCGTCAGCGGGCCGAAGTTCATCGTGCCGAGACAGAGCGGGCTGACCTTGAGGCCACTGCGTCCAAGGTTCACGTATTCCATGACATCCACCCTAAGAACCTGGAGTCCACTCCAGGCCAGCCCTCCACCCGGTTCTCCGCGTTTTCAGGCCGGCCTCGGCTGGGCGCTCTCCGCGGGCTCGGGCCCTTCGTCGCCCCGCACCGCGACGACCCCGCGGCCGCGATCCCCGTCCTGCGCGACGCCCGCTGGCTGGCCCTCCTCATCGGTACGGCAGGCGCGATCGTCGTGGCCACCGCTCCCGCCATCGCCGTCGTCTGGCCTTCCTCTGCTCGTCGCTCATCGGCGCCGCCGTGGCGAGCCACGCGCTGCGCGGGGCGCTCGGACGGCCGGTCGGCAGGGGACGGCCGGGTTCCTGATGCTGCCCGCGCTCGCGGTGGCCCAGGCGGCGGTGCCGGAGATCGCCCGCGCCTGCGGGGGGCCGGGCAGACGGCGTGTCGCCCGCGTGGCACTGGTCCTCGCCTCCTGCGGGGCGTCGGCCGGCGCGCTCCTGGTGCCGGCCTGCGACGGTCCGCTGATCACCTTGTTCACCGGCGACGAGGCGGTACGCGGTCAGGTGTCCGCCGTACTGGTGATCACGCTCGCGTCGACGCTGGTGGAGGCGGCGTCCGCGGTGATGGGCTTCGCGCTGACCGCGATGAAGAGGTCCGGCCTGAGCCTGGGCTCGCTCGCGGTCGGCTGGAGCCTGCTGGCCGTCGCGGCAGGGCCCGTCGTGGAAGCGTGGGGCCTGGCGGGACTGTGGACGGCCATGCTGGCCAACAACGTCCTCCTGGCGACCCTGCAGGGGTGCGGATTCCTGTCGGTCACGGGTGATGGGCCTGCCGTCGAGTGACGCTCGCGCTCACTCGCCGGGGCCGTTCCTCCCCTCCGCCGGGCATTCTCCCGGCACTGCGCTCACGTGGTGATGGTCATCGCTGGGGCATGATGGGCGGATGGGGGAAGTCCTGGTTCGCACGTTTGCTGGGCTCGTGGTGGCGATCGTGCTGCCGGTGGCTCCTACCTTCGCCATCTCGGCGCACGCCGCCTCGACGCGGGCCGGTTCGGCCTCGGAGGGCGCTGTTCCCGCGCGGGGTGGGCCCTCGGCGGACCCCGCGGAGGCCGAACGGGAGAAGATCGAGTTCAAGATCTCCGACCCGAGGATCACCGAGTCGAGCGGGCTGGCGCTGTCGCCGACCCGGGACGGCATCGTCTACACCCACAACGACAGCGACGCCGGGCCGATCTTCTACGCGCTCGGCGCCGACGGGAAGACCAGGGCGACCTTCACCCTGCGCGGAGCGCAGGCGCGGGACTGGGAGGCGATGGCGGCCGTCAAGGATCCCGCGACGGGACGGGGGGTGCTGTGGTTCGCCGACATCGGCGACAACTTCGACGGCGCGTGGCCGGACATCTCGATCTACAAGGTGGCGGAGCCCTCCACGCTGCGGGACGCGACGCTGCCCGCGGTGCGTTACCGCTTCAAGTACGAGGACGGCGGGCACAACGCCGAAGGCATCATGGTCAACCCCAAGACCGGCCGGCTGTTCGTGGTGACCAAGCAGTTCGCGGGGGCGATCTACGAGGCGCCCAGGCGGTTGCGCACGGACAGGACCAACATCCTGCGCAGGGTGGGCTCCGCGCCGATCATGGCGACGGACGCCGCCTACGCGCCTGACGGGTCAAGCTTCGTCATCCGCACCTACTTCTCCGCGACGGTGTTCAGCGGGTTCGACGAGCAGCTGGCGAAGGTGTCGATGCCCGCGCTCGACCAGGCGGAGTCGATCGCGTACACCAGGGACGGCAAGGCGCTGCTGACGGGGAGCGAGGGGGCCGACAGCCCGGTCTACCGGGTGCCGCTGCCCGCCAAGGCGCTGCCCTCGTCGTCGGCCCGCCCCGATGAGGCGTCGGCGTCGGAGGAGGCATCCGCGCCCGACGAGGCATCCGCGTCCAAGGGGACGACGTCGTCCGGGCAGTCCTCCTCGGACAGGGAGGTCGCGGCGGACGCGGAGAAGGCGGACGCCGCCGGAGGGATCAGCGGGCGGGACGTCCTGTTGTGGCTGGCGGTGGCGGTGGGGGCGACCGGGGTGATCACGGTCATCGCGAGAAGAACGCGCTGAGTCCGGATGCTCAGATCCGTCTGAGTAGCAGCGCGCAAGCGATCATCAAGTGGTTCCGGCATTGTTCTCGGCATGCACGTGAACTGTCCTGATTGTGGGCTTCTCATTGCCCAGCCCGTGGCCGCTTGTCCTCGGTGCGCGTTGCCGCTGGCAGGGCCGGTGGCGGTGGAGCTCTGGCAGGTCGACGGGGCGCTGGCGGGGCTGAGGGCGCGCGAGACCGAGCTGAGGGGCCGGCGGGAGCACCTGCTCTCGCTCCTGCGCGCCGACCGGGCCCGGTTCGCGGGGCAGGCGATGCGGGAGGGCGTGGCCTCGACCCCTCATGGCGGCGCGGACGGGCGAGAGGCTCCTGAAGGGCCTGCGGGCGGTACTCCCATGCCCTCGGAGGCGGGGACCGCCCGGCTGCCGGGATCCACCGCGTTCCCGGGTCCTGAGGGGTCCGCCCCGCTCCCGGGTCCGGCGGGGGCCGGAGCGCTGTCGGGACCGGCGGGGGCCGCAGGGCACCGGGGGTTTCCAGGGGCCGCAGGACACCCAGGGTTTCCGGGGGCCGCGGGGGTCGCGGGAGCCGACGGGGCGGGCGGCCGGATGGGCGGTGGCACAGCCGGCGGGGCGAGCGGGGCCGGGCGAGGCGAGGTGTCGAGGAGGACGGCGCAGAACGTGCTGCTCGTCCTCGGCGGCCTGATGCTGGCCGTGGCCGCGATCGTGTTCACGGTCGTGAGCTGGGGGCACCTCGGGATCGGCGGCAGGGCCGCGATCCTGGCGGGCCTGACGGGGGTGACGCTGGCCGTACCGGCGCTGCTGCTCCGGCGGGGGCTCAACGCGACCGCGGAGACCATCGGCGTGCTCGGGCTGGCGTTGATGCTGCTCGACGGGTACGCGGCGCGCAGGGTCGGCCTGGCCGGCGCCCTGGACGGATGGGACTACACGGCGGCCACGCTCGTGGTGGTGGCCGCGGCCGCCGCCATCTACGGCAGGGTGTCGCCGCTGAAGGTGCCGATGCCGCTGGCGGTCGTGCTCGTGCAGGCGCCGCTGCCTTTGCTGTCAGTCGGGGAGGGGCACGGCTGGCCGAGCGCCGCGCTGGCCGCCACGGCGGCGGTGGACGCTGCCATCTGGACCCTCGCTTCGCGCGCCAGGGGAGTGCGCGTGACGGCGACGGTGTGTCTGGCGGCCACCTGGACGATCGCGTTGCTGTGGGCGGGACTCGCCTCGTTCACCTTCGACGGGGCGTGGCACGCGGGTGCACTGGTCGCGCTGGCCGTGGTCGGCGGGTACGTCGCGTTCAGGTCGGCGGACGAGACGGGCAGGAACGTCGCGGCCGCCGGGTCGGCGACAGCGCTGGTCGCCGCGGCGGGCGCGTTCGTGTTCGGGCTGCTGCCCGAGGACTGGCGGGTGGTGCCGTACACGGTGGCCGCGCTGGCGGTCACGGCCCTGGCCGGCCGGCTTCCGGTACGGCTGCGCACGCCGTACGCCTACGCGGGGGCGGGTCTCGCGCTGGCCAGCGGCGTCGCCGTGGTGCCGCAGGCGCTGATCGCCATGCTGGACGCGCCCGTGCTGGCCGAGGAGTTCTGGACCGACGGGACGCTCGTCATGCTGCGCGCGGCTCCCGTCGTTCTGGCCCTGCTGGCGACCCTGCCGCTGATCATGGGCAGGGCGCGGTGGGCGGTCGCGGTGTTCGCGGTGGCGGCGGCGCTGGTGGCGCCGGTGGCCTACGGGCTGCCGTACACCGTGACGGTCGGCGTCCTGCTGGCCGTGGCGTTGGGGTGCACGTTGGCCGTGGTGCGGTTCGGGGCCGCGCCCTGGGCGTGGCCGGCGGGCGTCTCGGGCGGATTCGCGGTGCTGTGGGCGCTGGATCAGCGGCCGGTGGCGTACGCGGTGCTGGGCGCGTTGCTGGTGGCGTGGGGCGCGCTGTACCGGAGGCCGGCGGCGCTGGTGGGGGCGTCCCTCGCGGGGGCGGGACTGGTGTGGGTGGCGCTGGACGGGCTCGGCGTGTTCGCCAGGGACGCGGCGGCGACCGGGATCGCGGCGGGCGCGGCGCTGGCGCTGCTCGGCTGGTACGGCACGCGCGCCCCCGGGATGGCGGGGAGCGCCTCCGGGATGGCGGGGAGCGCCTCCGGGATGGCGGGGAGCGCCTCCGGGACGGCGGGGAGCGCCTCCGGGACGGCAGGGAACGTCGCGGGGATGGCGGGGAGCGCCTCCGGGGCAGCAGGGAGCGGCTCCGGGGTCGGGGGAAGCGGCTTCGGCGGCTCGTGGGCGGCGGCGGCCGGGCGGGTGACGGCGACCGTGATGGCGGTCGTGGCGCTGCTGGTCGAAGGGGACGTGCTGGTGGGGACGCTGAGGGCGTACCTGGGAGCGTTCATGACGTGGAGCGGCGCGCCGGCGTTCACGGGGAGCAGGCCGCTGGCGCTGGTGGTGCTGGGTGTGGCGGGGGCGGCGCTCGCGTTGGCGACCAGACCGGCCTTCGCGGTGGCGGCGGGCGCGGTCGTGGTGGCGGCGGTGCCGGTGGCGGTGCGGCTGCCGTACCCGGTGGTACTGGTGATGCTGGTCGTGGCGGCGGCGCTCGCGGCGGGGACAGCGGCCGCAGGGCGCGGGGGCGCGGTGACCCGGTGGGCGAGCACGGGGGCGGCGCTGTGGCTGGGGTCGTTGGCGCTCGGCTGGGCCCTGGCGGTGGAGACGGCGACGTTGGCGGTGCTGCCCGCGCTGGCGGCCGTCGCGGCGCTCACGGGCCTCCTCTGGGCGGCGCGACCGGAGCCCGCGATCGGCGGGTCTCCTGGAGCGGAGGCGGGCGCGCACGCTCCGGGAGAGGAGCGGCTCGGGGGCCCGGGCGTCGGGAGTGGCACGGGCGCGGCGCGGTTTGGGGGCCCGGGCGTCGGGAGTGGCACGGGCGCGGCGCGGTTTGGGGGCCCGGGCGTCGGGAGTGGCGCGGGTGCGGCGCGGGAGGCGCGGTTCCGGTGGATGGCGCTGGCGGGCGTGCTGGTGGCGTGCGAGGTGGTCGCGGTGGCGGCGTCGTACGGCGTGCGGGCCGTGGAGGCGTACACGCTGCCATTCGCGGTGCTGCTGCTGGCCGCCGGATGGTGGCGGGCGCGGGGGAAGGAGCTGTCGTCGTGGCCGGTGTACGCCCCTGGCCTGGCGTTGGCGTTCGGGCCGAGCCTGGTGCAGGAGGCCACGCCGCTCAGGGCGCTGCTCCTCGGGGCGGCCGCGCTGGTCGTGACGCTGGCGGGCGCCAGGTGGAGGCTGCAGGCGCCGACCGTCATGGGCGGCGTCACGGTGGCGATCGTGGCGGTGCGGGAGCTGGCGCCGTGGATCGCCGACCTGTTCGGCGTGGTGCCGAGGTGGGTGCCGATGGCGCTCGGCGGCCTGCTGCTCGTGGTGGTGGGCGCGACCTACGAGGCGCGCAAGCGCGACATGCGCAGGCTCAGGGACGCTGTCGCAAGGTTGCGGTGAAGCCGTCGCCGCGCAGGGCCCGCTCGACGACCTCGATGGAGCGGGCCAGACGGACCAGGCGCGGACCTTCCTGGCGGTAGACGTCGAGCACCGCCTCGACGGCGTGGGGCGGGAGGTGACTCTTGAGTTCGAGGGCCGCACCCCGGTATCCCGCTCTGGCGGCCTCGATGGCCGATCTGACGTGGTGGTGCGCCATCCTGGCCAAGGCTATGGGGTGGCGCCGCAATACGTCGTAGGCCCGGTAGTCGGGGGGGACGGCGTCGAGCAACCAGGCCACGGCCGAGGTCTCCCAGTCCGGAACGCTGGGTGGACGGACCTCGGGCGGCCACTCCGGCGGGAGATACATGCGTTAATCGTACTCAGGTTCGATTCGTGTTGCATGCACTGCTGTCCCGACAGGGTCGGTGACGGTCACCGTCACCTCGTCGGTCGCCTTCGCGTACACCACGGGAACGAACGCCGAGGGTCTGAACGACGGGTTCCAGGCTGACGACCGGACCGGCGGCGACGGGCCCCGTCCGATCGTGCGGATCGGACGGGATCTCGCCGCTTCGCGGACCTGGAGCAGCCACTCCGGCGGGAGGCCGGTGGCCGAGCTTGTCCAGGGGACGGGACCGGTCGCCGACCTCGGGTGCGGTCACGGCCACGTGACGGCACGCCTGCACGCGTTGGGGCTGAGCGTTCTCGGGGTCGACCTGTCGCCGCGGATGGTCGCGCTGGCGCGGCGGGCGCATCCGGGCCTGCGCTTCGACCAGGGCTCGATGACGGCGCTAAACCTGCCGGAGGCCGCCCTCGGCGGCATCGTGGCCCTGCACTCGATCATCCACATCCCGCAGGAGCGACTGCCGGAGGTGTTCGCCGAGTTCTCTCGGGTGCTGGCTCCGGGTGGTCACGTGCTGCTGTCGTTCCAGGTCGGTGATGAGCGGGTGCGCAGGACGGAGGCGTTCGGTCACGCCATCTCGCTCGACCACTACCTGCGGTCACCGGACCGGGTCGCCGAGTTCCTGGGCGGGGCGGGGTTCGTCGAAGTGGCCCGGCTGGTGCGCGAGCGCGACGAGAAGAACGAGCGGATCCAGCCGGCCTACCTCGTGGCTCGCAAACCGGCCCAGTGATGCGCGATCTTATCGTCACACGTTCGATGGAGCGGGGATACATCCGGGCGCTAGCTTCCAGGCCATGCGCGTGTTGGTGACGGGTGCGTCCGGCTTCATCGGTTCCCACGCGGTCGCCGCGTTGCGGGAGGCGGGCCACGAATGCCTCCTTCTGGTGAGAAATCCGGAAAAGGCGAAGAAGGTGTTCAAGGTCCCCGGTGTCCTCTACGAGGCGGACATCAGGGACGCGGAAGCCGTACGCAATGCTCTGGAGCAGTGTGACGCCGTCCTGCACGCGGCCGCGGACATGGGCCTGACGGGACACGACGTCGACCTGCACGGCGCGAACGTCCGCGGCCTGAAGAACGTGCTCGCGCAGGCCGTGGACCTGGGCCTGGACCCGGTCGTGCACGTTTCCACCGTCGCGGTGTTCGTGCCGCCGACCGAGCCGGTCATCACCGTGGACAGCCCGCTGGCCAAGCCGCGCAACGCGTACGGCATGAGCAAGCTGTACGGCGAGCGCTACGCCAGAGACCTCGAAGGCGTGACGATCGTCTACCCCGGTGGCGTCGTCGGCCCGGGCCAGCCCACGCTCGACGCGCTCAACGAGGGCTTCAGGGCGGGGCTGCGGCAGGGCTGGCCGATCGTGCCGGGCGGGGTGAGCGTGCTCGACGTGCGCGATCTGGCCGTCGCTCTCGCCCGGTGTTTCACCCCCGGCAAGGGCGCCCGCCGCTATCTTCTAGGCGGGCACTTCCTGACCTGGGAGCAGGTGGCGGCGGTCTGCGAGGACGTCACGGGACGCAGGGTGCGGCGCTTCAGGGTGCCCGGCGCCCTCTTCCGGTCGCTGGGCTCCGCGCTCGACGTGCTGAAACGTGTCGTCCCCTTCGACTACCCGCTGACCCGCGACGCCGCCGACTTCATGCTGACGCTGGTCCCCACCGACGACGTCCCGACGCTGCGCGACCTGGGGATCGCACTGAGACCTGTGGAGGAAACCATCGAGGACACCGTGAGGTGGCTCATCGCCGAAGGACACTTGACCTTATGACAGAGCGGATCGGCGTCATCGGAGCGGGCATCGTCGGCTTGGCCGTCGCCCGGGAGCTCGCGCGCACCCGGGGCGCCGAGGTGACCGTCCTCGAAGGGGAGACCAGGGTCGGCGCCCACCAGACGGGGCACAACAGCGGGGTCGTGCACGCGGGCATCTACTACCCGCCCGGCTCGCTCAAGGCGACCCTGTGCAGGGAGGGCGTGGCTCTGCTGCGCGAGTACTGCGCCGAGCACGGCCTGCCGTACGAGGAGGTGGGCAAGCTGGTGGTCGCCTCCACCGCGGCCGAGCGGCCCGCGCTGCGGGCGCTCGCCGAGCGGGCGAGGGCCAACGGGGTGCCGGGAATCGCCGAGCTCGACGCGCTCGGCCTGCGGGAGGTCGAGCCGCACGCCGTCGGCGTGGCCGCCGTCCACTCGCCGCACACCGCGATCGCCGACTTCCCCGCCGTGGCGCGCAGGCTGGCGCGCGACGTGGCCGAGCTGGGCGGCTCGGTACGGCTGGCCCACCCGGTCAAGGCGATCCGCGAGGGCGCGAGCAAGGTGGAGGTGCTGGCGGGACGCAGGAGGTTCGCCTTCGACAGCCTCGTGGCCTGCGCGGGCCTCGGCACGGACGCCGTCGCCAGGATGGCGGGCGAGCGGGGCGAGGTGCGGATCGTGCCGTTCAAGGGCGAGTACTACGCGCTGGCCGGATCGGCGAAGGACCTCGTGCGCGGCCTGATCTACCCGGTTCCCGACCCGCGCTATCCCTTCCTCGGCGTTCACCTGACCAGGCGGATCGACGGCGAGGTGCTGGTCGGGCCCAACGCGGTGCTCGGCGACGTGCGAGCCCTGCTGACTTGGGAGGGCACCAGGAGGCTCGCCCGCAGGCACTGGCGCACCGGCCTCAGGGAGCTGTACGGCTCGGCGGTCAAGGGCGCGTTCGTCAGGGCCGCCAGGCGCTATGTCCCCTCGATCGGCTCCGCGGACCTCGAACCCACCGAGGGTGGCGTGCGGGCCCAGGCGGTGGCCCGCGACGGCGGCATGGTCGACGACTTCGTGATCGACCTTCATGGCCGTATCGCGCTGGTGCGCAACGCGCCCTCGCCCGCCGCCACTTCCAGCCTCGCGATAGCTAGGCATATCGCGGGGATTGTCCCAGCACTCGCCCATTAAGGGCATTCTTAGATGTGATGGCCACTATGGATGCTGTGGAAGCACGCCTGCTGATCGTCGAGGACGAGCCGAACATCCTCGAGCTACTCGCCGCGAGCCTGAGGTTCGCGGGTTTCGAGGTGTCCACCGCGAAGAGCGGGCTCGACGCGGTCACCGCCGTGCTGCGTCACCGCCCCGACCTCGTCGTGCTCGACGTGATGCTGCCGGACCTGGACGGTTTCGAGGTCGTGCGGCGGCTGCGCAGCAGCGGGCAGGGCACGCCGGTGGTGTTCCTCACCGCTCGTGACGAGACCGAGGACAAGATCCGCGGGCTGACGATCGGCGGCGACGACTACGTCACCAAGCCGTTCAGCCTGGAGGAGGTGGTGGCCAGGATCCGCGCGGTGCTCCGCCGTACCTCGGGAGATCCGCAGGCGCCGCCGCCCCGGCTGACCTTCGCCGACATCGAGCTGGACGAGGAGAGCCACGAGGTGTGGAGAGGCGGCAGGCCCGTGTCGCTGTCGCCGACGGAGTTCAAGCTCCTGCGCTACCTCATGGCGAACTCGGGCAGGGTGCTGTCGAAGCCGCAGATCCTCGACCATGTCTGGGACTACGACTTCAGGGGCGAGGTGGGCATCGTCGAGTCGTACGTGTCCGTGCTCCGGCGCAAGATCGACAACAAGGAGCCGCGGCTCATCCACACGCTGCGCGGCGTGGGCTACGTCCTGCGCAGCCCTCCCGAGCAATGACCCTCCGGATCAAGCTCATCGCCGCGACTCTCCTGTTGCTGGCGTTCGGGCTCACGTTCATCGGCGTGCTCAGCGTCTCGGTCCTGCACAACTACCTCATCGACCGGGTGGACACGCAGATCTCCGTGGTGGCGGCCAGGGCGCTCATCCGGGTCCAGCACAAGGGCGCTCCAGGGCTGAGGAACCTCGTCCTGGAGCCTGACGCGATCGTCAAGGCGGGCGGTCCGTGGGTCAGCGGACTCGACGCCGACCACCGGCCGCCACCCGTCGTGCCCGTGCCCCCGCCCGTCGTGCCCAGGACCGTCCCCGCGGCCTCGGGCGACGGGGAGTGGCGCGTGCAGCAGGTGCGCGGGCCGCAGAACGCCACCGTACTGATCGCCATGGACCTGGAGGAGGTCACGCAGATCACCCGCAGGCTGGCCCTCATCGAGCTGCTCGGCGGCGGCGGCATCATGCTGATCCTGACCGTCGTGGGCATCACGACTGTGCGCAAGAGCATGCGCCCGCTGGCCCAGATCGAGCGTACGGCGGAGGCCATCGCGGGCGGCGAGCTCGGCAGGAGGGTGCCGGACGGCGACCCCCGCACCGAGGTGGGGCGGCTGGCCCGCGCGCTCAACGGCATGCTCGCCCAGATCGAGGCGGCGTTCGCGGCGCGGACCGCGTCGGAGAACGCGGCCAGCAGGTCGGAGGAGCGGATGCGGCGCTTCGTCGCCGACGCCGCGCACGAGCTGCGCACGCCGCTGACCACGATCCGCGGCTTCGCCGAGTACGCCAGGCAGAACCCGGAGGCCGACCCCGCCGAGATGCTCGGCCGCGTCGAGCGGGCGGCGGGCAGGATGAGCCTGCTGGTCGACGACCTGCTGCTGCTGGCCAGGGTGGACCAGCAGCGTCCGCTGCAGATGCGGCCCGTCGACATGCTCGCGCTGGCCGCCGACGCCGTCCACGACGCCCGCATCCTGGCTCCCGAGCGCGGCATCTCGCTGGAGGTCGTCGGCGGCGCCGCCCTCATCGTCTCCGGCGACGAGGTACGGCTGCGCCAGGTCGTCGGCAACCTCATGTCGAACGCGCTCACGCACACGCCCCCGGACACCCCCGTCACGATCAGGGTCGGCGCGACCGGCGACACGGTGTTCCTCGAAGTGGTCGACAAGGGTCCGGGGCTCACCCCCGAACAGGCCGAAAGGGTCTTCGAGCGGTTCTACCGCGCGGACTCCGCCCGCGCCCGCAGGTCGGAGGACGACAGGGGCAGCGGCCTCGGCCTGGCGATCGTCGAGGCGCTCATGGAGGCGCACGGCGGAAGCGTGGTCGTGCGCAGCGTGCCGGGTGACGGCGCGACGTTCCGGGTCGAACTCCCACTCGCTCCTGAGTAACCCTTCAGCTTTTCCTCAGGCTGCTGAGGCACGCTGGCGGATGTGAACACACCTGAGGCGTTGATCCTGGTGGTGGACGACGAGCCGAGCATTCGCGACCTGCTCTCCGCCAGCCTGCGCTTCTCCGGCTTCGAGGTGCTGACCGCAGCCGACGGTCTGGAGGCCGTGGAGATCGCCGAGCGGGCCAGACCTGATCTCGTGGTGCTCGACGTGATGCTGCCGGACCTCGACGGGTTCGAGGTGGCCAAGCGGCTGGACGCGCCCGTGCTGTTCCTGACCGCGCGGGACGCGGTCGACGACAAGCTGACCGGGCTCGGGCTCGGCTCCGACTACGTGACCAAGCCGTTCAGCCTGGAGGAGGTGCTGGCCAGGGTGCAGGCGGTGCTCCGCCGTACCAGGGGGGAAGTGGGCGGCGCCCGCCTGCAGGTGGCCGATCTGGTGCTGGACGAGACGGAGCGCGAGGTGTGGCGCGGCGGGCGGCAGGTGCACCTGTCGCCGACGGAGTACAAGCTGCTGCACTACTTCATGGCCAACGCGGGCAGGGTGCTGTCCAAGGCGCAGATCCTCGACCACGTGTGGAACTACGACTTCGGCGGCGACGCGGGCGTGGTCGAGTCGTACGTGTCGTACCTGCGGCGCAAGGTCGACGACGTGGAGCCGCGGCTGATCCACACGCTGCGGAGCGTCGGGTATGTGCTCAGAGAGCCACCGCCCGACTCGTGAGGAAGACGTGCCACAAATATCCGTCGTGGCGGTCCTACACGGACGATTCCAATGACTAGCGTGGTTCCATGGACCTCCTCGAGGCCTTGCGTTCGCTGCGGCGCCTGCTCTCCACCGACCTGTTCCCTCTGGCCATCGGCGAGGTGGAGGCCGACAGGCGGGCGCTGCGCGAGCTGAAGGGACAACTGGACGACTACCTGCTGCCCAGGCTGCTGGCGATCGACGCGCCGCTGCTGGCGGTGGTGGGCGGATCCACGGGCGCCGGCAAGTCGACGCTGGTCAACTCGCTGGTGGGGGCCGACGTCTCCGAGCCTGGCGTGCTGCGGCCCACCACGCTGGCGCCGACGCTGGTGGCGGGCACCGCCGACACCCCGTGGTTCATGTCCATGGAGGTCCTGCCAGGGCTGCCGCGCGTGACCGGATCCTCGGGCGATCCAGGCACGCTGCGCGTCGTGACCGTGCCCTCGCTCCCGCAGGGCCTCGCGCTGCTGGACGCGCCCGACATCGACTCGGTGGTGACCGCGAACAGGGAGCTGGCGGCGCAGCTGCTCGCGGCGGCCGATCTGTGGCTGTTCGTCACGACCGCGGCCCGGTACGCCGACGAGGTCCCGTGGAGCTTCCTTCGCTCGGCGCGCGAACGGAGCACCGCCCTCGCGATCATCCTCGACAGGGTCCCGCCCGACGCGGTCGAGCCCGTCTCCGCCGACCTGACCCGCCTGCTGGAGGCCAACGGCCTCGCGGGCACGCCGCTGTTCACCGTCCAGGAGGCGGTGCTGCTGACCGAGAAGGGGCGCCTGCACCCCGCCGCCGTGCGGCCGATCAGCGAGTGGCTCGGCGGGCTCGCCGCCTCCTCGGCCGCGCGGGCGCGAGTGGTGCGGCAGACGCTCGCGGGCGCGCTGGACAGCCTCGCGGACCGGGTGCCCGCGCTGGCCTCGGCCGTCGCCGTGCAGCGCAAGGGCACCGAACGGCTGGCCGAGATCGTCTGCGCCGCCTACTCGGGCGGGATGGCCGACTTCGACGAGGGCATGAGGGACGGCTCGCTGCTGCGCGGCGAGGTGATGGCGCGATGGCAGGACTTCATCGGCACCGGCGACCTCATGCGCTCGCTCGAATCCCGCGTCGGATGGCTGCGCGACCGGCTGGCGGCGCTGTTCACCGGTGGGCAGGCGCCGCAGGTCAGGCTGCGGGTGGCGCTGGAGAGCGGGGTCGCCTCGCTGATCAGGGGCGCGGCGGACGGCGCGGCCGAGCGCGCGCTCGACGGGTGGACGGCGGCGCCAGGCGGCATGGACCTGCTGAACAAGGCGGGGGCGGTCACGGCCGCCAGGCTGGGGCGTGCCTCGTCGGGCCTCGACTACGACGACGTGGTGCGCGGATGGCAGAGCTACGTCCTCGACCTGGTCAGGGAGGAGGGCGCGGCCAGGCGCACCACCGCGCGGGTGGCCTCCTTCGGCGTCAACGGGGCGGGGCTGCTGCTCATGCTCGCCGTCTTCGCCTCCACGGGAGGGCTGACGGGCGTGGAGATCGGCATCGCGGGCGGCACGTCGGTGCTGTCCCAGAAGGTTCTGGAGGCCATCTTCGGCGACCAGGCGGTGCGCACGCTGACGGCCAAGGCCAGGGAGGATCTGCGGGCGAGGGTGAAGGCGCTGCTGGACGCGGAGGCGGCGAGGTTCACGTCGCTGCTGGAGGAGGTCGCGGTGCCGGAGGGCCTGGCGGCCGACCTGCTGGAGGCGGCGGAGGCGGTCCGCGAGCACAAGACGGAGCTCCCCTCGGGCGAGAGCGCCGGGCGCGAACCACTGGACATGGGGGAGGGCGCGCGGAAACCGCTGGATCCGGGTGAGAACGCCGAGCGGAAACCGCCGGGCAGGGGGGAGGGGGAGGAGTGAAGCTCTTGCGGCGCAAGGAGGGCCCCTCGCTGGACGACCGGTTGACCAGCCTGCTGGAGGCGGCCGAGCTGGCGGAGGGCAGGCTCCCCGCCGAGCCGGTCGCGGCGGCCCTGGAGGTGGCCGGGCGGGCCGGCGTACGGCGCAGCCTCTCGGTCGACCACACGGTGGTCGCCCTCGCGGGCGCGACGGGCAGCGGCAAGTCGTCGCTGTTCAACGTGATGGCCGGGGGCGAGCTTGCCAGGGTGGGCGTCACCAGGCCGACCACCTCGACCGCCCAGGCCGCGCTGTGGGACGGCGCGGGCGCGGGCCCGCTGCTCGACTGGCTGGAGGTGCCGCGCCGCCACGCGGTGACCGGCGATCCGCAGGGACTCGTCCTGCTCGACCTGCCCGACCACGACTCCATCGAGCTGAGTCACCGGCTGGAGGTGGACAGGCTCGTCGAGCTGGTCGACCTGCTGGTGTGGGTGGTGGACCCGCAGAAGTACGCCGACGCCGCCCTCCACGAGCGCTATCTGCGCCCGCTGGCCGCGCACGGCGAGGTGATGGTGGTCGTGCTCAACCAGATCGACACGCTGCCGCCGGGCGCGGCCGAACGCTGCCTGGCCGACCTGCGCCGCCTGCTCGACGAGGACGGCCTGCACGGCGTGCCCGTGCTGGGCGTCTCGGCCAGGACCGGTGCGGGCATGGGCGAGCTGCGTGCGCTGCTGGACGAGCGTGTCGCCGAACGCGCGTCGTGGGCGGCGCGCCTGTCGGCCGATGTGTCCACCGCCGCCGCGCGGCTGGCCGCCTGCGGGCAGGCGGGCGCGGCCGGCTCCGCCGTACCCGATGAGGGGCGGCTCACTGCGGCGCTGGCCGAGGCGGCGGGCGTCCCGCTGGTGGTGGAGGCGGTCGCCAGGGCCCACACGCACCGGGCGGTGGCCGCGACCGGCTGGCCGATGACCAGGTGGATGCGCAGGTTCAGGCCCGACCCGCTGCGCAGGCTCGGTCTCGGCAGCGGCGCGAGGGGCGAGCTGATCGGCAGGTCCTCGCTGCCCGAGGCGTCGGCCGTGCAGCGGGCGCGCATGGAGACGGCGATCAGAGACGTGGGCGAGGCGTCCGCGCGGGACCTGCCCGCGCCGTGGGCCGCCGCCGTACGGCACGCCGCCAGGTCCCGCGAAGGCGACCTGGCGGCGGCGCTCGACAAGGTGGTGGCCACGGCCACGATCGGCGTGGCCCGCAGGCCGCGCTGGTGGGGGGCCGTCGGAGGGCTGCAGTGGATGGTGTTCGCGGCGGCGGTGCTCGGCGCGGTCTGGCTCGGCGCGCTGTTCGCGCTGACCTACCTGAGGTTGCCCGAGCCCAGGCTGCCGACGGTCGGCGAGCTGCCGTGGCCGACGGTCCTGCTGATCGGCGGGGCGCTGGCGGGTCTGCTGATCGCGCTGCTGTCCAGGCTGGCCGCGGTGCTGGGCGGCCGGCGCAGGGCCAGGCGCGTGGCCAGGGCGCTGCGGTCCGGTGTGGCGCGCGTGGGAGACGAACTGGTGCTGGAGCCGGTGAAGGAGGAGCTCGACCGGTACACCCGCTTCACCGAGGCGCTCGGGGCCGCCAGGTCCTGAGGCCACGGTCCCAGAGCTCCGGCGACCGCCCGCGGTTCACGAGGTCGCGAAGCGAACCGGCATGCGTTTGACGCCGTTGATGAAGTCCGAGCGCATCCGCTGGACGGGGGCGGTGTGCTCGGCCGAGGGGAAGCGGCGCAGGAGCTCGCGGATCATGCACATGATCTGGAGCCTGGCCAGGTTCGCGCCCAGGCAGAAGTGGGGTCCTCCGCCCCCGAACGTCAGGTGATCGTTGGGGGTTCTGCGGATGTCGAAGGTGTGCGGGTCGGCGAACACCTCCTCGTCGCGGTTGGCCGAGGCGTAGAACGTCACCACCTTCTCGCCCGCGGCGATGGGCACGCCGCGTAGCGAGGTGTCGCGCGTGGCCGTCCGGCGGAAGTTGTGGATCGAGGAGCCCCAGCGCAGGAACTCCTCGGTAGCGCCCCGCCACAGCGCCTCGTCGTCGAGGTTCGCCCGCAGCTCGCGGTAGGCGCCTGGGTGGGCGATGAGCGCGCTCATGGCGTGCGCGATGAGGTTGCGGGTGGTCTCGTTGCCGGCGACGCAGAGGATCACGAAGAAGGAGTCGATCTCCTCCCTTGTCAGCCGGTCGCCGTCCACCTCCGCCTGCACGAGCGCGGTGAGGATGTCGTCGCGCGGACGGGCGCGGCGCTCGTCCACCAGCGCGTCGCAGTAGGCGAAGATCTCCGCGGAGGCGATCTCGCCGTCCTCGGGAGTGGTGCGGAAGTCGGGGTCCTGGAAGCCGACCATCCGGTTGGACCAGTCGAAGATCAGGTGGTGGTCGCTCTCGGGGACGCCGATGAGCTCGCAGATCATCTCCAGAGGCAGGTGCTGCGCCACCTCCTCCACGAACTCCACCTCGCCGTCCCGCTCGACGACCCTGTCGGCGATGCGCTCGGCGCGCCTGCGTACGGTGCCCGCGAGCTGGGCGATCATCTTGGGGGTGAAACCCGCGCTGACCAGGCGCCGGTAGCGCGACTGCTTGGGCGGGTCCATGTTCAGCAGCGTCAGTGCCGCGATGGCGATGAACTCGGGCGTCTGCGTGCGGATGAACGTCGTGCCCAGTTCGGTGGACCAGGTCTGCGCGTCGCGGCTGACGGCCCGCACGTCCTGATGCCTGGTGACGGCCCAGAAGCCGGTGTCGCCGGGGACGTCGTGCCAGTGGACGGGGGCGTTCGCGCGCAGGTAGGCGAACTGGTCGTGCGGTACTTCCTTCTCCCAGGTGTCCTCGAGCAGGTCGATGCGCATGGGGGCTCCCTTGTCGGCGCGATGGGGAGATCGGTGTCAGGGGTCGGGCAGGCCCAGGAGGTCGCGCAGGCTCTCGACGACGGCCCGCCGTTCCACGGCGGGCGGGTCGAGCCGGTGCTGGACCGCGCAGCCGATCAGCACCCCGAGCACGGCCACCGCCGTCCTCTCGGGCGTACGGCGGAGCGGCACCCCCGCGAAGGCCGCCCAGTCGGACAGCCCCTCCGCGAGCCTGGCCCTGATGTCGGCGTATCGCCTGGCCAGCGGTTCGCCGATGGCGGGATCGCGCGCGCCGTGCAGCCACAGCTCCATCTCCAGCAGGAGCCATGACGCACCGCGATCCTCGTCCTGTCGGGTCAGCACGTCGAACAGCGCGGACAGCCGGTCGTCGAACTCGGTGATCTCCTCGAATCCGGCGAGCAGCTCGGCCGCGGTCTGGTCCTTCCACACCTCCAGGAGGGCCAGCAGCAGGCCTTCCTTGCCGCCGAAGTGGTTGTAGAGCGCGCCCGTCGTACGGCCGGCGGCATCGGCCACGGCCTCGGCGGACACGGCGTGGAACCCCTTCTTCGCGAACAGTTCGGCGGCGGCGTCGATCAGCCTGGACCTGGTCTCGGCCCTGCGCTGGTCCTGCGTCGCCATCGCCGCCCATCCTGAAATATCGGGGTTCCGATATATATCGGTCCTTCGATATTCATCCGGCGGCGCGCATCCGTCAAGGGCTGGGTCGCGGCGCACGGCCCGTCGAAGGAGAGACCTCGACCTTCAGAGGCGTGCAGGGCGGCCGGCTCGGCATGCGCGGGGCACCTCGGCATGCGCGGGGCACCTCGGCATGCGCGGCGCACAAGGACTCGGGGCGACGATCGATGAGGAGGACCGGCGGCGGGGGCCGCCGGTCCTCTCGGTGCTAGCCGGCCGACGCGGTGGCGTAGTGGGCGAGCGTGGCGTCACGGCTCAGCGCCCGCAACCCCGCCTTCTCCAGCACGCGCGCCGATCCGGGGTTCGACAGCTCCACGCTGGCGCGCACGGTGCGCACGCCCGGCGCGGTGAGGGCGAACTCCACCATGGCGCGGGTGGCCTCGGTCGCGTAGCCGCGCCCCCGCCTGGAGGGCACGACGCCGTAGCCGATCTCGATGGAGCCGTCGCCGGGCGGCCAGAACAGGCCGATGGCGCCGACCACGAGGCCGCTCTCCCGCTCGACGATCTGGCGCTGGCCGTACTCGCCGGTGGCTTCGGGATGCTCGGCGACGAACCCGGCGATGACCCTGTCGCCCTCGGCGGGGAAGTCCTCGGCCCAGTGCGCGGACCAGAGGCCGTCGAGAACGGCGCTGATCTCGGCGGGCGGCCAGGGCCGCAGGAGGAGACGGTCGGTGATCAGGTCGAGGCCGGACAGATGAAAGGTGGACACGCGAAGACTCCTGGTCTTGGGTGGGGTCCGGGCCGCGCGTTCATCGTGCGGCGGCCCGGACGAGGGCATGACGAAGAGGCTCGTGCGCAGCCATATTCATCGACCTCCCTCGTCTCGCGCGTGCCGCAGCAGGCTAGCAGCCGGGTGGCACCTTCCGCGGTCGGAGTCCCGATCAACGACTACCCCGCCGCCCTGGCCAGTAGCGAGCGCGCCCATGAGGACCCGTCAGCCCCCGCCTCCGCCTCCGCCTCCGTCACCACCGCCTCCCCCTCCGCCTCCGCCGTCGCCCCAGCCCCAGCCCCCGCCTCCGTCACCCGTGCCGCCGCCGGTGTCGTAGGTGTGGTGGTAGCCGCCCCCGTACCGCTTGCGGCCGGTCTTGCGGCGGGTGCGCCGAATGGGCTGGGGGTGCGGGCGGGGCTGGTGGCCGAGCGCGGCCCTGACCCGGCGGTCGGGCAGTTCCTGCAGGCCGTGCAGTGCCACGCCGCGCCCGACGGCCTCGGGCGAAGGCCGGGCGGGACGCTCGCCCTGGGGATGGGCGAGCCGCGCCTCCCGCAGCAGCCGGGAGACCCGTCCCGCGGTCCAGTGACCGGCCATGCTGCCGGCGGCGGCCAGGCCGAACACCCCGGCCGCGGCGAACGTCAGTGTCGCGGCGGGGACCACGCGCAGACCCAGGAGGACGAGCGTGCCGACCAGGCCGAGCGCGGCGGCGCCGGCCGTGACGCCCAGCAGGCGGCGGGCCCGCTCCGTCGCCCGCTCGGTCACCCAGCCCTTGCCGATGATCCGCTCGACGTCGTCGTCCGTGAGGACCTGGTGCGCCAGATGGACCTCCAGCCCGTCACCGGAGCCGCGGGAGGCCTCGACCAGGACGGTCTCGATCGGTCCGCGCGCGTCCGGATCAGAGGAAGAGACCTGGATGCGGCGGGTGGCGGAGATCGTGACCGTGCCCCTCGCGGACAGTTCGGCCAGCGCGGCGTTGATGACGCGGATGCGGCCGCCCGCCAGATAGGCGAGCCGGTCCCTGTCGACGTCCTCGTGGGCGGGGTAGCGGGCCGGGCGCACCCTCAGGGCGCCGGCCAGGGAGACCGCCATGACGCAGCAGGCCAGGAGTAGTAAGACGAGATCGATGATCGCCTCCTGATGTCGCGGTTCGAGCTTCTCCCCCCATCCTGCCGCGATGTTGGGAGCATCGTTGAGCGGTCCTGCACGATCTTTCGCCTGCGCAGCATTGATCGTCAGGGCGGTGCGGGAGAGGCTGGGAAGGTGATTATCGATGTCTGGGCTCAGCCCACCATGGGCGGACGGCCCGGCAGGCTGCCCATGCCGGAGATCCGGCGGCTGTTCGAGAAGTCGGGGAGCGCCGACCTGATCGACACGCCCGTCACCCCCGGCGAGCTCGTCACGCTGATGGACGCGGCCGGCGTCGACATGCTCCTGCTGTCGGCGTGGCACCGGCCCGGCGGGTGGGTGATCAGCAATGACGACGTCGCCACCTTCACCGCGGCCTACCCCGACCGGTTCGCGGGGCTCGCGGCGGTGAACCTGGCCCATCCCGTCGCGGCCGTCGCGGAGCTGCACCGCGCGGTGGAGGAGCTGGGTTTCGTCGGGCTGCGGATGGTGCCGTGGCTGTGGGAGCTGCCGCCCGACCACCGGCTCTACTACCCGCTGTACACGACCTGCGTCGAGCTCGGCGTCCCCTTCTGCACCCAGGTCGGGCACACGGGCCCGCTGAAGCCGTCCGAGACGGGCCGGCCGGTGCCCTACCTGGACAGGATCGCGCTGGACCTGCCCGAGCTGGTGATCGTCGGCGGGCACATCGGGCACCCGTGGACCGACGAGATGATCGGCGTCGCGTGGAAGCACGACAACGTCTTCATCGACACCTCGGCCTACCTGCCCCGCTACTATCCGCCGCAGCTGGTGCACTTCATGAACACCTACGGCAGGGGCAAGGTGATGTTCGGGACGAACTGGCCGCAGCTCTCCCACGACCGCGCTCTCGCCCAGGTCGACGAGCTGGGTCTGACCCCCGATGCGCGAGAGGACTTCCTCGGGGGCGCGGCTCGCCGTGTGTTCAAGCTGGGGGCCGAGGGCTGGGATCCGGAGAAGGAGGGCTGAGGCGTCAGGTCCGGATCAGGCGGGCGACGCCGCCGTCGACGCGCAGCCGCGGCGGGCCGTCGAGGAGGCTGATCTGGTCCTCGTCCTCGTCACCGATCCGCCAGTCCTGCACGGGAACCAGGCCGGGGCCGATGAGCTCGAAGCCGTCGAACAGCCGCGCGACCTGGGAGTGATCGCGGAACCTGCCCTGCGCGGGCGAGTTCGCCGTGGCCATCTTCAGTTGGGCGAGCGCCTCGGGCGCGCTCTCGGCCATCGTGTGGGATATCACCAGGTGGCTGCCCGGCGCCATGCGCTCCCTGAAGGCGGCCACGATCCCCGCGGGGTCCTCCTCGTCCATGACGAAGTGCAGCACGCCGACCATCAGCACCCCGACGGGCTGGTCGAAGTCGATGAGGCCGGTGACATGCGGATCGCCGAGGATGTCTTTGGGGCGGCGCAGGTCGGCCTGGATGCCGGCGACGCCCGGCACGTCGGCCAGCAGTACCTGGGTGTGCAGCCGCACCACCGGATCGTAGTCCACGTAGATCACCCGGCACGCGGGGTTCACCTCGCGGGCCACCTCGTGGACGCTGGGCGAGGTCGGGATGCCGGTGCCCAGGTCGATGAACTGGCGCACCCCCTGCTCGGCCAGGTGGCGTACCGCCCTGGCCAGGAAGATCCTGTTGGCGCGAGCCACCAGCCGCGTGTCCGGCGCTACCGCGAGGAGCGCCTCGGCCACGGCGCGGTCGATCGCGAGGTGGTCCTTACCGCCGAGCAGGTAGTCGTAGACGCGCGCTGAACTCGGCACCGTGGGGTCGACGCCGGGAGGAACCCGCTCTAACTCAGCCACCGCGTCTCCTTCGTCTCAAACCTCCGGAGCGCCATGCTACTCGGCCATCCGCGAAAGATCGTTGAGATTTCTCTTGACATTCAAGTAGCTTGAGAGCCAAGATAAAAACGTCTTGGGAATCAAGAGAAACGGAACGAGGTCGGTCATGGAGAACACCACCGTCGTGCGCGTCGAGGCCTTCGACACCGCCACCAAGAAGCTCGGCCGCTGGACCGAGGCCAACAGGTTCGAGGTCCGCGCCAGGCGCGGCTACGCCGTCCTTGACCTCAGGGCCCTGCCCGAGGGCGACGTCGAGGTTCGCGTCGATGCCGAGCGGTCCACGCTCAGGCTGCTGCTGCCGGACAACGCGGTGGTCGACCAGTGGGACCTGCGCGTCACCGGTCGCGGCGGCGTCAAGGATCGGGAGCGACCCGCCACCACCGGCGGTTTCACCGTCAAACTGGTCGGCGAGATCAGGCACGGCGAGATCAGGGTCACCCGAGGCGGCGTCGCCACGCTGACGACGATGTTCTCCCGCGAGTTCGTCGAGGACGTCCGCCGCGCGCACCGCGAAGGCGGCGTCCCGACCGTGCACGACCCCCGCCCGGTCGGCTGAGCAGGAGTGCGGACGCCGGTCCGGCGGTCTGGGTCAGGTGGGCGGGCGTGGGTCCGGCGGGCTGGGCAGGAGTGCGGGCGTCGGACCGCGGGCTGGGCGGGTGGGCGGGTGTCAGTCCAGCGGGCGGCCGGCGGTGAGAGTGGCGAGGAGCGGGCGCAGGAGCGGGTGGAGATCGGCGCCGCGGCGGACGGCCGCGAAGACGCGGCGCTCGGGGCCGGGGATCCGGCAGACGATCACGCTGGACAGGTCGAGATCGCGCAACGCCATGCGGGGCACGAGCGCGACACCCGCACCCGCCCCCACCAGCGCGACGACGGCGCGGAAGTCGTCAGAGGAGTGCGCGAACCCCGGCGTGAAACCCTCCCGCTCGCAGGCGAACGTGATCACGTCGTGGACCGGATTGCCGGGATAGGGGCCGATCCACGGCTCGCTGGCCACCTCCGACAACGAGGAGGCGGGGGCGTGGTCCACGGGGAGCAGCAGGTCGAAAGGCTCGGCGTAGAGGGGCAGACGGGTCAGCCGCTGGTCGTCGGGCGCGCCGCGATACTCCACCGCGATCGTCAGGTCCGCCTCGTCGTCGAGCAGCAGGGTGAGGCCGCGGTCGCCCTCGGCGTCCAGGACACGGATCTTCAACGCGGGAGCGGTCACGCGCAGGGCGCTGATGGCGGGGGCCAGCACGACGCTGATCGCGGTGGCGAACGAGGCGACCGTCACCTCGCCCGCCGAACCCGTCGTGTACGCGGCGACCTCGGCCTGCGCGCGTTCGAGCTGGGCGAGGACCTCGTCGGCGTGAGCGAGCATGATGCGGCCCACGGCGGTGAGCCTGATGCCGCGGCCGTCGCGGGCGAACAGGCGGTGGCCCACCTCGTGTTCGAGCGCGCCGAGCTGCTGGGAGACGGCCGAGGGCGTGACGTGCAGCGCGGCGGCCGCCGCGGTCACCGTGCCGTGGTCCGCCACCGCTCGCAACGTCCGCAACCGGCGAGTGTCAATCACGAACCCATTGTGACGCCGTACGGCAGGCGACCAGGCCACCCGGCGGGGCCACCCCGGCGAGGCCGGCGTGACAGTGGCCTCGCCGGAGTCCCGCTGGAGCGGCGTGATGGACGGGCGGTCAGCGGTGACCGCGGTGGCCGCTGACCCGCTTGCCGTACCGGAGGATCAGCTGTCGCGGGCGGCGACGAACGCGGCGACCGCGCGGTCGACGTCTTCGGGCGAGTGAGCGGCCGACAGCTGCACCCGGATGCGGGCCTGGCCGTGCGGGACCACGGGGTAGGAGAAGCCGATCACGTAGATGCCCTGGTCGAGCAGGCGCTCGGCCATCGCGGCGGCCTCGGCGGCGTCTCCGATCATCACGGGTGCGATCGGGTGGTCGCCCGGCAGCACGTCGAACCCTGCCTCGGTCATCTGCGTCCGGAAACGCAGCGTGTTGTCGCGCAGCCGCTCGCGCGCCTCGCTGGAGCTCTCCAGCAGGTCGAGGATGCGCAGCGACGCCGACGCGATGACCGGCGCGAGCGAGTTGGAGAACAGGTAGGGGCGCGAGCGCTGCCGCAGCAGCTCGCAGATCTCCTTGCGGGCCGACACGTAGCCGCCGCTCGCCCCGCCCAGTGCCTTGCCGAGAGTGCCGGTGATGATGTCGACCCTGTCGGTGACCCCGTGCAGCTCGGGGGTGCCGCGCCCGGTCGGGCCGACGAAGCCGACCGCGTGGGAGTCGTCCACCATGACCATCGCGCCGTACTGGTCGGCCAGGTCGCAGATCTCCCGCAGCGGCGCGAGGTAGCCGTCCATGGAGAAGACGCCGTCGGTCACGATCAGCTTGCGCCGCGCGTCGGACGCCTCCTTGAGCCTGGCCTCGAGCTCGGCCATGTCACGGTTGGCGTACCGGTAGCGGCGGGCCTTGGACAGCCTGATGCCGTCGATGATGCTGGCGTGGTTGAGCGCGTCGGAGATCACGGCGTCCTGCGCGTCGAGCAGCGTCTCGAACACGCCGCCGTTGGCGTCGAAGCAGGAGCTGTAGAGGACGGTGTCCTCCATGCCGAGGAAGTCGGAAAGGCGTGATTCGAGCTCCTTGTGGACCTCCTGCGTGCCGCAGATGAAGCGTACGGAGGCCATGCCGAAGCCCCACGTGTCGAGCGCCTCCTTGGCGGTCTCGATCACTTCGGCGTTGTCGGCGAGGCCGAGGTAGTTGTTGGCGCAGAAGTTCAGCACCTCGCGGCCCGCGACGCCGACCGTGGCGTTCTGCGGGGTGGTGATGACGCGTTCGGGCTTGAGCAGCCCCGCTGAGGCGATCTCGTCCAGTGTGGCCCGCAGGTCATCCCGCGTCTTTCCGAACATCACACGCTCCAATCCATCGTGATCTGGTGAGGGGGACGCCTTCGGGGGTCACGCGCGGGGTGAGGCGTCGCTCCAGTGGAGGATGACCTTGCCGGTCCTGCCGCTGGCCGCGGTGTCGAAGGCGGCGTCGAAGTCGCGGTAGGAGAACCTGTCGGTGATCACGGGGGAGAGGTCGAGCCCCTTCTCCAGCAGGACCGACATGTTGTACCAGGTCTCGTACATCTCGCGGCCGTAGATGCCCTTGATGGTGATCATCGAGGTGACGACCGTGGCCCAGTCGATCGCGAACTCCTCGGCGGGCAGGCCGAGCATGGCGATCCTGCCGCCGTGGGTCATGTTCGCGATCATGTCGCGCATCGCCTGCGGGTGGCCGGACATCTCCAGGCCCACGTCGAAGCCCTCGCGCATGCCGAGCCGCTTCACGCCGTCGGCGATGGAGTCCTGGGTGATGTTCAGCGCGAGGCTGACGCCCAGCTTCCCGGCCAGTTCGAGCCGTTCGGGGCTGACGTCGGTGATCACGACGTTGCGGGCGCCCACGTGGGTGGCGACGGCGGCGGCCATCAGCCCGATCGGGCCGGCGCCTGTCACCAGCACGTCCTCGCCGACCAGGGGGAAGGAGAGCGCGGTGTGGACGGCGTTGCCGAACGGGTCGAAGATCGCCGCGACGTCGGGGTCGACGGGGACGCGGTGGACCCAGACGTTGGACGCCGGCAGCGTCACGTACTCGGCGAACGCGCCGTCACGGTTGACGCCGAGCCCGATGGTGTTGATGCACAGGTGGCGGCGGCCTGCCATGCAGTTGCGGCACTTGCCGCACACGATGTGGCCCTCGCCGCTGACCAGGTCGCCGACCTTGATGTCCTCGATGCCCGGCGCGACCTCGACGACCTCGCCGGAGAACTCGTGCCCGACGACCAGGGGCAGCTTCAGCGTGCTCTTCGCCCAGTCGTCATATTTGCGGATGTGGAGGTCCGTGCCGCAGATCCCGGTGCGCAGCACCTTGATCTTGACCTCGCCGGGCCCGACGACGGGCTCTGGCACGTCCATCAGCCACAGGCCAGGCTCGGCCTTCTGCTTGACCAGTGCTTTCATGACGGTCGTTTCCCCCTCCTGACAACCTTACGCACTGTGCCGGTGATCACCCCCCGTGTCCATCGAGGTTTTCTTAACGGCTCTGTCAGCATCGCTACATGATTTATCGAAAGAACCTTGTCAAAGTAGAATGACCGTCATGAGACAGGTCAGCGGTGACGCGTCCCTCCTGCGGAAGCTCAACTCCGCCGCGATCCTGCGCGCCATGCGCGGGGCGGGAGACGCCACGCTGACCGAACTGGCCAGGGCGGCGAGGGTGTCGAGGCCGACGGCGGAGGTCATCGTCGAGGACCTGCTGGGCGAGGGCTGGGCCGAGGAGTGCGAGGAGGAGCAGGGCGACAGGCAGCGCGGCCGTCCCGCCCGCCGCTACAGGTTCCGCGCCTCCGCGGGCCACGTGGTCGGCGTGGGCATCGGCTCGTCCAGCGTTCGCACGATGGCCGCCGATCTCGGCGGCACCATCCTGGCCTCCTGCAGGGAACCGCTGCCGCGTGACACCTCGGCGGCCGAACGGCTGGCCATGGTGCGCGACCTGGTCACCAGGGCCGCCGCGGAGGCGGGGTGCGAGGTGTCCGAGTTGGTGGCGGTGGGCGTCGGAACCACCGGCGTGGTCGACGGCGAGGGCAGGGTCGTCAAGAGCGTCGTACTGCCCGGGTGGACGGGGGTGGAGCTGCGGGCCGAGCTGGAGAAGCGCGTCCCCTCGCCGATCCTCGTCGAGAACGACATGCGGCTGGCGGTGCTGGCCGAGCACTGGCGTGGCGCCGCCCAGGGCATGAGCGACGTGGTCTACCTGTTCACCGGCGACAGGCTCGGGCTGGGCTTCCTCATCGGCGGCGTGCCGTACAGGGGGGCGCACGCGGCCTCGGGCGAGATCGGCGTGCAGGCGGGTGACCACTGGTCGGCGTTCAGGCACGTGCTCGACTACGCCATGGCCGTGGAGCCGGGTGAGCTGAGGTCCACGCGGGAGAGCGCGGAGTTCGCCATCGCCAGGGCGCGGGCGGGCGACGCGCAGGCCGCGGAGGCGGTGTCGAGGTTCGCCCGCCACCTGGCGGGCGGTCTGGTCAGCATCGTCAACCCGCTCGACCCGGAGATGGTGGTGATCGGCGGCAGCCTGTCGACCGCCGGTGACCTGCTGGTCGAGCCGATCCAGAGCTACCTGGACGAGGTCTGCCTGTACCCGCCCAGGGTCGTGGCATCGGAGCTGAGCAGCGAGTCGATCACGCTCGGCGCGGTGCGGATGGCGCTCAACCACGCCGACACAGTGCTGTTTTCATAGACGCTCTGTATAAATCAGTCACGAAACTGTCACGAAGCGATAGATGCTGCGCATCTTCTGCTGCTTTGTGCTCGATTAACCCTAGTTGTTTGCATAAACGCGGGCTAGCCTCCAGTCACTCGTTGAGACCCCACCCGTTCTGACTTGGAGGTGAGACGTGGTCGCGTCCACGGCAACCCCCGTAGTGGAAGTCCATACGGACGTCCGCCCTCAGCGGCGGACCATCCGCGATCGGTTGAGACGCGACTGGACGCTGCTGGCGCTGTGCGTGCCCGGAGTCCTGTACTTCGTCGTCTTCTTCTACGTCCCGCTGCTGGGCAACGTGATCGCGTTCAAGGACTACGCGCCGTTCCTCGGCATCTCGGGCAGCCCATGGGTGGGCTGGGAGAACTTCACGATGCTCCTGGCGGAGCCGGAGTTCTGGTCCGCGGTCAGCAACACGCTCCAGATCACCGCGCTGCAGCTCCTGCTCTACTTCCCCGCGCCGATCGCGCTCGCCCTGCTGCTGAACTCGCTGGTCGGCCACCGGATCAAGCGTTTCATCCAGTCGGTCGTCTACCTGCCCCACTTCCTGTCGTGGGTCGTCGTGGTCGCGATGTTCCAGCAGGTCATCGGCGGCGCGGGCACCGTGAGCGGCTTCCTGAACTCCCACGGCGTCACCATCGGCAACCTGATGTCCAACCCCGACACCTTCAAGCTGCTCGTCACGGCGCAGGTGATCTGGAAGGACTGCGGCTGGGGCACGATCATCTTCCTGGCGGCGATCACCGCGATCGACATGAACCAGTACGAGGCCGCCGCCATCGACGGCGCCGACTGGAAGCGCCGCCTGTGGCACGTGACGCTGCCCGGCATCCGCTCGGTCATCCTCATGATGCTGATCCTGCGCCTCGGCGACATCCTCTCCGTCGGATTCGAGCAGATGGTCCTGCAGCGGGACGCGGTCGGCGCGGGCGCGTCCGAGGTCATCGACACCTACGTCTATTACCACGGCATCCGCGACGGCGACTGGGGCATGAGCACCGCGGCCGGCCTGATGAAGGGCCTCATCGGCGCGGCGTTGATCTACGCGGCCAACAAACTCGCACACCGCTTCGGAGAGCAGGGGATCTACCGATGAGGCCGCCATGGATGGAACGCCCGACGATCGCGGGGCGCGCGCTGAAGTTCGTCGTCCTCACCGCCATCGTGCTGGCCGTGCTGTACCCGTTCGGGCTCGCGCTCGGCACCAGCCTGATGGGGCGCGCGGAGAGCATCGCCAACGGCGGCAGCTACGTGCTGTTCCCCTCCAAGCCGACCTTCGAGGCCTACAGCCTGATCCTGTCAGGCGGCGCGGTCACCAGATCCGTGCTGATCAGCATCGGCATCACGCTCGCCGGCACCGCGCTCAGCCTGCTGTGCACGGTCTTCCTCGGATACGCGCTCTCCCGCAGAGGCATGCTCGGCGGCAAGCCGATCCTGCTGATGGTGCTGGCCACGTTCCTGTTCACCCCCGGCATGATCCCGAGCTACCTGATGGTCAAGGAGCTCGGCATGATCGACACCTACCAGTCGCTGATCGTGCCCGTGCTGGTCAACGCGTTCAACGTGGTCGTGGTCAGGGCCTTCTTCCAGAACCTGCCCGAGGAGCTGTTCGAGGCGGCGCGCATGGACGGCTGCACCGAGTGGCGCATGCTGTGGCGGATCGCGATCCCGCTGTCCAAGGCCGTGATCGCCGTGGTGGGCCTGTTCTACGCGGTCTCCTACTGGAACACCTTCTTCAACGCGATCCTCTACATCAACGACCAGTCCATGCACCCGATCCAGGTCGTGCTGCGGCAGTTCATCTTCCGCGGCACCTCCGCCACGGGCTCCGACGTCGCGATCGTGCGGGACCTGCCCGCCTCCTCCGTGCAGATGGCCGTGCTGGTCATCGCGCTGGTGCCGATCCTGGCCGTCTACCCCTTCCTCCAGAAGTACTTCACCAAGGGCGTCCTCACGGGCGCCATCAAGGGCTGAACCGCACCCTTTCCAGGAGAAACCATGTCCTCAACCATGTCCCGCCGCGGCTTCCTCGGACTCGCACTCGCCGGCGTCACCGTCGCAGGGCTCGCCGCCTGCGGGGGCGAGGGTGGCGGCGCGGCCGGCGTCAAGAAGGGCGGGGCCGAGCTGTCGAAGAAGCTCGCGCTCCCCACCTTCACCGCCGCGAAGATCCCCACGCCCGACCTGCCCATCGACGCGGGCCAGGACCCCGCCTACCTGAAGTACCCCACCGAGCTGGTCAAGTCCGTCACCGCCCCTCCCGGCGACGGCAAGAAGATCACCTCGCTCACCCAGACCTGGGACGTGGCCCCGCCCGCCCCCGGCCAGAGCGCCTACCTGCAGGAGCTCAACAAGGCGCTGGGCTCCGAGTGGGCCATGAACATCGTGGTCGGCGACGGCTACCCCGACAAGTTCAACGCGATCATCGCCAGCGACGACCTGCCCGACCTCGTCTGGTTCCCGCCGAACCAGGGCCTGCAGCGGGTGCCCGAACTGCTGGCGGCCAAGTTCCACGACCTGACGTCCTACCTGAGCGGCGACGCGATCAAGAAGTACCCGAACCTGGCCAACCTCGGTGACGTGGCGTGGAAGTCGGCCGTCACCGACGGCAAGCTGTACGGCGTCGCGGTGTCCTACAGCAAGTTCGGCCAGGTCTTCCTCGTCAACACCGACTACTGGCAGCCGGTCGGCGGCGCCACCTTCACCAGCGCCGACGACTTCTTCGACAAGACCAAGCAGCTGCTCGACGTCAAGAAGAACAAGTACCCGCTCGAGCCCTCCTACGTGAACCACGTCCACATGTTCAGCCACTGGTACGGCGCGCCGAACACGTGGAAGCTCGAAGGCGGCAAGCTGACCCACCAGTACGAGACGCAGGAGTACCTCGCCGCGCTGGAGTTCGCGGTCAAGTGCTTCAAGGCCAACCTGTTCTGGCCCGACCCCGCCCTGGCCACCATCAAGGACAAGGTGGCCAACGGCCAGATCGGCGCCTACGTCGAGTCCTTCCCCGGCTTCCTCAACGACGCCAAGACCCAGAAGTACAACCTCGGCGCCATCGTGCCCTTCGCCGCGACCCCGTCGTCCAAGCCCGTCTACAACGCGGGCCTCGGCTCGGTCGGGTTCACCGCGATCAGCAACAAGGTCGACAAGGCGCGCATCGAGACGCTGCTGGGCGTGCTCAACTACCTGGCCGCGCCGTTCGGCACCGAGGAGTACCAGCTGGTCAACTTCGGCGTCGAGGGCACGCACTTCACCAAGAAGGACGGCGACCTCGCCTTCACCGACAAGGGCACGGCCGAGGTGCCCACGACCGTGCAGCCGCTGCAGTTCGTGATCGGCTCGCCCTCCGCGCTGTTCCTGCCGGGGCAGCCCGAGCGCACCAAGCTCATCCACGACTTCGAGACCAAGGTCGCGCCGCTGCTCCAGCCGCGGGTCACCACCGGTCACTTCTCCGACACCTACACGCAGAAGAACGGCGAGCTGAGCACGATGGCGTCGGACGCGATCGTGGACTTCGTCACGGGCCGCAAGCCGCTGTCGGGCTGGCAGGACTTCGTCAAGAAGTGGATGGACAAGGGCGGCGCCGCGATGAAGGCCGAGTACGAGGCCTCCATCGCCAAGGGCTGAGTCCCGCCGTACGTCAAGGAAAGGACAGAAGTGGAAGACCTGCGCATCGGAGTCATCGGCCTCGGGCTGCGAACCAGCCTGGCCCTGTCGGCGCACCGGCCCGGCAAGGGGTCGGTCGTGGCCGCGCTGTGCGACTCCGACCCGGCAGTGCTCAAGCGCCAGGCGGGGCGCTTCGAGGCGGAGATCCTCACCGAGGACTACCGCGAGCTGCTGGACAGGAAGGACCTCGACGCCGTCATCGTGATGACGCC
The DNA here is from genome assembly GCF_057708945.1 of Nonomuraea sp. bgisy101. Taxonomy (NCBI): domain Bacteria; kingdom Bacillati; phylum Actinomycetota; class Actinomycetes; order Streptosporangiales; family Streptosporangiaceae; genus Nonomuraea; species Nonomuraea sp. bgisy101. Next base: position 91,788 of record NZ_JBYITD010000011.1, read on the forward strand.
CGACGACACCCACGAGCGCATCGCGGTGGCGGCCCTGGAGGCGGGCAAGGCCGTCTACCTGGAAAAGCCGCTGCACATCACGGTCGAGGGCTGCGACAACATCCTGCGCACCGCGAAGCGGACGGGGACCAGGCTCTACGTGGGGCACAACATGCGCCACATGGGCGTGGTCCGCCTGATGCGCGACATCATCCAGAAGGGCGTCATCGGCGAGCCGAAGACCATCTGGGTGCGTCACTTCGTGTCCTACGGCGGCGACTACTACTTCAAGGACTGGCACGCCGACCGCACCCGCACGACGGGCCTGCTGCTGCAGAAGGCCGCGCACGACCTGGACGTCATCCACTGGCTCGCCGGCGGCTACACCACCAGGGTCAACGCGCTCGGCGACCTGATGCTCTACGGCGACCTGCCGCGGCGCGAGCCCGGCACCCCTCGGCCCGACAACTGGCTGAAGGAGTTCGAGTGGCCGCCCACCGAGCGGAAGAACCTTCACCACGTCGTCGACGTGGAGGACGTGTCGGTCATGAACATGCGGCTCGACAACGGGATCATCGCCGCCTACCAGCAGTGCCACTTCAGCCCCGACTACGTGCGCAACTACACGGTCATCGGGACCGAGGGCAGGCTGGAGAACTTCGGCGACGGCCCCGGCGACACCGTGAAGGTGTGGAACACCGGGCCCTCGTCCTACCGCGACGACTGCGACATCGCCTACCAGGTGCCTGACGCCAAGGGCTCGCACGGCGGCGCGGACACCGGGATCATCGGCGAGTTCAACAGGTTCGTGCGGGAGGGCGGCGTCACCGACACCTCGCCGGTGGCGGCCCGCATGAGCGTGGCCGCGGGCTACATGGCCACGATGTCGCTGCGTGACGGCGGCATGCCGTACGACGTGCCGCCGCTCGACCCCGAGCTGATCGCCTACTTCGACCGCGGTCAGGTCTGATCTTGACCCGTTACCACCTGCGTTACCAGGTCCTGCCGGGCGCCGACCCGCGTCCGCTGGCCGACTTCTGCGTCGAGCACGGCGTGGAGGAGGTCGTGCTGATGTTCGGCGCGGAGGAGCTCCACCCCGGGCACCTTCTCGGCGCCGAGGAGGACCTGTGGTTCGAGCTGGTGCGCTCGGCCAGGAACGTCCTGGCCGAGCGCGGCCTGAGCGTCAGCCTGAACCCGTGGGTGACCACCGGCCACGCCGACAGGGGCAGGGTCCAGGACGCGGGCTTCGCCCCGATGGTCTCCCCGCTCGGCGAGGTGTCCACCACGACCGCCTCGTTCGCCTGCCCGGCGTGGCGGTCGTGGCTCGCGGCGCACTACGGCCGCTTCGCCGAGCTCGGCTTCCGCGTGCTCTGGCTGGAGGACGACCTGCGCTTCCACAACCACTCGCCGCTGACCTGGGGTGGCGGGTTCGAGCCCGAGATGCTGGACCGGTTCGAGCTGCTGGCGGGCGAGAAGCCCACCAGGCAGGAGCTGGTGGCCGCCGTCACGGGGCCGCCGCACCCGTGGCGCGAGCTGCTCCAGCGGACCTGGCGCGAGGCGCAGCTCGAAGCCGTCGACGCCGTACGGCAGGCGGTCGGCGGCCGTGCCGAGCTGGGCGTCATGAGCTCCGGACTCGGCGTCGCCTCCGTCGAGGGCCGCGACTGGGCCGCGCTGTTCGAGCGGGCGCGGGTGCACAGGCCGCACTTCGCCCCCTACAGCGACACCGTCGGCAGGACGCTGGCCTACTCCATCGCCATGCTGGAGCTCCAGCGCCCGCTGCGCCCTCCGGGCGTCGAGGTCGCGCCCGAGGTGGAGAACTGGAAGCACACCGAGTGGTCGAAGGCCGACACCCAGACCTGGTCGGAGATGGTCGCGGCACACCTGTCGGGAGCCGACGCGCTGCTGCTCGACGTCTTCCCCTTCGTCACCGGAGACCCGCGGCGCTACCCTCGCGTCGGCCGGATGCTGGACGCCTCCAGGCCCGCGCTCGACGCCACCCTCACCCCTTCCCCTGTCACGGCCGGCGTCGGCGTCCCGTGGTGGCCCTCAGCCGCGGCCTCGCTTCCCGGCGACGGCACGATGGAGGGCCTGACCGCCGATCCGCTGCGCGCCGCCGACTTCCTCCTGCCGTACGGCGTGCCGATCCGGGCCGGCGTCGCGCCCGTGACCGCGCTGTTCGGCGAGCTGGCCTGGGCGGTTCCCGACCCGCTGGAACTGCTGCGCGGCGGGCTGCTGCTGGACGGCAGGGCCGCTTCGATCCTGGCCGAGCGCGGATTCGGCGACCTGCTCGGCGTCACGGTCGCGGAGATCGTGGCTCGGGAGCGGCCTTCGCGCACGCCGTACAGCATCGAGCGGATCGTGGACGGCGGCGCGCTGCTGAGCGTGAACGTGCAGGACGCGGTGGCCCGGCTGCGTCCTGCGCGGGCCGCCGAGGTCTGGACGGAGATCCTCAGCCCTCGCTTCGAACCGTGGGGCGCGGGGCGGGTCAGCTTCGTCAACGCGCTCGGCGGGCGGGTCCACACGATCGCCGCGTGCGCGCCCGAACGGCTCGGCCGCTGCGACGACGGCCGCCGCCTCGCCCAGGAGGCGATCGGTTTCCTGGGCGGCGACTTCCCGATGGTGACGGGCGGCCCGCACCTGCTGCCCCACCTGGCCAAGGTCGGCGACCGGTGGCGTCTTGCGATCGCCAACGGCTCGGCCGACCCCGCCCGCCCGGTCGCAGGCGTGCCCTCATCGGCGACCGCGACCCTGCTGCGCCCCTTGGCGCCTCCCGTGCCCGTCGACCCTTCGACGGCGACCGTTCCCCATCGCGGCTACCTCCTGCTCGAATGGGACGCCGCCTGACCGGAAACCGGCCGTGGCAGCCGGGCCGCGCCTGGTCCACCGCCGGGTGCGGTACGGGTGAGACCTGACCCGGTCGCCTTCGTGGCGGCCGGGTTCGCTCGTACAGGGAACCCGGGACGCGCCGCGGACAGTCCTATGCGTGGACATGTCCTTTCGTGCCCGGATACGTGATGGTGACGCCGACGCGTTCGCGCAGCTCTTCGACGAGTACGGCCGCGCCGTCTTCCATCATGCCTACCGCGTGCTCGGCGACTGGGCCGCCGCCGAGGACGCGCTGTCACTGACGTTCCTGGAGGCGTGGCGGCTCAGGCGGAAGATCGACGCCGACGGAGGGTCGCTGCGCCCGTGGTTACTCGGCGTCGCCACCAACGTCGTGCGCAACATGCGGCGAGCCGTACGCAGGCATCAGGACGCGATGGCGCGGATGCCGAGGGCCGAGGCGGTGGCCGACTTCGCCGACGAGGTCGCGGGACGCATCGACGACGCCGAGCGGCTGGCCGCGATCAGGCAGGCCTACGGCGCGCTGCGCCGTCACGAGCAGGAGGTCGTCGCGTTGTGCGTCTGGTCGGGCCTGAACTACACGGAGGCGGCCGAGGCGCTCGGCGTGCCCGTGGGCACGGTGAAATCCCGGTTGTCCAGGGCGCGGAAGAAGCTGGAACCGGTCTCCCCGCCGCGACAGGTAATGGGTGACCGAAGCCCGATGAAGGAGATCCGATGAACGAGGAGCTGGCGAGGCTGCTGCCGCCACCTGCGGAGCGCGATCTTCCTGAGGGCCGTTACCGGCAACTCAAGGAGTTCGTCATGACCGAGATACAGCCCAGGCACCGTCGGCTGCTGCCGCGCCCTGCGATACTGCTGCCCGCCCTGGGGCTGGCCGTGGCGATGGCGGTGGGAGCGCCGCTCGTCTTCGGCGGCGGTGCCCCCGCCTACGCGATCGCCAAGAACCCCGACGGGACCATCCACATCACGATCAACGAGGCGAGGAACCCCGAGGCGCTGCAGGCGGACCTGCGCGCGATGGGGCTGAACGCCGTCGTCGACTACGTCCCCGAGGGCCAGCGGTGCGACCCGCAGCCGCGCAGCGAGAGCTGGGTGCCCAACGGGACGGCCATCAGCAAGACGTTCGCCCATCCGGGCATGTCCGTTTCGCCGGAATCGGAATCCAGGTTCGGCTTCACCGTCGACCCTTCGTGGGTGAAGGAGGGGCAGACCGCGGTGCTGGAGCTCAGAGTCCGCGACGACTCCGACATCACGGTCGCGGGTCTCTGGACCCGCGTCTCCAACGGACCCGTCGCCGAGTGCACCCTGGTCGACGACCCGAACGGCTCCGTCGGAGGCCTCGAAGGACCGGACTACGTCCTGCTGGAAGGAAAGGACTAGGGCCGGCGAAGGGGCCGCGGGAGTGCTTCCCACGGCCCCTCCTCCCTGGTCATGCCTCCTGGTGGTTCTTCTCCAGATCGGGGAAGGGGGTGGGCTCGGAGACGGGCCGGGGCAGCTCGCGCGGCCCCGACGTGGTCTCCGCCTCGCGGGCGTCGGCCACGGCCTCCGCGGCCGCCTCGGCCGCGCGGGCGATCTCCTCCTGCGCCTCGGAGGACTCGGGCGAGGTGGTGCGCGTGGCCGCGGACGGCGGCAGCGCCTCGGTGAACGCCTTGGAGACGCCCTGCAGGGCCGAGGTCACCTCGCTGGGAATGACCCAGAACGTGTTGCCCTGACCCTGGGCGAGCTGCGGCAGCACCTGGAGGTACTGGTAGGCGAGCAGCTTGGGGTCGGGGTCGTTCCGGTGGACGGCCTGGAACACCTGGTCGATGGCGCGCGACTGGCCCTCGGCCTTGAGGATGGCGGAGGTGCGCTCGCCCTCGGCGCGCAGGATCGCGCCCTGCTTGTCGCCTTCGGCGGTCAGGATCTGCGACTGGCGCTGGCCCTCGGCGCTCAGGATGGCGGCGCGCTTGTCCCGCTCGGCGCGCATCTGCTTCTCCATCGCGTCCTTGATCGTCTTGGGCGGGTCGATGGCCTTGATCTCGACACGGTTGACGCGCAGCCCCCACTTGCCCGTCGCCTCGTCGAGGACGCCGCGCAGCTGGCTGTTGATGGTGTCGCGGGAGGTGAGCGTCTTCTCCAGGTCCATGGAACCGACGACGTTGCGCAGCGTGGTGACCGTGAGCTGCTCGACCGCCTGGATGTAGTTGGCGATCTCGTAGGCGGCCGCGCGCGGGTCGGTGACCTGGAAGTAGAGGACGGTGTCGATCTCGACGACCAGGTTGTCCTCGGTGATGACGGGCTGTGGCCTGAAGGAGACCACCTGCTCACGCAGGTCGATCATGGGGTAGACGCGGTCGATGTAGGGGATCACGAAGTTCAGGCCCGGCTTCAGCGTGCGGTGGTAGCGGCCCAGGCGCTCCACGTTGCGTGCGCGTGCCTGGGGCACGATCCGTACGGCACGCAGCACGGTGAACACCGCGAACAGCGCGACGAGCAGTCCCGCTATGAGTAGCGCCATATTACGATCACTCCCGAGGGTAGACGAGGGCGGTGGCCCCCTCGATCTCGATGACGTCCACGGTCGCTCCGGCAGGGATCACCACGGTTTCGTCGTACGCCCGTGCCGTCCACTCCTCGCCGCCGATGCGGACCAGGCCGGAGCGCCCTGTGACCTCGCTGACGACGTAGGCGGACTTGCCCACGAGCGCCTCGACGCCGAAACGCTGGTGGGGAGGCTGGCGGATGCTTCGCATGGCGATCGGCCTGACGACGAGCAGACCGGCGGCGGAGGCGGCGGTGAAGACAAGGAACTGCAGGGGGATCGGCAGGCCGGCCGCCGCCACCAGTGAGGTGAGCAGCGCGGAGGCGGCCAGCAGGCCGAGGGCGGCGGTGAGGGAGAAGATCTCGGCAACGCCGAGTACGACGGCGAGGATTATCCAGATGACCCAATCATCCATACTCCGGCCCTCCTGTAAGGAAAACGGGCCCGCGTCCCAAAGGAGTTCCCTCTCTACGGTAATCCTCCGATTACCGGCATGGCAGTCTTCAGCGGTACCGATTGATGGCGTGTCCGGATGTCAGGGAAGGGCGTCGGGCTCGGGCGCGTGCTCGACCCAGCCGGCGGAGGCCGGGCATCGTGGAGCGCGCTGCCCATGATCCACCGATCCCATGGCAACTGCCAGTAGCCCCACCCGTTGTGCCACTCCAGCTCGCGGGTGGTCCCGATGACGGTGACAGGGTCGCCCCGCAGCGACGTGTCGTAGAACCAGGCCGCCTGGTCGGGCCGGGCGTTGACGCAGCCGTGGCTGACGTTCAGCCGCCCCTGCGCCCAGACGTTGTTCTTGGCGTGGACGTACTCGCCGCTGTTGGAGATCCGCACCGCGTGGTCGATCAGCACGTCGTAGAAGCCTGGATCGCCCTTCTTCCTGCCCGGTGAGACCATCCTGACCGGGTTGCCCTTGTCCATGGTCAGGTGGACGCCGCTGGTCGTGGTGTACTCGCGGGTGGTGGCCTTGCCCGCGCTGATCGCCATCCGCTGCACGACCCTGCCGTCGCGCCGCACGACCATCTGGTGCCTGACGGTGTCGACGGTACTCACCTGCTCGCGCCCGATGGCGAAGGTGAGCGCGTGGTCGGCGGTGCCGTACACGCCGGGGGCGGATCTGACCCCGGCGAGGTGGGCGGTGAACGCGACCTGCTGCCTGGCCGGCCAGTAGTGCCTGGTCCGGTAGACGGCCTGGGTGTCGCTGAGCCACCGCCACGCTCCCTCGACCTGCTTGGTGGAGCGCACCTCCAGCGCGCGCTCGACGGCGGCCTTGTTCCTGACGGGGGTGTCGAAGGTGACGACGATGGGCGTGCCGACGCCGACGGTCTCGCCCGGCATCGGCGACACCGAGAGCACCCTGAACGTGCGCTCGGCCGGACGGGTGCGGAAGCGCCCCATGACCAGCGTGCCGGGACCGCCTGGCCCTGCCGCGGTGGCCGTCACGACGTGCTCGACACCTGGCGGGAGCGTCCAGGTCGAGCGCCACACCGTTCCCGTCGGGTCCAGCGTGCCGGGGACGGCCGTGCCGCCCGCGTGGACCGAGACGTCGCCGAGCCTGCCGCCGCGGACCTTGACGACCAGGCCCTTGTCGGGCCTGGCGTCGACGTCGTCGAAGGCGGGTGAGACGGCGATCACCGGTGCGGGGGGCTTCGGCCGGGTCGCCGTCACCGCGGTGCAGCCGCTGATCGGCAGCGCCAGGCCGCCGATCAGCAGGAGGGCGTGCCGCATCTCACTCCTTCACTCCGGGGCAAACCCCAGGAGTTTAGCGAGGAGTGAGCGGTCAGGCACGCGGGGTGACGATTCCCGACACCTCTCCCAAACTGATGTCGCCGGCCGTGGCGCGGATCGTGACGGTGTCGCCGTCCTCCAGGAACGTTCTGGCCTGCCCGTCGCCCAGCTTGAGTGGCTCCGTCCCGTTCCACGTGAGTTCGATGAACGAACCCCGTGTGTCGGGGCTCTCCCCGGAGATCGTGCCGCTGGCGAACAGGTCGCCCGTCCTGAGCGTCGCGCCGTTCACGGTCATGTGCGCCAGCATCTGGTCGGGCGTCCAGTACATGTTCCTGTACGGCGGACGCGAGACGATCTCGCCGTTCAGCTCGACCTCCAGCGCGATGTCCAGCCCCCAGTCACCCTCACGCGCCAGATACGGGAGCGGCGCGGGCTCCTGCGCCCGGCCTTCGATCCTGGGCAGCGCCTCCAGCGGGGTCACCCACGGCGAGATCGAGGTCGCGAACGACTTGCCGAGGAAGGGCCCGAGGGGCACGTACTCCCACGCCTGGATGTCGCGCGCGCTCCAGTCGTTGACCAGCGTCACCCCGAAGACGCGCTCCTCGAAGGAGCCCCCGTCGGGCGAGCCCACGACGAAGCCCAGCTCGGCCTCGATGTCCAGCTTCGCGGTCGGTCCGAACCTGCCGGCCCCGAGTTGCCCGTTCGGGCGGGCGACGGGGGTGCCCGACACGACGATGGTGCCCGCCCTCCCGTGGTAGCCGACGGGCAGGTGCCGCCAGTTCGGCTTCAACGGCTCGTCGTCGGGGCGGAACATCCTGCCGAGGTTCGAGGCGTGCTCGATCGAGCAGTAGAAGTCGACGTAGTCGGCGACCTCGAACGGCAGGTGCAGCGTCACCTGGTCGAGCGGGACCAGGTGGGGCTGGACGAGCGACCTGTCGGTCGACAGCTTGTTGACGATCAGCGCGCGCGTGTCACGCCATGCCCGGTGGCCGCGGGCCATGAAGGCGTTCAGCGAGCCGGTGGTGAACACCTCGTCGTGCAGGGCGGCGGCCAGGTCGAGGACGGCGTCGCCGTACCGCACGCCGACGCGGGGCGTCTGGCCGGCCCGCGAGAAGACCCCGTAGGGCAGGTTGTCGAGTCCCCAGCTCATCAGGCGTCCAATCCGAGGGTCTTCAGGTCGTCGACGGGTGCGGCCGTGCTGCATGAGCCGTAGCTGACCAGGAGTCTCCTGGCGGTCTGCGCCGTCTCGTCGGGTACGTCGTGCGCCTGCCGGACCAGCTCGCCGACGTCGGTGGAGGCGAGCACCCTCATGGGATCGCGCTTCTCGACGGCCGCGCACACGGCGAGGACGAGGTTGAGGAAGCCGTGCCTGTCGACGCCGAGCGAGGGGTCGAAGTGGCGCACGGCGTGGTGAAGCCCCGCGGTGGCCTTGAACGGCTGGTCGTGCTCGGCGCAGTACGTGATGAACTCGGCCAGCTCGGCGACCGAGGGAAAGGCGTCGGCGGTCATGCCGCCGCAGCGCACCTTGAGCCCCACCCCGTGCGGCACGTGCACGATCTTCCTGGGGTGGACCTCGACGAACAGCCTGACGTTCTCCGGCACCGGCCGCACCTCGCGGCTCTCGACGAAGTCCACCGGCAGGTCGGAGAAGTCGGGAAGGGTCTCGGTGTCGACGATCAGCCCGATCAGCCGCGGCTGCTGCGCCTGCCGGCGCAGGCCGTCGAGGCGGCTGGTCGGGCACAGGAAGCGGTGCGTCAGTACGGGGCTGCCCGCCTCCAGGTCGCGCTGGTGGCGGGCCACCGCCTCGTCCATGTGCAGGGAGGTCGGAGGGAACAGCCCGGCGTCGTCGACCAGCGCGGAGAAGAGCGTCGTCTTCAGCGGCGGGGTGCCGCACTCGAAGGCGCTCATCGGGCCCAGGTCCATGCGTAGCCGGGGTCCTCGCAGGACAGCGCGCCGTCGCCGAGGTCGAGCGGGCGGAAGGTGTCGACCATGACGGCCATCTCGCTGGTGTGGGTGGCCCCAGCGGCGATCACCGCCTCGACCGCGCCCGGCTGCGGGCCGTGGGTGAAGCCCGCGGGATGCAGGGAGATCGAGCCGACGTCGATCCCTGAGCCGGCCCTCGCGGAGTAGTCGCCGCCCACGTAGAACATGAACTCGTCGGAGTCGACGTTGTGGTGGTTGTAGGGGATCGGGACCGCTTCGGGGTGGAAGTCGAGCGGGCGGGGCATGAACGAGCAGACCACGAAGCCGGGCCCCTCGAAGGTCTGGTGGACCGGCGGTGGCGCGTGGGTCTTCTTCACCACGGGCTCGAAGTCCTCGATGTTGAAGGCGTAGGGATAGAGGTAGCCGTCCCATCCGACGACGTCGAAGGGGTGGTTGCGGTAGGTCAGCCTGGTGAGCCCGCCGCGCGTGCGCACCAGGACGGGGACCTCCTCGCCCTCCTCGATCAGCGGCTCCTGCGGCGTCCTGAGGTCGCGCTCGCAGTAGGGGGCGTGCTCAAGGAACTGGCCGTACTGCGACAGGTAGCGCTTCGGCGGCCTGATGTGCCCGGACGCCTCGATGACCAGCGCGTTCACCTGGCCCGACGGCACCCAGCGGTGGATCGTGCCGGTGGGGATCACCACGTAGTCGCCCTCGCCCGCCTCGATGGCGCCGTAGGTCGACTCGAAGCGGACGTCGCCCCGCTGGATGTAGACGCACTCGTCGCCCTTGGAGTTGCGGTAGAGCTCGCTGGGCCGGTCGGTGGTGACGTACGACAATCGGACGTCGTTGTTGGCCGACAGCAGGATCCGCCCGCTGACCAGGTCACCCGCGCTGGTCAGATCCTGGGTGCGGAAGTGGCGGGGCGAGAGCGGAAGGTTGGGCGACGCGATCGACGGCAGCGGCGGCTCCACCGCCTCGGCCTTGATGATCGCGGTCGGCAGGTAACGGTGGTACAGCAGTGACGAGTCGGAGGAGAAGCCCTCCTCGCCCATCAACTCCTCCGCGTACAGCCCGCCGTCAGGGCGCTTGAACTGCACGTGGCGCTTGCGCGGGACCTCGCCCACCTGGCGGTAGTACGGCATCGCAACTCCGTCCGTTAATCGGACAATAGTGTCCTCTATCCGTATTTACGGTCCTTTATCAGCGACGGGATGTCAACCGAGCGCGACAGTAAGCTCCTGGGCGGCCTCGACCACCCGGGGGCCGACCTCCTCGTCCAGCGGCCCGAACGTCACGACGCCCACCGACGCCTCCAGCCACGGCAGTCCCGTGACAGGTGCGGCGACGCCGCGCGCGCCCTCCTGCAACTGCCCCTCCGTGACGAGATAACCGGAATCACCCGCGCGCATCGCCAGAATCGCCTGCCCCGCGGCGCCCTTGCTGAGTGGATGCCGCGCGCCCTCCCTGTAGGCGACGTGCATGTTCGTCCACGAGGGCTCCACCACGGCCACGGCCAGACCGTCGTCGCCCTCGGCCACCGTGAGATGCGCCGTCGCGCCGACCTGCTCGGCCAGCCGGCGCAGCGTCGGCAGCGCCGCCGCCCTCAGCAGTGGCTGCACGGCCTGGGCCAGCACCAGCACGCCGTACCCGAGGTGGGCCTTGCCCTCGCGGTCACGCCGGACGAACCCCTCGTTCTGCAACGAGGTCAGCAACCGGTAGACCACAGGGCGGCTCAGCGAGAGCTGCGTGGCCAGCTCGGTCGGCGTGCGCCCGCCGTGGCCGTCGGCGAGCAGCCTGAGCAGATGGAGCCCACGCTCAAGCGTCTGGGCGGATTCAGCCATGCCCTGATTATGTCCGTGTGCGCGGAGTGTGACGCTGAGCTGCGGAAGGGTAGGTAATCCGTCATGCAGTTGAAATGGCTCGCTCTCGCGGCCGTCACGGCCGTGCTCGCGGCCATTCCACTGCTTCCGTCCATGGGCACGCAGCCCGTCTCCATGGTCCGCGACACTCCCGTGATCCAGAACCACAGCCACCCGAACCTGCTCGTCGAGAACGTCTTCCACCTCACCGAGGGGGTCGACGTCGACGAGCGGCTGCTGACGACCGCCAACGTCTACTACTTCGAACGCGCCGCCGTCGCCCCCGGCGTCGGCGTCTCCGAGCTCGGCTTCCTGTACGGCAAGCCGACGCGGCCCGGCACCTACAACGCCATGATCTCGATGTGCAAGGGCGGGACCTGCACACGCGAGCCGATCACGATCATCGTGCACAAGAGGGCGTCGTGGTCGCCCAGCCAGCTCACCTTCCCCGGCCGTGTCGGCGTGATGATCGACGGCGAGATCGAGATCGAGGGCGCCCCCCGAGGCGTGCTGCCCACCTTCACCGTGATCGACCCGCGCCAGCTCCCCCCTGGCATCACGATCGGCCCCGACGGGCATGTGGGCGGCGTGCCGACCCGGCCCGGCGTGTTCGCCGTCCCGGTGCGGATCTGCGTGGCGAGCGACTGCTCCGGCGTGGTCGTCCGCCTCATGATCGCCTAGCGGGCCTGCTGGTTGTCACGCTGGTAACAAGACCGGAAGCGGAATGTGCAGGCGTTTGGCAAGAATCGCACGCCTTTCTGCCGTAATTTGCTAGGTCCCTGTCAGCGGCGAGGGGACTTTCGGCATGGACGTTCTGATCGGCCGGATCGCGCGATGGACGCGGGAGATCCCCGACGCGCCCGCCTACACCTTCGTCGACTACCTGGGCGACGGGCAGGAGCACACGCTGACCTGGCGGCAGGTCGATCTCAAGGCCAGGGCGCTGGCCGTGAGACTGCGCGAGGTCTGCGCCCCCGGCGACAGAGCCGCCATCCTCGCGCCGCAGAGCCTGGAGTACGTGGTGGCGATGCTCGGCGCCATGTACGCCCGAGTGGTGGCCGTGCCGCTGTTCTCGCCCGAACTGCCGGGCCACGCCGAACGGCTCGCCCTCGCCTATGCCGACGCCGATCCCGTGGTCGTGCTGACGACCAGCGCCGCCATGTCCGGACTCCCGCCCGCCAAGGCCGTCATCGCCGTCGACACCGTCTCCGACCTGCTCGCCGACGAGTGGGAGGACGAGCCGATCGGCCCCGACGACCTCGCCTACCTGCAGTACACCTCGGGTTCGACCAGGGCGCCCGCCGGGGTGGAGATCTCGCACGGTAACGTCAGCGCCAACGCCGCCCAGCTCTGGGAGGCCTTCGACGCCAGGCCCCGCACCTCGGTCGCCGCCCTGTGGCTGCCGCTCTTCCACGACATGGGGCTGATCGCGATCATCGCGTGCCCGATCGTCGGCGGGAACCGGGCGGTGTTCATGGACCCCGTGGCCTTCGTCATGAAGCCCACGCGGTGGATGCGGCTGCTGTCAGGGCACGACGACGTCTACACCGGCGGCCCGAACTTCGCCTTCGAGTACACGGCCGCACGAGCCACCGACCCCGCCGACCTCGAAGGGCTCGACCTGTCAGGGGTGCGGGTCATGCTCAACGGGGCCGAGCCCGTCCGGCCCTCGACCATCTCCAGGTTCGCCTCCGTCTTCGGCCCCTACGGCCTTCGTCCCGAAGCGCACACGCCCGGCTACGGCCTGGCCGAGGCGACGGTCTTCGTCGCCGCGGGCTCGATCCACGAGCCGCCTCTGGTCACCGGCTTCGACAGGAACGCCCTGGAGGAAGGGCAGGCCGTGCCGTACGGCGGGCAGGGGTTCGCCAGCACGCTCGTCTCCTGCGGCAGGCCGACCGGGCAGCAGGTTCGCATCGACTCCGCCGGCGACGGGCAGGTGGGGGAGATCCAGGTACGCGGGCCGAACGTGGCCCGCGCCTACTGGCGCGACCCCACGCGCACCGCGGAGGTCTTCGCCGACGGATGGCTGCGCACAGGCGACCTCGGCGTGATCCACGAGGGAGAGCTCTACATCACCGGGCGGATCAAGGATCTGGTGATCGTCGACGGGCGCAACCACTACCCGCAGGACATCGAGGCGACCGCGCAGGAGGCCTCCGACGGGGTGCGCAGGGGACACGTGGCCGCGTTCGCCGTGCCGGGGGCAGAGACGGAACGGCTCGTCGTCGTGGCCGAGCGGTCACGACTGGAGCGCGACCAGGAGAGCGTGATCAGCGCGGTCCGCGCCGCGATCTCGCGCGACCACGAGGTGGCGGCGGAGGTCGTGCTGGTGGCGGCGGGCGCCGTGCCGCGCACCTCCAGCGGGAAGATCGCCCGGCGGGCCTGCCGGCAGGCCTATCTGGAGGGCGTGCTTGTTTGAGTCGCTGGGCCGGTTCGTCCACCGCGGCCGCTGGACGCTCCTCGTCCTGAGCGTGGCCGCCGCGGTACTCGTCGCGCCCTTCGGCCTGGAGGTGTTCGGGCGGATGGCGGACGGAGGATTCGAGGACCCCGCGGCCGAGTCGACCACGTCGGCGACCTGGAACGACGACTGGTACAGCGGCGACTCGCCCGACGTGGTGGTGCTCTACACACATCCCACGGTGTCGGCCCGCGACAGGAGGTACAAGAAGGCCGTCCACGACTCGCTGCGCCGCCTGCCGGCCATCCACGTGCGGCGGATGACGACGTACTGGACCACCCACTCGGCCAAGATGATCTCGCGCGACTCGCGCTCGACCTACGCGCTGATCACCCTCAAGGGCGACAAGCAGCGGGCCTACGCCGCCATCGAGCGGCGGCTGCGAACCGTCGAAGGTCTCACCGTCAAGATCGGCGGAGCCGTGCCGCTGCTCGACGACCTCAACACGCAGACGGGCGCCGACCTGGCCAGGGCCGAGGCGATCTCCATGCCGGTCCTGCTGGTGCTGCTCGTGCTGGTCTTCGGCAGCCTGGTCGCCGCCGGACTGCCGCTCCTGGTCGGGCTGCTGTCGGTGCTCGGCGCGCTGGTCCTGCTGCGGCTGCTGACCGAGGTCACCGAGGTGTCGGTGTTCTCGCTGAACGTCGTCACCATGCTCGGACTCGGCCTTGCGATCGACTACTCCCTGTTCGTCCTCAGCGCGTTCCGCGAGGAGATCAGACGAGGGGCGTCCACCGAGGCGGCCGTCGTGGCGACCATGGCCACGGCCGGCAGGACGGTGGCCTTCTCGGGGCTGACGGTGGCGACCGCGCTGCTCGGACTGCTGCTGTTCCCGCAGATGTTCCTGCGCTCGATCGGGCTCGGCGCCGCCGCCGTCGTGCTCGTCGCGATGGCGGCCGCGCTCGTGGTGCTGCCCGCCGTCCTCGGGATCCTCGGCCCGCGGGTGGACGCGCTGCGCCTGACCCCCTCCTTCGGCGGGCCGAGGAACGGCGGGGCGTGGCACGCCGTCGCCTCCAGCGTGATGCGCACACCGCTGCTCTACCTCGTCGGGGTCACCGCGGTTCTGATCTCGCTCGCGCTGCCGTTCGTCGACGTGCAGTTCGGCAACGTCGACCACAGGGTGCTGCCCGCGCGGGTCGAGAGCCGCCAGGTCGCGGAGGCGATCGACACCTCCTTCGCCAAGAACTCCATGGCCGCGATCGACGTGCACGTGCTGGTCGAACGCGACTTCCAAGAGAACGACCCGCTCCTGCCCGGACCGCTCGGCCAGGGCCACACAGTGGTCAGCCCCGTCACCCCTGTCCTGCCCACGGACGTCAAACCCTTCACCGACCGCCTGCGCCGCCTTCCCGGAGTCACGGGCGTCGACGTCACCGGCTTCTCCCAGACCAACGGCGCCGTACGGCTGGCCGTCCGCTACGAGGGCGACCCGATGTCGCCCTCGGCGCGTTCGCTGGTCACGCTCATCAGAGCGATGGCGCCCGAGCCCAACGTCAGGTCGGTGGTCGTCGGCGGGCCCACCGCCGCGCAGATGGACCTGATCGCCAGCCTCACCGCGACCCTGCCGTGGATGGTGCTCGTCGTGTGCGGGGCGACCTTCGTCCTGCTGTTCGCGGCGTTCGGATCGCTGCTGCTGCCGCTCAAGGCGCTGCTGATGAACGTCCTGTCGATCGGCGCCTCCTTCGGCGTGATCGTGTGGGCGTTCCAGTACGGGAACCTGGCCACCTTCCTCGGGTTCACGCCCACCGGCACCATCGAGGCGACGGTCACGGTGCTGATCCTCGCGGTGGTGTTCGGGCTGTCGATGGACTACGAGCTGTTCCTGCTGTCCCGGGTACGGGCCGAGTGGCTGCGGACGGGCGACAACACTGCCGCCGTGGCGGCCGGGCTGCAGAAGACCGGTGGGATCATCACCAGCGCCGCGCTGCTGCTGCTGGTGGTCATCGGGGCGTTCTCGACGGCGGGGATCACGATCGTGAAGCTTCTCGGGGTCGGGATGTTCGTGGCGATCGTGGTCGACGCCACGCTGGTACGCGCCCTGCTGGTGCCCGCGACGATGCGGCTGATGGGGTCGGCGAACTGGTGGCTGCCCGGCCCCTTACGCGGCCTTCACCGCCGGATCGAGCTACGCGAGCACGCCGCCGGCGATCCCGCCAAGGCCCCTCCCACCCGGTCCGCGTCTCCGGCCCTGTCCGCGTCTCCCACCCGGTCCGCGTCTCCGGCCCTGTCCGCGTCTCCCACCCGGTCCGCGTCTCCGGCCCTGTCCGCGTCTTCCGCCCGGTCTGTGTCCCGCGTCCCGTCCGAGCCTGTGCCCGCGCCCCACCCCGTGACAGCCCCGGCCCCTGCGCCCGCGCCGCCTCCCGTGACGGCGCCGCGTTCCACGGCCGCCCTCCCGATGCCGCCCGCGCCCGCATCCCTGCCCGCGCCCGCTCCGCTTGCCGCGCCCGCCCCTTCTCCTGCGTCCAACCCTCTTTCTGCGCCCGCCCCCGCTCCGCTTGTCGAGCCTGCCTCCTCTCCTGCGCCCGCCTCCCTGCCCGTGCCCACGCCCGCTCCGCTTGCCGCGCCCGCCCCTCCTCCTGCGTCCGCCCCCTTCGCCGCGCCTGCCGCTCTTCCCGTGTCCGAACCCGCGCCCGCCGTCGTGTCCAGGGAGCGGGTGGAGGCGGCGGCGAGCACCCGGCGGGTCGTCAGGCCCAACCTCGACGGACCAGGCTGGCAGTGGGCCGACGAGGACGAGCGCCGTCCCGCGCCCGCCGTCCGTCTCCCGGCCGGTCCCGCGCCCGTCCGCCCGCTCGACACCGACCCGGGCCCCGTGCTCGACCGCGGCCCGCTCTTCGGGGCGGACACCGACCCCGTCCGACCGGCCTTCGCCACCCCTCACCCGGCGCCCGCCGAGCCGGTCAACGGGAGGGCCGAGCCGGTCAACGGGAGGAGCGTGCGACGCAGGCGGGGGCTCAACCCGTATCCCGGCACCACCGCTCCTCGCAGGCCCCGCAGGGAACCGTCCCGGGAGCAGTCGTCCCGGGAACAGCTGGCCAGCGAACAGCTGGCCCGGGAACAACCGGCCCGGGAGCAGTCGTCCTGGGAGCAGTCGGTCCGGGAACAGGGGTCCCAGGGACAGCCGGCCCGGGAGCAGCCGGCCCGGGGACAGGAGGCGCGGGAACAGGGCGGGGCCGCCCCCGAGCCCCGGCTGACCTGGGTGAAGGTCAGGCCACGGACCAGGGTCGTCAGGGCCGACCCCGACGGCCCCGGGTGGAGCTGGCAGGAGGTGGACGGATGACCCAGCTCGCCCTCCACGGGGCCAGGAGCGCCAGGACGTGGCCGCTCTTCGTGGTGGTGGCGCTCGCCGGGTTCGTGACGACGCTGGACAACACGGTCGTCACCGTCGCGCTCCCCACCATCAGGGCGGATCTCGGCGCCGGGCTCGCGGCTCTGGAGTGGGTGGCGACCGGCTACATCATGACCTTCGCGGGCCTCATGCTCGCCGGCGGTCGCCTCGCCGACGTGTACGGGCGCAGGAGGGTCCTCGTGGCGGGCCTGGTGACGTTCACGGGAGCGTCGCTGGGCGCCGGGCTGGCGACCACGGTCCAGCTGCTGGTCGCCGCGAGGCTCGTCCAAGGGGTGGGCGCGGCGCTGATCCTGCCCGCGACGCTCGCCGTCCTCGCGGGGAAGGACGAGCGGCAGCGGTCGGCGGGTGTGGCCGTGTGGATGGCGTCGGGTGCCGGAGCGCTGGCGCTCGGGCCGGTGGTCGGCGGGTACCTGAGCCAGCACGCGCACTGGACGTGGGTGTTCCTGATCAACGTGCCCGTCGGGGCGGCGGTGATCGCGCTGGCCCTCGCCGTCGTCCCCGAGGGCAGGGAGAGGGGCGCGGCGCGCTGATCCACGGCTCCGAGTACGGCTGGACGTCGCCGGTGATCGTCGCGGCGGGGGTGGCGTGCGCGGTGGGGGCGGTGGCGTTCGTCGTGGTCGAGCGGCGGGCGGCCGAGCCCATGGTGGACCTGGCGCTGTTCACGGCCCGGTCCTTCACCGGCGGTGTGGTCGCCCAGGTGTTGTGGGGCCTCGGCGTGAACGGCGTCTTCTTCTACACGGCGATCTTCCTGCAGGGGGTGCTGGGCTTCTCGCCGACCGCCTCGGGTGTGGCGTTCGTGCCGCTCGCCGTCCTGGTCGTGGCGGTGACGCCGCTGGTGCCGCTGGTGGAGCGGCGGATGGGAGCGGGCAGGACCGCCGCGGCGGGGCTGGTGCTCGTGGCGGCGGGGATGGGGTCGGTCGCCTTCCTCGGGCCCGGCGACGGGTGGGGCGAGTTGCTGCCCGCCGTGTGCGCGATCGGGGTCGGGTCCGCGCTGACGATGCCGCTCGGCTCGGCGGTCCTGGGAGCGGTCCCCGAGACGCGGGCGGGGGTCGCGGGCGGCGTCTTCACCGTGGGCAGGGAGATCTCAGGGCTGTTCGGGATCGCGGCGATCGGGGTGATCGTGCAGAGCGCGGGGACGTTCGCCTCGGGCTACTCGGCGGGGTTGCTGGTGGCGGCGGCGCTGGTCCTGGTGGGGGCAGCCGTGAGCGTGGCGGCGCTGCGGTGAAGGTCGCGATCCTGGTGGGGGCGGCTGTGAGCGTGGCGGCGCTGTGGTGAAGGTCGCGGTCCTGGTGGGGGTGGCTGTGCGTGTGGCGGCGCTGCGGTGAAGGTCGCGATCCTGGCGTTCGGCTCGCGGGGCGACACCCAGCCGTGCGTCGCGCTGGGCCGCGGGGTGCGAGCGCGCGGCCACGACGTCACGGTCGTCGCCGCTCCGCGCTACGCGCCGCTGATGGACGGGCTCGCCCTCGCGCCGCTCAGCGTGGACCCCGTCGCCGTGCTCGACTCGGACGAGGGCCAGGCGTGGCTGCGCAGCGGCCCCCTCGGGTTCGTCTCCGGATTCAGGCGGGTCGTCGAACCGCTCGCCGAGAAGCTGGTGGTCGAGGTCGACGCGGCCGCCCGCGACGCCGACCTGGTCCTCGCCCCTGCGCTCGGCGGCATGGGCGCGCACCTCTCGGAGCGGTACGGCATGCCGTACCTGCTGATGCACTTCCAGCCCAGCCATCCCACGGCCGCCTTCCCCAATCCGCTCGTGCCCGCGCGCACTCTCGGCGGATGGGGCAACAGGGTCAGTTACGCGGTGATCGAGAGGCTGAGCTCGCTCGTCCTGGGCCGGATGGTCGACAGGCTGCGGCGCTCGGTTTTCGGGCTCGGCCCCGCACGCCGGGGGCGCGAGGCGCCCGTGCTGTGCGCGGTGAGCCCGCTGGTCGTGCCCAGGCCGCGGGACTGGCCCGCGAGGGTCCACCTCACCGGCTACTGGCGGCTGCCGCCTGGGCCGCTGCCGGATGAGATCACGGCCTTCGTCGAGGAGGGGCCGCGGCCGGTGTTCGTCGGGTTCGGCAGCATGCGCCCGCCCGAGGGGCTGGCCACGCGGGTCCTCCAGGCGCTCAGGCTGGCGGGGGTGCGGGCCGTGGTCCAGGGGCTGGACGTGGAGCGTTCGGCGAACGTCCTGCCGGTCGAGGAGGTCGATCATGGCGCGCTCTTCCCGCTCGTGTCCGCCGTCGTCCATCATGGCGGGGCGGGCACCACGGCGACCGGCCTCACGGCGGGTGTGCCGAACATCGTCTGCCCGTTCTTCGCCGACCAGCACTTCTGGGGTGCGCGCGTCGCCGCGCTCGGGGCGGGCCCCGCGCCGCTGCCGGTCAGACGCCTCACCGCCGAGGCGCTGGCGGCGAGGGTGCTGCGTGCCGTACCGAATCCTCGACTGGCCGCTCGACTGCGGGTGGAAGACGGAGTGCGACAAGCAGTGGATCTCTTACAACTGTCCGGATAGTGTGCTACTTGCCCACCTTTGATCCCCCCGCGAAGTAGGCGACATGCGTTTCCGGAAGATCTTCGTCATCGGCCTGGCGCTTTCGCTGCTGGGCATCGGCGTCCCTGCCTGGTCGGACAACGACCCCAGGAGCTGCAACGACCTGATGTCGAGCGACACCCCCGCGTACGTCGTCTGCAGGTGGATGGCGACGCCGGAGGAGGCCGCCGACATCGCCAGGTTCTGGCTGGACAACGACGGCGAGAACATGCGGAACACCGTGCCCGTCGACAGCCCGACGATCGACTGCACCGAGGAGGGCAACAGCTGCCCCGAAGTGCCCGACGACAGCACCTCCGGCGATGTGGGCGACCCCGACCCCGCAGGGGAGAACGACGGCGGCGGCACGCCCGAGTGCGAAGGCGGGGCGAAGGACTGCTACGTCGACCCCTCCGAGCTGTCGGCGGCCGCGGTGAAGACCGCCGCCGAGACCGCCGAAGGACAGGCGGTCAAGGCCGCGACCGCGGCGGGGCTGCGGGTCTGGATCGACACCGACCTGGCCGACGACTGGAAGGCGGGCAAGCTCGCGGAGGCCGTGAAGCGGGTGGGTGCGCTGGCGCTGCAGCAGGGCGTCACGGGCATCAGGTTCAGCTCCCAGCTCGGCTACAACCAGACGTTCACCTCCGCCGAGGAGATCGACAGGTTCGTGACCGAGGCGGCGGCAGCCCTGCGTGACGCGGTCCCGGGCAGGAAGCTGGCCCTGCACACGGTCGTGCCGGTGCTGGGCTGCGGGGCGAACGAGGCGTGCAAGACCGAGATCGGCAAGAAGTACCCGCTGCTCGACCCCGAGCGCGTCGGCGCGTGGCTGTCCAAGGGCCTGGTCGACCAGCTCTCCCTCGACAACGGCCACCTGGCCACCGAGTACGCCGCCTGGAAGATCGACGCCGCCGCCGCCCAGCGCAACCAGTGGATCCAGGTCAGGGCCCGCGCGTGGGACGCCTACGCCACGATCGGCGCCGAGGACGCGGTCTTCACCGCGCCCGGTTCCTCGAAGCTGACCGCCGACCAGGCGCTGAAGACGATCACCGAGCGGGTGGCGACGCCGCTGCAGTCCGACGCGGCCGAGACCGTGACGCTGTGGACGCGCTGGCAGGACGCCAAGGGCGCGGTCAACAGGGTGCTCGGCGAGAAGCTGGCAGGCAACGCCACCTGGGAGCAGCTCGCCAGGCTCAGCGAGGTCAAGCCGCGCCTGGCCACGCTCTACAACCCCGCGACGCCCGAGGTGGACGTGGCGACCGACCTGAAGAAGTACGCCGAGGTGTTCGGCCAGGTCTACCTGGCCGCCGCCTAATTTTGGAGTCCACTCCAAATTTGGCATAGACTCCATCGTGTGAGCCTGCGCGAACGCAAGAAGCTGGAGACCAAGCGCCACATCGCCGAGGTGGCGCTCCGGCTCTTCGTCGAGCGCGGATTCGACCAGGTCACGATCGCCGAAGTGGCCGCGGCGGCCGACGTGTCGGTCAACACCGTCTACAACTACTTCAAGGTCAAAGAGGATCTGGTCATCCCGCCCGTCTCCAAGGACAGGCTCGCCGCCATCGTGCGCGGGCGGCCGGCGGGATCGTCGGCGGCCGGCGCCATCCTCGCCACGCTGCGCGACGAGCTGCGCCGCCGCGACAGGAGCATCGGGCTGACCGAGGGGTTCGGCCGCTTCGTGGAGATGGCGCGTGCCGCGCCGACCCTGAGCGCGAGGCTGGCGGGCCTGGCCGAGCAGATGGTCGACGAGCTGGCCCGCGTCCTGGCGGAGGAGGGCGGCGCCGAGCCTGGCGACCCGACGCCGTCGCTGGTCGCCGAGCAGCTCGGCTGGGTTCACGCCCACGTCCTGCGCGAGATCGGCAGGCGCACCGCCGAGGGGCAGGACCCCTCCGCCATCGCCACGGCGACGCTGGAGCGGCTCGACACCATCGAGAGCCTGCTCGGCGCCCGGGTACTCACCTACGCGACGAGAGATTCGGCATGGACACCTACCGAGTGATCATCAGGGCCAGGTTCGACGGCCTCACCGACGTGCAGCACGAGATGCTGCGCTCCCGGGTCGACGCCTGCGAGATCGGCTTCAGCGAGCGCGGCTCGCTCGCCTACGACGAGTCGGTGAGCTGGTTCACCTTCCGCTTCCAGACCGAGGCGGACGACGACACCGAGGCCCAGATCGCCGCCCTCGACGCGCTCTCCTACCCGTTCAAGAACGAGACGATCGGCGTCACGAACCTGACAGAGATCAGTAGCCGCGCCCTGCGGCGCCGCGGCTGAGCAGGTCGAAGGCGGTGTCGGCGGCCTCGGCCGCCTCCGGGAAGACCTCGTCGGCCGTACGGCCGGCCGCGACGGCCGCGACGTTGTCGTGGGCGAGCACGTCGACGACCGCGATCACCTGGGCGGCCACCAGGCGCGGCGCGGGGCCGCCGAGCGCGCCGGCCAGCGAGGCCGCGTCGGCCGCACGATACTCCGCCAGGCGGGCGGACAGACTCGGCGTGCCGAACACCAGCCGGTAGAAGGCGAGCACCTCGGGCACGTCGCAGAGCCCGGTGACGGGATCGCGCGCCCGCAGCCCCTCCCGGAAGTGCCGGTGCAGGGCGGCCAGCGGCGTCTCACCCGGATCCCGGGCGGCGACCACCCTGGCGTGCTCGCCCTGATGGTCGGCGAAGCGGTGCAGGACCAGGTCCTCCTTGGAGGTGAAGTACCTGAACAGCGTCGGCTTCGACACCTCCGCCGCCGCCGCGATGTCGGCGACCGCCACCTGGTCGAAACCCTCGGCGAGGAACATCGCGATCGCGGTCTCGGACAGCAGCTGCCGCGTTCGCTCCTTCTTGCGGTCGCGCAGGTTCATGGATCAAGTGTCACTGCTGCAGCGTCCAGTTCACGACGCCGAGCGGCAGCGGGGCCGGCTGCACGGCGTCGGGCGGTGTGATCGGCGGCAGCGGGGTGTCGTACTCCCACTCGCGCTCGTCCCTCATCGTCGCCACCGTGGGGTCGCCGCCGCCCTTCAGGCCGAGCGCGCGCAGGGCCATCGGGAAGGAGTTCTTGAACTCCCTGTTCCAGTACGGCCAGGTGTGGGTGCCGTTGCCGTACATGTTCATGGTGTGCTTGATGCCGAGCGCGTCCAGCCGCCTGCTCAGCGCCTTGGCCGTGTACGCGGAGATGGGCTCGCCCAGGTGGGCGGGGTGCCACGGTGAGCCGGGCGGGTCCAGCGGGCCGGCGAAGCTGTTGGTGCCGCTCGACATGTAGATGGCCGTGCCCTTGAGGTTGGGGGCGAGCACGACCGGGTCGTTGGCCGCCCAGACGTCCTTGTTCCTCGTCGGGTCGCCCCACAGCGCGTTCGGGTCCTGGCCCTCGCTGAGCTGGGCGTTCTGGATGATCTGCGGGATGCCGGGCAGCTCCGTCGCCATGATGCCGCTGAACGCGCCGACGAACCCGAACATGCCGGGATTCTGCGCGGCGTACTTCACCGCCCCGTAGGCGCCCATCGACAGGCCCGCGATCGCCCTGCGCGTGCCGGCGCGGTAGCCGATCTCCAGGAGCCGCCGCACCTCCTGCGTGTGGAATCGCGCCCAGGCGGGGCTACCGCCGCGACCGCCGTTGTACCAGTCGGAGTAGTTGCCGGCTCTGCCCGCCTCCGGCATGACGATGATCGCGTCGACGTTCTCGGTGAAGGAGACGACATCGGTCATGCGGGTCCAGGCGGTGTAGTTGTCGGCGCCGCCGTGCAGGAGGTAGAGGACGGGCCAGGTGCGCTTGGCGGATGCGGACCAGCCGTGGGGGAGGAGCAGACGGACGGGAGTCATCCGGCCCACGGACGGCGAGGAGATGAGGACGTCCATCATGCGCGGGCCGAGCCGGCGCTCCCTGACCACCCTCGCCGGGCCCTTCAGCGCCGGCTGACCCGGCGCGTAGCGGGGGTCGCCGGCGTCCTTCGGGCCGGTCTCCCGCTGGTCCGGCTGTTGGGCCGGTTGCCGGGCGGGCGGCCGGGCGGGCAGGGTCGGCTGCGGCTGGGGAGCCTTGGTCGGCCGCCCGTTCGGGTCGTCGAGGAAGGGGTTGTCGCCGGTGTCCCCCTGCGGCGGCACCTCGCCCGGCTGACCGGGCACATCGGCCTGGCCCTGCCTGGCCGGTCGCTCGGTCTTGGCGGGCTCCGCCTTCCTGGGCTCGCCGTCGCCCTCCGGCACCAGCGACCAGTTCGGATCAGCAGCCGCGGGACCGGCCGCCGCGCCCATGACCAGCACCGACGCCAGTGCCACCGCCAGCAAGCCCCTGGATCGCATGATGCCCGTCACCGTCCTCAGCCGTCCTCAGCGTGCAGGCGAGGCTAGGGCCTGGCGGCGCGTGACAGCTATCACCGGAGGCAACGAAAAGGCGCTGCGGCTTGCGCTCTCCGGACAATTATCACCGGCGTGACAAAACGAACCGGAGGAATGTTCCGCTACGGGCTGCTCTCGAACGGTTCGTATGGGTAGGTTGGCCGATCACCCCCGGCAGCATGGGAGCGCCCATGGACGTACTCGGTGACGGCGAGATCCGCCGCTTCCTCACGGAACGGATCTCCTCCCGGTGTGCCACGGACGACGTGGACCCCGACCGGCCGCTGGAGGAGTACGGACTGTCCTCCAGGGACGCGATGGGGATCGCGGGGGAGCTGGCCGAGCTGGTCGGGCGGGAGCTGCCGCCGACCCTGGTGTGGGAACACCCGACGATCAACCGGCTCGCCGCCGCCCTCTCCTCACCCGGCCCGCTTTCCGACCTGGCGGACGATCGTGCACCCGAGCCGCACCCGACGGGCGGCCGTCCGTCCGGCCCCCGCCCCCACCCGGTCGAGGGCCGTTCGTCCCACCCGCACCACCACTCGGTCGAGGGCCGCTCGTCCGGCGCGTACCACCTGGTCGAGGGCCGCTCGTCCGACGGGTACCACCTGGTCGAGGGCCGCTCGCACGAGGCACGTCCCCATCCGGTCCAAGGCCGTGCGCCCGAGCCGATCGCGGTGGTCGGGGTCGGGTGCCGCCTGCCGGGCGCCGAAGGGCCCGAGGCGTTCTGGGATCTCCTCGTCCACGGCCGCGACGCCGTACGGACGGTGCCCGAAGGCAGGTGGGAACGGTTCGACGACGGCACGGCCCGCACCGCGGAAGCCCTGCGCCGCACGACCAGGCACGGCGGCTTCCTCGACGACATCGAGGGATTCGACGCCGAGTTCTTCGGCATCCCGCCGGGCGAGGCCGCCACGATGGACCCCCAGCAGCGCCTCCTCCTCGAAACGGCGTGGGACGCGTTCGAGCACGGCGGTATCGCCCCTCGCTCGTTACGCGGCAGCCGTACCGCCTGCTTCGTCGGCATCTCCGGCAACGAGTACGCCCACCTCACCACCGCCGACCCCGCCTCCGTGGAGGCCTGGACCGCCACGGGCGCCGCCTTCAGCATCGCCGCGAACCGGCTGTCGTACCTGCTGGACCTGCGCGGACCCTCGATGGCCGTCGACACCGCGTGCTCGTCGTCCCTCGTCGCCATCCATCTGGCGGTGAACAGCCTCCGGGCGGGTGAGAGCGACCTCGCTCTGGCGGCGGGCGTGAACCTGCTGCTGTCCCCGGTCGTCACCATGGCCTTCGACCAGGCGGGCGGCACCGCGCCGGACGGCAGGTGCAAGGCGTTCGACGCGTCCGCCGACGGGATGGTGAGGGCCGAGGGCTGCGGCGCCGTCGTGCTCAAGCGCCTGTCCGCCGCCCTCCGCGACAACGACAGGGTCCTCGCGGCGGTCACCGCGTCCGCCGTCAACCAGGACGGCCGCTCGAACGGGCTCGTCGCCCCCAACCCCGACGCCCAGCGGGACCTGCTCCGCGGCGTCTACGCCGATCTCGACAGGGGCCCCGACCACATCGAGGCCCACGGCACCGGCACCTTCCTCGGCGACCCGATCGAGGCCCGCGCCATCGCCGCCGCGCTCCCCTGCCCCGTCCTGATCGGCTCGGTGAAGACCAACCTCGGCCACCTGGAGGCCGCGGCGGGGGTGACGGGCTTCATCAAGTCGGTGCTGTCGCTCCACCACGGCCTCATCCCGCCCAGCCTGCACGTCCACACGCCGAACCCGCACGTCCCCTGGGAATCCCTCACGCTGGTCACCGAACCGACCCCGTGGCCCCGTCCCGACGCCCGGGCGGGGGTGTCGTCGTTCGGCTTCGGCGGCACCAACGCGCACATCGTCCTGGACGCCCACCACGAGCCCGCGGCCCCGGCCCGCGCGACCGGCACGCCGCGCGCCCGAGTGCTCGGCGAGAGCACCCGGGCGACCGGGACGCGGCCGGCCCGGGTGCTCAGCGAGGGAAGCCGCACGACCGGCACGCCACCGGCCCGGGTTCTCGTGCTGAGCGACACCTCGGCCGACCGGGTCAGGGAGCAGGCCGCCGACCTGGCCGCCTGGCTCACCACCCACCGGGACCCGCCCGGCGGTTCCCCGGACAGCGGCGCCTGGCTGGGGGACGTCGCGTACACGCTGGCGAGGCGGGCGGGCAGGGGCAGGGTGGGCGCGGCGGTCGTGGGGAGGACCGCCGACGAGCTGGTCCGCGCGCTCGCGACCGTCGAACCAGGGCCCGCGGGCGGCAAGGGCCCGGTGTGGGTCTTCAGCGGGTACGGCGCGCAGTGGCCGGGCATGGTGCGCGACCTCTACGCCGCCGAGCCCGTCTTCAGGGAGGCCGTCGACGAGCTGGCGCCGCTGCTCAAGGCGGAGGGCGGCATCGACCCGCACGACAGAGAGGCGAGCTGCGTCGCCCACCTGCAACCGATGATCTTCGCCGTGCAGATCGCCCTCAGCAGGCTGTGGACCGCCTACGGGATCCAGCCCGCGGCCGTCATCGGGCACTCCATGGGCGAGGTCGCCGCCGCGGTCGTCGCCGGCGGGCTCGGGCTGCACGACGGGGTCAGGGTGATCTGCAGGAGGGCGCGGCTGCTGGGCTCGCTGGGCGGAGGCGGGTCGATGGCGGTGCTGGAGGTCGCCGCCGAGGAGGTGCCGGCGGGACTTCACGTCGCCGTGCACTCCTCGCCGGCGCAGACCGTGGTCACGGGCGACGCTGACGGCGTGGCGCGGTTCGCGGCGGAGGTGGGGGCGAGCGGGCGGTACGCGCGGGTGCTGACGGCGGAGGGCGCGGGGCACTCGCCCCAGGTCAGGCCCCTGCAGCCGTTGCTGAGGGCCGAGCTGGAGCCGATCAACCCCCGCAAGCCCTCGATCCCGTTCTACTCGACGGTGCTCGACGATCCGCGGGAGACGCCGACGTTCGACCCCGCCTACTGGGCGGCGGGGATCAGGCGTCCCGTACGGCTCATGCAGGCGGTGCGAGCCGCGGCGGAGGACGGGCACACGGTCTTCACCGAGATCGGGCCGCATCCCGTGCTGGCCGCGCCGCTCAGGGACAGCCTCCCGCGGAGCGTGCTGGTGACCCATTCGATCGCCAGGCCCCCTTCCTCCGGCGCGGGGCCCGCTCCCGATGGGCAGGGCGAGGGCGGGACCGGCGAGCGGGGTCCTGGGGTGAAGGGGTTCGAGGAGCAGGTCGCCAGGGTGGCGGCCGCCGTGCCGCCGCGCCTGGACGGCCGGGTGGTGGACGTGCCGCGGCCGCGTTGGCGGAGGGAGCGGCACTGGGTGGCCGAGCGGCCGCGTACCGCGGGCGGGCACCCGGTGCTGGGCGCGCACGTGGAGACTCCCGCGGGTCACAGCTGGTCCACCGTGCTCGACGACCTGTCCGAGGCGCCGTGGCACCTGGACGAGGCGACCTGGCACAGGCAGGGCGTCGCCGTGCTGCCGGTGGAGGCGGTCGCGCGGCTGGCGCTGGCGGCGTCTGGCGGGGACGTCGTCGAGGACGTCGCGCTGTACGCGCTGCTGCCGTTGCCGGCACGGGTCACCGTCACGCGCGTGGGCGGGCGCGTCGAGGTGCACGCGAAGGACGCGGCGGGCGTGTGGAAGATGTACGGCTCGGCGGGCGAAGGCGGCTCTGCCGACGCGCGGGAAAGAATCGGGCTTTTCCGTGTAGACGGGTCTTGTGAGGGAATCGAGACGCGAGAGATCCAGGAGGCGGGCGTTCCGGTACGGCTGGCGGACAAGCTCGTCGAACGGCTCTGGACACCGGCCCCGCTGGCGGACGACCAGGTGGCGCCGGCCCGCGAATGGCTCATCCTGGCCGATGAGGGGGATCCGCGGGCCGGCCGCCTGGCCTCGTTCCTGCCCGCGGGGCCGGAGGGCGACCCGCTCCTGCTCGTGCCCGTGAACCCCGACCCGGCGAGCGTCCTGCTGGATCTGGCGCGGATGGCCGGCGGCGGCAGGCGGCTGAGGATCGTCACCGAGCGGGCGCAGGCCGTCGTCGCGGGCGAGCCCGGCGAGCCGGCGGCCGCCTCGCTGCGTGGCGTGATCAGGGTGCTGGCCCTGGAACATCCCGAGCTCCGGGCCAGCCTGATCGACGTCGACGACCTTTCGGCGCTCGCGCGGGAGCTGGCCTGCGACTCCGATGACGACGAGGTGGCCTGGCGCGGCGGCGTCCGCTACGCCGCCCGGCTTCGCCGCGCCGAGCTCCCCGAACCCGCCCGCCGTCGTGGCGTCCCTGCCGTGGTGCGCGAGGGCGGCGGCTACCTGATCACCGGAGGCTACGGCACGCTCGGACTCCTGGTCGCCCGCTGGCTGGCCGAGAGAGGAGCGGGGAGGGTCGTGGTGAACGGCCGTTCGGGGCCGTCGGCCGAGGCCGCCGCGCACCTCGCCGGGCTCCCGGCCGTCGAGGTGGTCACGGGGGATCTGGCCGCGGAGGGTACGGCCGCGCGGCTGGTGGCGGCGGCGACCGAGGGCGGGCTGCGGCTGTGCGGGGTCGTCCACGCGGCGGGAGCGCTGGACGACAGCCTGGTCGCGGACCTGACGCGAGCCTCGATCGAACGGGTGTGGGCGGCCAAGGCGACGGGCGGGCGGCGGCTGGACGAGGCGACGCGGGGCCACGACCTCGACTGGTGGGTGGCGTTCTCGTCGGCCGCGTCGCTGCTGGGCTCGCCGGGGCAGGCCGCCTACGCGATGGCGAACGCGTATCTGGACGCGCTGTGCGATCTCCGCAGGGCGGAGGGCGCGCCGGCGGTGTCGATCGCGTGGGGAACGTGGGCGGGGGCGAACCCGCTGCCCGCCGTCGTGCCGCTCACGCCGGAGGAGGGGATCGAGGCGCTGGAGGCTCTGCTGCGAAGAGGGCTGTCGGCGGGCGTGGTCAGGCTCGACCCT
This sequence comes from Nonomuraea sp. bgisy101, assembly GCF_057708945.1. Classification (NCBI taxonomy): domain Bacteria; kingdom Bacillati; phylum Actinomycetota; class Actinomycetes; order Streptosporangiales; family Streptosporangiaceae; genus Nonomuraea; species Nonomuraea sp. bgisy101. The sequence continues at coordinate 120,184 of NZ_JBYITD010000011.1, forward strand.
GCGATGGCGACGGCGGTGTTCCCAGGGGTGGGGCGCATGCCGTACTTCTCCATGGTGGTGGAGGGCGCGGGGGCGCGGCGGCCCGACCTGGGGGAGCTGGCGCCCGAGGAGGCGCTGCGGGTGATCGGCGCGCGGGTGCGGGAGCGGGTGGCGGGCGTGCTCGGGCTCGACGCCCGATGGCTGGAGGAGCCCGGGGATGCGCCGGGCGGCACGGTGCTGACGGATCTGGGGCTGGACTCGCTGGCGACGACGCGGTTGCGCGGCTCGTTCGAGCACGACTTCGGGGTGGCACTGCCCGCGGGGCTGCTGCTCAGAGGCGGCACTCTCGACGGGGTCGTGCGGGCGCTGGCGGCCGAACTGGGCGTCGAGAGGGCCGAGCCGGTCGAGGTGGGGCCGAGAGACGCGGCCGAACGGCTGGTCGTCAGAGTGGCGGGGGAGGTGGTCGGGCGGGTACTCGGAGTGAACGAGGCGGTCCCGGCCGAGGTCCTGCCCGCCCTGGAGCGCGAGGTGGGGCGCAGGGTGGCCGGCGTGACCGTGGCCGAGGTCGCCGACGGGGTGCGGGACCTGGACGAGAAGGAGGCAGGGCGGGGGATCGTCAGGCCGCTGACGGCCGGGCTCGCCCCGTCCGGCGCGCACCGCGGGCCGTTGTTCCTCGCGCACCCCGCGGGCGGGACGACGGGCGTCTATCTCAGGCTCGCGTCCCTTCTCGGCACGCCGGTGTTCGGGCTGGAACGGGTGGAGGGGGCGGACGGCATCCCCGAGCGGGCCGCCGCCTACGCCGAGGCCATCGCCGGCACCTGTCCCGCCCCCTACCGGATCGGCGGCTGGTCGTTCGGCGGGATCATGGCCTTCGAGATCGCCAGGCTGCTCGGCGACGCCGTCGAGCTGGTCGCGATGATCGACTCAGGGCTTCCCGACCGGCTCGACCCCGCCGCGCTCACCCGCGTCCACGCCCGGAGGTACGCCGACTTCTCCCAGTACCTCCGCGACACCTACGGCGCCGCCATCTCCCTGACCTACGACGAGCTGGCGGAGCTCGGCGAGAGCGAACAGCTGGCCCTCACCGAGGCGCGCATCGAGGAGTCGGGCGTCCTGACCGGACTGAGCCCCGCCATCCTGCGCCACCAGCGCACCTCCCACCAGGACACCCTGGCCATCGAGCGCTACCAGTGCGGGCCGTACCAGGGAAGGGTCGTCCTCTACCGCTCCACCGAGCCGACCCCGTGGGCCGTGGAGGACGTCCGCTACGCGCACACCGACGATCCCGCCCGAGGCTTCGCGCCGTTCGCGAAGAACCTGGAGATCGTCCCCGTGCACGGGTCGCACCATCTCAACCTGCTCGACCCCCCACATGTAGAGATCGTCGCCGCACACCTGAGAGGTCTCCTTTGACATTCTCCCCCTCGTCAACGAGGGGGATTCCCACGGTCACCCGTGAGGGTTCCTGCTTCACGGCCAGTTGCCCGCCCGAGAGGACTCTCGTTGAGGTCTTACACCAGCTCCACAGGCGTTTCAGCTCTCCGCCAGCCCGGCGGCGAGCGCATTCTTGGCGGCATTGACGTCACGGTCGTGGTGTGCGCCACAGGCGCACACCCAGTCGCGGACGTTCAGCGGCATCCTGGCCTGCAGCGCTCCGCACGCGGAACACAGCTTGGAGGAGGGGAACCAGCGGTCGACCACCACCAGCTCACGCCCGTACCAGATGGCCTTGTACTCCAGCATGGAGCGCAGTTCCCGCCAGGACGCGTCCGAGATGGCGCGCGCCAGCGAATGGTTGCGGACCATGTTGCGGACGGTCAGATCCTCCACGGCGATCACTTGGTTCTCGCGAACAAGCCGGTCACGGCGTTCATGCTTCGGGTTGACGATCTTCTCGCCGGTGGAGAGCGTCACCAGGGCGGTGATGCCCGCGTCCACGCCCACGTTCGTGCCGACCGGCGACTGCGCCACACCCCACATGCTACTGCCACCATCAGGCGAGAATCGTGCGTTTGTTCGATATGGCGGTCCGCCTGGCGGCGAATCGCCCGCCCCTGTCCCGCTCCGCAGGGGTCCGATTCCTCCCCGCCCGAAGGCGGGGGTTTCCCCGGAGGTATCTGATGACGCTGGCAGAGGCAGTGATCGAGGGCGCGGATCCCGAAGAGCTCGAGCACACTCCGCTCCCCTCGACCTACACCGCCGCCTACATCCGCAAGGACGAGGTCGGCATGTTCGGCAGGACGCCGCACGGCGTGAACGGGGTGGACAAGGACGTGCGCAGGTCGCTGCACGTGGGCGAGGTCCCCATGCCCCGGCTGGCCCCGGACGAGGTCCTCGTCGCGGTCATGGCCAGCGCGATCAACTTCAACACCGTCTGGTCGGCGATGTTCGAGCCGATCCCGACGTTCGCCTTCCTCGAGCGCTTCGGCAGGACCGATCCGCGCCACGACCTCGACACGCACGTGCTCGGCTCGGACGCGTCCGGCGTGATCGTCAGGAAGGGCGCGGCGGTACAGCGCTGGCGGATCGGCGACAGGGTGGTGACGAGCCCCGCGTACGTGGACGGCGAGGACCCCGTCACCCACCACGACTCCATGCTGGGGAACGACCTGCGGGCGTGGGGATTCGAGACGAACTTCGGCGGGCTCGCGGAGTTCGCGGTGGTGAAGGCGACGCAGCTGCTGCCGAAGCCGGCCCACCTGAGCTGGGAGGAGGCCGCGTGCAACATGCTGTGCGCGTCCACCGCCTACCGCATGCTGGTCGGCGAGCACGGCTCGCGGATGAAGCAGGGTGACGTGGTGCTGCTGTGGGGCGCGACCGGCGGCCTCGGCGCGTACGGCGTGCAGCTCGTCAAGAACGGCGGAGGCATCCCCGTCGGCGTGGTCAGCTCGCGGGAGAAGGCCGAACTGCTGCGCAGGATGGGGTGCGAGCACATCCTGGACCGCACCCAGTTCGAGCACCTGGACGACGAGAAGGCATGGCGCAGGCTGGGGGCCGAGGTGCGCAGGCTGGTCGGCGAGGACCCCGCGATCGTGTTCGAGCACACGGGCAAGGAGACGTTCGGCGCGTCGGTGTACGTCGCGAGGAAGGGCGGCTCGGTGGTGACCTGCGGTTCGTCCAGCGGGTTCGAGCACGCCTACGACAACAGGCACCTGTGGATGAGGCTCAAGCGGATCATCGGCTCGCACGGCGCGAACTACCTAGAGTGCGCCGAGGTCAACCGCCTCATCTCGCTCGGGATGATCCATCCGACGCTGTCGCGGGTCTACCCGCTGGAGCGGGCGGGCGACGCGGCGCGTGCCGTGCAGACGAACGAGCACGTCGGCAAGGTCGGGGTGCTCTGCCTGGCGCCGGAGGAGGACCTGGGCATCGAGGACCGCGCGCTGCGGGAGCGTGTCGGCGAGCCGAACCTCAGGCTGTTCCGCTCCTGGCCTGTCGCGCCCTGAGGACGATCTCCAGCTCGAAGCGGATGTCGGGGTCGCCGAGCTGCTCGCCGTACAGTTCCTCGAGCTGGCGCAGCCGGTAGCGGACGGTCTGCGGGTGGACGTGCAGCCTGGCGGCCACCTCGCCGGCGCCTCTGCCGTACCTCAGCCAGGCCAGCAGCGTCTCGGCCAGCCGGTCCTGCTGCGACTTGCGCAGGTGGGCGAGCGGCGCGAGCCTGGCCTGCGCCAGCGCGCCGACCAGGTCCTCGTCCTTGAAGACGATCAGCGTCGCCATGTGGTCGGCGCAGCGCAGCGGCCCGCGGGCTCCGGGGAGCACCCCTCTGCGGGCCAGGTCCAGCGCCTCTTCCGCCCATTGCAGCGAGACGGCCGCCCTGTTCAGCGGTACGGCGGGGCCGACCGCGGCCCGCCACCCGCGCAGGCTCTTCTCGAGCATCTGGGGCTGCCCCGGCCCGTTGGGGTCGGGGACGAGCAGGCACGGCTGCGGCCGTTCGAGCCCGACCAGGACGTCGGGGGGAAGGGAGGGGGTGCCGTTCTGGTCGTCGAGCGCGACGCCCGCGACGGTCCTGGGCAGCCGCCAGCCCGCCGCCTTGGCCAGGTCGGCGATCGCCTCCGCGCCAGCGGACGGCTGGGAGAGCAGCAGGTCGAGCAGGCGGTGGCGGCGGCGCTCCATCTCGCCCGCCGCGTGGGCCCTGGCCTCGTCGAAGCCCTGGGCGGCCGCGTCGGCCAGCTGGTCGAGGTAGACGAAGATCGCCTCCCCGAGGTCGTAGAGCGACTGGGGCGACAGGCCGAGCGGTTCGGCCAGCTCTGTCAGCCGCCGCCAGCCGACTCTCGCGCCCAGGCGCATGGCGGTCTGGAGCGGTTCGAGGTTGCGGCCCTCGGCGGCCTCGCCCCTGCCGATCATGCGGAACGGTTCGGGATTCCACGGGGTGTCGGGGTCCTCGATGCGGTCGAGGAAGCGGCCGATGGCCTCCTCGACCGCCATCCGCACGACCTTGATGTAGATCTCGTCAGACGGCCTCGCGTACTCGGGGATCCGGGTCTGGATCTCCTCGATCACCTCGTCGGAGAGCCTGCCGATGCCGGGGCGCAACGCGTGCACGATGCCGGAGGGAACGGACTCCCAGAGGCGGCGCCCGTCGCTCCCGTCACCCTTGATGCCCATGACCCCTCCCGTCGCCACTTGTTACTTAACTGACAGGGGTTGCGTAGAGCAAGTGCTTGTTTTTATAACTATTGGATGAAGGAGCCGAACTCCTCCAGCGAGATCAGGCCGTCGCCGTCACGGTCCAGCCTGGCGACGCCCGCCTGCGCGGCTTCGAGGGTGATGGGCTGGCCGAGCACCTCCATCAGGCGGACCAGCTCCTCGGCGGAGATCAGACCGTCGTTGTTGCCGTCGACGAGGTCGAACGTGATCGCGTAGTCACTCATGGGCGAGAGGTTAGTCCCATTTACCGCCCATCGCCGCTCACTCGGTCAAAGGAGACGACCAGCGCCCATACCGGTGATCACGGGCGTGCCGATCGCGGCGGGAGCCGACATCCCACTCCCGCGCCGCCCGACCGCTCTACGGCTATCGTCGGGTTTCATGGACTTCATCGCGTCCGCGCCCAACCTGCGGGACATCGGCGGTCAGCTCACCACCGACGGCAGGAAGGTCCGCACCGGGCTCGCCTTCCGGTCCGGCGCGCTCGACCAGCTCACCCCCGCCGACCAGGAGGCGCTGACCGCACGCGGGGTGCGCCTGGTCTGCGATCTCCGCACGGCGAGCGAGCGCGCCGCCCAGCCCGACCGGATACCGGACGGCGTCGACTATCTGGTGCTCGACGTGCAGCGGCAGGGCGGCCACGGCGCCGACATCGCCGCCCTGTTCGAGGATCCCTCGCTCGTGGCCTCGCTGACCTCGCCCGAGACCTCCGAGGGGTTCCTCGCCGCGGTCTACCGCGGCATGGTGACCGAGCCCGACGCGCACGCCGCCTTCGGCGACCTGATGCGCGCGCTGTCCAGGCCGGGCACCCTCATGCACTGCACGGCGGGCAAGGACCGCACAGGATGGGGCGTCGCGCTGCTGCTCACCGTCCTGGGCGTGGACAAGCGGACGGTCATGGCCGACTACCTGCTCAGCAACGATCACCTGGCGGAGGCGGCGAGCAGGATCTACGGGATGCTCGAAGGCACGGGGATCGCCGTCGAGGTCGTGCGGCCGCTGCTGGAGGTGCGCGCGCCGTACCTGAACACCGCCTTCGACACCGTCGCCGCCGTCCACGGTGACATGGACGGATACGTCCGTGAGGCCCTCGGCCTCACGGACCGCGACCTGACCGCGCTCAAGGACCTGTACCTGAACTGACCCGCCCCCGACCGGCCCCGCCCCGGACGGGAGCGGGGCCGGGGCCCGTCAGACGACCGCGCCCGAGCCCTCGCGGGAGCGGGGGGCACGGCGGGCGGGCGGGGACGGCGGGGGCTGCTTGCTGTGCCGTTCGAACACGATCGCCAACGGCCCCGCCACCAGCGACGACGACAGGGTGCCCACCACGATCCCGATCAGCAACGCGATCGCGAAGTCGCGCAGCGAGTCGCCGCCGAACACCGCCAGCGCGGCCAGGATGAACAGCGCGCCAAGCCCGGTGTTCACCGTCCGCGGCACGGTCTGCAGGATCGCCTGGTTGACCACCTGGGCGAACGGCGCCTTCCGCTGGGCCGCCCACAGCTCGCGCACCCTGTCGAAGACCACCACCTTGTCGTTCACCGAGTACCCGACGATCGTCAGCATCGCCGCGAGGAAGACCCCGTCGATCGGCTTGCCGAACCACGCGAAGGCCCCCACGACCGCCGCCGTGTCCACCAGCAGCGCCAGAACGGCCGCCGCGCCGAACGTCCACCGGAACCTGGCCGCCAGGTAGACCAGCTGCGCCGCCAGCGCGACGCCCAGCGCGATCAGCGCGTTGCGCCGCAGCTCCTCACCGAGGGAGGGCCCGATGAGCTCGTCGCGCACCTTGGTGGCCTGCCCGCCGAGCGCCCGCTGGATCCGGTCGACGTCGTCGGCCCCGATCTGTCCGGTCCGCACCGAGATCGCCTCGTTCGAGCTCTGCACGACCGCGTTGGGGAACCCCGCGCCGGAGACCGCGGCCCTGGCCGCGTCCGCGCTCACCGGCGTGGCCGTCGTGAACTCGACGAGCCGTCCTCCGGTGAACTCGACCCCGAAGTTCAGCCCCCGCGAGACGAGCCCGGCGACCGCGATCACGACGAGCACCGCCGCGCCGACGAGCCAACGCCTGGCGTGCCGCATGACGAAGGGGTTGCGGGCGGTCAGCCAGGTGCGCACCCTGCCGATCGAGCCGATGCCGGAGATCCGCGGCGGGACCCTGCCGATGATCCACTGGGTGAGCGCCCTGGTGATGAGCAGGGCCGAGACAAGGGAGGCCAGCACGCCGATCGACAGTGTCACGCCGAACCCCTTGACCGGGCCCGACGCCAGCCAGAACAGCAGGCCGGCGGCGAGCAGCGTGGTGATGTTCGAGTCGGCGATCGCGCTCCACGCCTTCCTGAACCCCTGGTCGAGCGCGGCCCTCAGGCCAGCTCTGCCGTACTCCTCCCTGGCTCGTTCGAAGACCAGCACGTTGGCGTCGACGGCCATGCCGATCGCCAGCACGAAGCCCGCGAGGCCGGGGAGGGTGAGCGTCGCGCCGAGGGCGGTCAGCGCGGCGTAGGAGATGAGGCCGTAGCTCACCAGCGCGACCGCGGCGAGCAGACCGACCACCCGGTAGACGAGGATGATGAACGCGCCCGTCAGGACCACGCCGACGACGGCGGCCTGGGCGCTGGCGGTGATGGCCTCGGCGCCGAGCGTCGGGCCGACCGTCCGCTGCTCGACGATCTTCATCGGCACGGGAAGCGAGCCGCCCTTGATCAGCACCGCGAGGTTCTGCGCCTCCTCGGGGGTGAAGGAGCCGGTGATGTCGGTCGATCCGCCCGGCATGCCCGTACGGCACGGCGTCCCCTCGTTCACCTGCGGTGAAGAGATGACCTTGTCGTCGAGCACGATGGCGACCCTGCGCTTGGGGTCGCCGACGGGTTCGCAGGCGGCGGCGCCGGTCAGCTTCTGCCACGGCGCCGTCTCACGGAAGTCGACGGTGACGAACCAGGCCGCCCCGCGTTGCGGGTCGGTGCGCGCCGCCGCGTCGGTGACGCCGTCGCCGCCGATCACGGCAGGCCCGAGGCGGAGCGGCCTGCCGTCCTCGTCGCGGGTCTGGCCGTCGTCGCCGAGGACGGCGTGGAAGGAGAGCTGCGCGGTCCTTCCGATCACCTCGGCGGCTCTGCGCGGGTCGAGCACGCCGGGCAGCTCGACGATGATGCGCTTCTCGCCCGAGCGGACGAGGGTCGGGTCGACCACGCCCAGTGCGTCCGCCCTGCGGTGGAGCACCTCCAGCGTCCGGTCGGTGGCCGCGGCGTCGGCCTTCACGGTGGGCGAGTCCTGGGTCTCGAAGACGAGTTGGGTGCCGCCGCGCAGGTCGAGGCCGAGGCGCGGCGGCATGGTCAAGGCTAGGAACAACGAAGTCGCGATGACGGCAAGCGCCGCCACCGCGCGCCACAACGGCGCACGGGACATGGGTCCTCCACAAGGCTCTTACAGGGGATCAGGTGAGCGGTGTGGAGGGCGGAGGCGCGCGGGCGGGCGCTCTCCTGTGGTGCTCGCCGCCGAGCGCCCGCGGCCGGGGGGCGACGGCGGTCGCGAGACGGGCGTGCGTGCCGTACGGCGGACCGGCCGTGAGCACGGCGAGGCCGCCACCGCCCACGGCGTGGACGCCCTTGCCCGCATGGACGTGCGGCCTGGCGGGGTCGGGCAGGACCTGGTGATGATCGGCCGCCCTGGCGATCTGGGCGTGGACGGCGGCCGTGACGGAGGCAGGCGGAGTGGACCCGCCGGCCAGGAAGAGTGTGGACAGCAGGAGCAGCAGCGCAGCGGGCAACCTGGTCCGCACGCGTTCACCTTACGCCCGCCCGGGTAGCGAAGGTGGATGCGGCTGACCTATACCAGCGATCTCTGGTGGAAGAACGCGGTGATCTACTGCCTCGACGTCGAGACCTACAAGGACGGCGACGGCGACGGCATCGGCGATTTCCGCGGGCTCACCCAGCAGATCGACTACCTGCACAGCCTGGGCATCACCTGCCTGTGGCTCATGCCGTTCTTCCCGACCCCGAACAAGGACGACGGCTACGACATCGTCGACTTCTACAGTGTCGACCCCCGGCTCGGCACCCTCGGCGACTTCGTGGAGTTCATGCGGACCGCGAAGGACAGGGGGATCCGGGTGATCGCCGACCTGGTCGTCAACCACACCTCCGACCAGCACCCGTGGTTCAAGGAGTCGCGGTCGAGCAAGGACTCGAAGTACCGCGACTGGTATGTCTGGAGCGACACGCCGGAGCCCGACGACCCCGGCGCGATCGTCTTCCCCGACAAGGAGGACTCGCTCTGGGAACTCGACGAGAAGACCGGCCAGTACTACCTGCACAGCTTCTACACGTTCCAGCCGGATCTCAACGTCGCCAATCCCGAGGTCCGCGACGAGATCGCCCGCATCCTCGGCTTCTGGATGGAGCTGGGCCTGTCGGGGTTCAGGGTGGACGCGGTGCCGTTCCTCATCGAGAACGTGGGCGACAAGCTGCCGGACCCGCACGCCTTCCTGGCCGACCTGCGCGCCTTCATGAACAGGCGCGAGGGGGGTTCGATCCTGCTGGGTGAGGTCAACCTGCCCTACAAGGACCTCATCGCCTACTTCGGCAACGGCAACGGCGACCAGCTCACGATGTGCTTCGACTTCCTCCTCATGCAGCGCGCCTGGCTGGCGCTGGCCAGGTGCGAGGCTGAGCCGATCGCCGAGGCGTTGCGGGCCCGCCCCGAGTCGCCCAAGGACAGCCAGTGGGGGACCTTCCTCCGCAACCATGACGAGCTGACTCTCGACAAGCTCAGCGACGAGGAACGGCAGGAGGTCTTCGACGCCTTCGGCCCCGAGAAGGACATGCAGATCTACGGCAGGGGTCTGCGCCGAAGGCTGCCCTCGATGCTCGGCGGCGACCTGCGCCGTATCAAGATGGCCTACAGCCTGCTGCTGTCCATGCCCGGCACCCCGGTGATCTTCTACGGCGAGGAGATCGGCCTGGGGGAGAACCTCGACGAAGAGGGCAGGATGGCGGTCAGGACCCCGATGCAGTGGTCACGGGACGGAGGATTCAGCGACGCGACCCCGGCACGCACGATGCCCGCGGGAACCTTCGGGCCCGACCGGGTCAACGTCGCCGACCAGAAGCGCGATCCCGACTCGCTGCTGCGCTGGTTCCAGCTGCTCATCGAGCGCTACAGGGAATGCCCTGAGCTGGCCTGGGGCGAGAACTCGGTGCTGAAGACCGGCCACCCCGCCGTCTTCGCGCACCGCTGCGACGCCGCGGACGCGGCCGTGGTGGCCGTCCACAACCTGTCCGACGCCGCGACCGAGGTCGAACTCGGGCTGAAGGATCTGGACGGCCGCGTGCTCACCGACCTGCTGTCCGACGAGACGATGGAGGTCGCCGACGGCAGGGTACGGCTGGCGATGGGACCGCACGGCTGCCGCTGGCTGCGCGCGACCCCGCGCAAGGACATGCCGCCCGAGGACGCCGCGATCACCGCTCAGTAGCGGGATAGGCCAGCATCGCCAGGCGTGCCACCCGCTCCAGTTCCTCGCGGGTGGCGCCGTCGCGGGCCTGGGTGGACATGCCCTGGATCACCGAGGCGTAGAAGGTGGCGAGGGCGGGCGCGTCGGGTCCGCCGATCCTGGCCTCCAGCGCCTTCTTGGTCGCCTGCCTGAACCCGCGCAGCCATTCCTCGACCTCGGCCGACTCGGGCCCGCAGTTCACCGCCGCCGAGATGATCAGGCAGCCGGGCGGGTGCGAGGGGTCGCTGTACTGCTCGGCCGCCTCCAGCAGCAGCCGTTCGACCGCCTCGCGCCCGGTGGGCTCCTCGGCCAGCGCCCGCGTGGCGAACGCGCCGTGGGTTCGCTGGTAGCGGGTGACCGTCTCCTCGAAGAGGGTCCGCTTGTCGCCGAAGGCGGCGTACAGGCTGGGCGGGCGGATGCCCATCACCTGGGTGAGGCTCGCGACCGAGGTCGCCTCGTAGCCGTGCCGCCAGAACTCCCGCAGCGCGCTCTCCAGTGCCTCGTCCCTGTCGAAGGACCGCTGTCGTGCCATGGACCCATTCTATAGCGATCGCTATGTTACTGTTTCTGTATCGATCGCTAAAGAAAGGTGTGAGGGATGAGGACTGCCCTTGTGACGGGTGCGAGCAGGGGGATCGGCAGGGCGGCCGCACTGCGGCTCGCGCGTGACGGTTTCCACGTCGTGGTGAACTACGCCGCCGACACGTCGGCGGCCGAGGAGGTGGTGTCGTCGATCGAGAAGGACGGCGGCAGCGCCGTCGCGGTGCGGGCCGCCCTGGGGTCACCGGAGGCCATCCCGGCGCTGGCGGCCGAGGTGACGTCCCTCGACGTGCTGGTCAACAACGCGGGCCTGCCCTTGCCGAAGCCGCTGTCGGAGGTGACGCCGGAGGAGTACGAGCGGGTCTTCGCGGTGAACGTGCGCGATCTGTTCTTCCTCACCCAGCGGCTGCTCCCGCTCATCCCCTCGGGAGGGCGGATCATCAACGTGACCTCGGGGGCGGCCAGGATCGCCTACCCCGAGGGCATCGCCTACGCGATGACGAAGGGCGCGGTGCAGACCTTCACCCTCGCCCTCGCCAAGGAGCTGGGACCCCGCGGGATCACCGTCAACAACGTGGCACCCGGGATCATCGACACGGACGCGAACGCCTCATGGCTGGACGAAGGCGGCAGGGCCTACGCCGCCTCCCGCCACGCGGTCAACAGGGTCGGCAGGCCCGAGGAGATCGCGGACACGATCGGCTTCCTCGCCTCGCCACAGGCCTCGTTCATCACCGGCACCACGATCGACGCCACCGGCGGAGGGAACCTGTGAACCTCGTCCTGCTCCACGGCACCGCCGCCGACCCCGTCTCCAACTACACCCACCTGGTGGGACGTCGTGCTCCTCGAACGCCTCGCGGAGATCACCACCCTGATCCGCGACTTCATCCTCGCCTGATCCCCGGCGGCTCCCGCGCGCGAGCCGCCGGACCGAGGCCGGATCACAGGTACGACGGGCCGGTCACCCGGCCGCGGAAGGTCCACCAGACCAGGCCCTGGGCCGCCACCAGCAGCGGCATCAGCACCAGCGTCACCGGCACGAGCAGCGCCAGCGTCGCCGCGTCCGCCGCCGAGGCCGCCAGTTCCAGATCCGCCCCGGTCAGCAGCACGATCCCGGTCAGCGCCGCCGCCGTCAGCGCGTACGTGCGTCCCTCGCCCGACCCCCCGGTCAGCAGTACGGCCCGCTCACGCAGGTCCCCCGTCAGCCGCAGCCCGGCGAACGCCAGCCCGTGCGTCGCGAACAGCAGCGCCACCACGAGCGCGGCCACGATCGGCACCGGCAGGATCTGCGTGAAGATCGCACCCCAGGCCAGCGCGAGCCCCCACGAGCCGGCGACGATCGCCCCGTCCCAGCCCGCCTGCCACCGCGGCCCCTGCACCCTGCCGCGCAGCCACAGCCCCATGTCGCGGACGATCCAGCTGACCAGCAGCGCCACCAGGGCCAGGTAGTTGCCGGCCAGCAGCTCGCCCTCCAGCTCGGGGAACAGCCCGGTGAGCACGCCCGCCAGCGCCACCAGCCACACCTCGTTGCCCAGGAAGAAGGGCGCGATCGCGGCGATGACGGTCCTGCGCTCGGTGGTGGTCCTCCCGAGGTACGGCAGCAGCATGCCCACCCCGATGTCGGCCCCCGCGAGCACGAAGTACCCGACGGCGAAGAAGGCCAGGATGAAGATCTCCATGGTGGTTCCTCAGAAGGTCAGAACGGGAGCGGGGGTCTCGATCGGGCGGCTGCCCAGGGCGACGGCGTCCGGCCCTCGCTTGGCGGTCCTGGCCAGCAGCCAGTAGTTGACGAGGATCAGCAGTCCGAACACCGCGCTGAAGGCGATCAGGGAGACGCGCATCTCCGTGGCGCTGAGCGGGGACATCGCCTCCGCCGTGGTCAGCAGGCCGTACACCGCCCATGGCTGGCGGCCCACCTCGCGGAAGACCCACCCCGCCAGCATGGTGACGAACGGGACGGGGATCATCGCCGTCAGCAGCCAGTGCCAGATCCGCAGGCCGCGCACGGCGGGCCTGAACAGCATCAGCAGGAAGCTCGCCGCCGAGAAGAAGAGCATGACGGCGAACAGCAGCATCATCGTGACGCCCGCGGTCCGCACGAGGTCGACGGGCGGCAGGTAGTCGCCTGGTCCGAAGCGCGCCACCATGTCGGCCTGCACCTTGGCGAGGTCGGCCGCGCCGCCCGACCAGGCAGCCGCCTTGCCCGGCTGGAGGGTCTCGAAGCCCATGCCGCCGAAGGTCGCGGTGACCAGCGTGGCCGGGAGGGCGAGGCCGACGCCGATCCTCAGCGACTTGCGGAAGAACTCCTGCTCGTGGGTGCGCCTACGCAGGTGGTAGGCGCTGACTCCGGCCATGAAGAAGCCGCCGACGATCATCGCGCCGCCGAGGACGTGCCCGAAGGCGACCAGCGAGGCGGGGTTGGCGAGCAGCGCGCCGAAGTCGGTGAGCCGCAGCACGCCGTCCACGATCTGGTGGCCGACCGGGTTCTGCAGGAAGCCGTTGGCGATCAGGATCCAGAAGGCGCTGGCGTAGGCGGTCAGCGTCACGATCCAGATCAGCGCCAGGTGCGCCCACCTGCTGAGCCGGTCCCACCCGAAGATCCACAGCCCGAGGAACGTGGACTCGACGAAGAAGGCCACCAGCGTCTCGATGGCCAGGGCGGCGCCGAACACGTTGCCCGCGAAGTGCGTCAACCCGCTCCACGACATCCCGAACTGGAACTCCATCACCAGCCCGGTCACGATGCCCATGGCGTAGTTGATGATGTAGAGCTGGCCCCAGAACCGCACCATCCGCATGTGCAAAGGGCTGCGGGTCAGCGTCGCCCTGGTCTGCAGGACCGCCACCAGCGTGGCGAGCCCGAGGGTCAACGCGACGAAGAGGAAGTGCGCCCCCGCGGTCAGCGCGAACTGCAGGCGGGCCAGGTCTACCGTTTCCATGCCATGACCATCCCGGTACGGCATGCGTCACGGCGTCAGCCCGTGGTTGTGTGACGGGTACTCCCTAGGGTGTAAGCCATCCGGGGGTGATGAGACCGGCCTCGTAGGACATGACGACCAGCTGTGCCCTGTCGCGGACGTTCAGCTTGGTCATGATGCGGCTGACGTGCGTCTTGGCGGTCGCGGGGCTGAGCACGAGGCGGGTGGCGATCTCGTCGTTCGACAGGCCGTGCGCGACCAGTTCGAGCACCTCGCGTTCGCGTTCGGTCAGCGAGTTGAGCTCCGGGCCCGGCGCGGGACGCTTGACCCGGCCGGCGAACTCGGCGATGAGCCTGCGGGTGATCGAGGGGCTGATGAGCGCGTCGCCTCTGGCCACCACCCTGACGGCGTGGATGAGCTCGGCGGGCTCGGTGTCCTTCACCAGGAACCCGCTGGCGCCCGCCTTGAGCGCGCCGTACACGTAGTCGTCGAGGTCGAAGGTGGTCAGGATGATCACCTTCGTGCTCGCGAGGCGCGGGTCGGTGACGATCCTGCGCCCGGCCTCCAGCCCGTCGAGCTCGGGCATCCTGATGTCCATGAGCACCACGTCGGGGCGCAGCTCGCGGGTCTTGTCCACGGCCTCGACGCCGTTGGCGGCCTCGCCGACCACCTCGAAGTCGTCCTCGTCGGACAGGATCGAGCGGAACCCGGCCCGCACCAGCGTCTGGTCGTCGGCCAGCAGGAGGCGGATCACAGTGGCAGCTCGGCGACGACGCGGTAACCGCCCTCGGGGCGCGGCCCCGCCTCCAGCGTGCCGCCCAGAGCGGCCGCCCTCTCCTTCATTCCCTGCACGCCGTACCCGCTTCCTCCTGTGAAGACGACGGAGGGGCCATCGTCTTCTACCGTGATGACCATTTTTCCGGATTCTTCGGTGATCGTGAGTCGTGCGCTTCCCGCGGACGAATGGCGGGAGACGTTGGTCAGCGCCTCGGAGACGATCCGCGCGGCGGCCAGGTCCACCTCGACGGGCGGATCACCATAGGCCACCTGGGTGGAGACGTCGAGGCCGGTACGGCGCACCAGCTCGTCGAGCCGCCGCAGGCTCGCCGTGGGGGAGGTCGGCGCGTCCTCGTCGACCTGGCGCAGCACGCCGAGCGTGCTGCGCAGCTCGCGCAGCGTCTCCTTGCTGGTCTGTTTGATCGCCCGGAGCGCTTCCTCGGCGTCCTCGGGCCGCTTCCTGATGCCGTGGAGCGCCGCCCCCGCCTGCACGTTGATCAACGAGATGTTGTGGCCGAGCACGTCGTGCAGTTCGCGCGCGATCCGCAGCCGCTCCTCCGTCTCCCTGCGCCTGGCCTCCTCTTCCTTGCTGTGCTCGGCCTCGGCGGCCCGCTGCTCGACCTCGTGGAGGTAGGCGCGCCTGTTGCGGGTCACGCCGCCCGCCGCCACCGCGGCCACCACCCAGCCGGTGATCATGAGGAACATGCTGTCGTCGACGTGCCTGACGCTGCCGCTCTCGCCCACGCCCATGCCCAGCAGGGCCGCGGCGGCGACCGTGCAGGCGGCCACCAGGTGGCCCAGGTCGGCGGCGGTGTAGAGGGCGAGCATGGGGGCGATGATCATCGGCCCGTCGAGGCGGGCGAACGGGTAGTAGACCGCGGTGGCGATCATCACGATGAGCAGCGCGGCGACGGGATGCCTCCGCCTGAACAGCAGCGCCCCGCACGCCGCCAGCGGCAGGACGACGTCCAGCGCGTTCGGGCTGACGCCGGACCTGAACAGCGCGGTCGCCACGGTGCCCAGCAGGATGACCGCGACCACGCCGACCGTCACTTTCATGCGTCCATTCTGTCGCGGCTCCTGTAGACGATGTACGGCCTGAACAGATAGCCGATCGGCGCGGAGAAGGCGTGCACCAGCCTGGTGAAGGGGAACAGCGCGAACAGCAGCATCCCGATCAGCGCGTGCAGCTTGTAGGCCCAGCTCGCCCCGGTCATCGCGGCGGCGTCGGGCTGGAGGACGAAGATGCTCCTGAACCACGGCGAGACCGTGGTCCTGTAGTCGGTCTCGTGGTCGAACACGCTGAGCACGGTCGTGAGCAGCCCTGCCACGATCGCGGCCACCAGCACGACGTACATCGCCTTGTCGTTCCTGGTGGTAGCGATGAAGACGGGACCGGTCCGTCGCCGCCTGAAGATCAGCAGCGCGACGCCCGCCAGCGTGCAGAAGCCCGCGACCACCCCGCCGGCCAGCGCGCCGACGTGGTAGAGGCGCTCGGAGACGCCCAGCGCGTCCGTCCACGACTCGGGGATCAGCAGGCCGATCACATGGCCGAGGATGACGACGAGCAGGCCGAAGTGGAACAGCGGGCTGCCGATCCGCAGCAGCCTGCTCTCGTACAGCTGCGAGGACCGGGTGGTCCAGCCGAACCTGTCGTACCTGTGGCGCCAGATCAGCCCGCCGATCAGCACCACCAGCGTCAGATACGGACAGACGATCCACAGCGCGGTCTCGCCCCAGGTCACCGGTACACCCCCACCGACTCGGCCGGAGGCCCCTGCGCGGCCAGCCGCTCGGCCCGCAGGAGCTCGGCCGGGGTGGCGGCGGGCAGCGTGCCGCACACCACGGAGATCACCGACTCGTACGGCGAGCCGGCCTCCCTCAGCGCCGTCCTCAGCAGCTCCAGCGCGGCCCGATGTTCCTTCAGCACCTCCTCGCCCGCAGGGTCGAGGGCCGCGAACTCCAGCGCGACGGGCAGGAAGTCGGGCAGCTCGTCGTCGAAGAGCTCCCATCCGGCCGCCCGGTAACGCGCTTTCAGCCGGGTCAGCGACTCGCCACGCCGCCGCGTGTCGCCGTCGGCGTAGTAGGTCAGGTAGAGGCAGCAGCGCCGCTGGAGGTCGAACGTCTCCACGTAGTGGGCGGCCAGCCTCCCCGCGCCCATCCGCTCGACCTCGGCGAGGAAGGCGGGGAAGGACGGCCCGGCGACCTCGCGGACGAGCGGCAGCCTGTCCCAGAACCGTTCGTCGGGGTAGGCGAGCAGATGCGCGGCGGCCTGACGCACGACGGCGAGGTTCATAGGTGCTCCGGTGGCGTGCCCTTGCCGTCCCAGTTGAGGGAGGTGCTGCGGTCGTGGCTGATCTTCTCGCTGGTCTGGCGGTGCTTGAGGCTGTGGAAGTTCTCGATCGACACCGGCACGGGACGCCCTGACGTCTCGCCGAAGGGGCCCTGCTCTCCGGGCCCTCCGTCGTAGTCGAGGCTGCAGCCGATCTCGTCGACCGCGCCGGGCGTGACGCCGTACGCGGTGGGGATGACGTAGCGCTCCTCGTACTTGGCCAGTGCCAGCAGCCGGTACATGCCGTGCAGGTCCTCGGCGGGCAGGCCGACGTCGGGTGGCTCGGCGCCGAGGTTGACCGCGCGCATGTACGAGCGCATGGCCGCCAGGCGGCGCAGCGCCGCCGTCACCGGGACGGGGTCGCCCGCGGTGAACAGCTCGGCGAGGTAGTCGACGGGGATGCGCAGCGACTCGATCGCGGCGAACAGGTTGCCCGCGTCCTCGCCGTCGTTGCCGGTGCAGGAGAGGGCGTCCACGACGGGCGACAGCGGGGGGACGTACCAGACCATCGGCAGCGTCCGGTACTCCGGATGCAGGGGCAGCGCCAGCCGGTACCTCACGATCAGGTCGCGGACGGGCGACCTGCGGGCCGCCTCGATCCAGTCGTCGGGCAGGCCCGACCCGGCGACGGCGGGATCGTCGGGATCGACGAACAGCGACAGCTGCGCCTCGTAGAGGTCCTTCTCGTTCGCCGTCGCGGCCACCTCCGACACCCGGTCGGCGTCGTAGAGCATCACCCCGAGGTAGCGCAGCCGTCCCACGCACGTCTCGGAGCAGACCGTGGGCAGGCCCACCTCGACACGCGGGTAGCAGAACGTGCACTTCTCGGCCTTGCCGGTCTTGTGGTTGAAGTACACCTTCTTGTACGGGCAACCGGTCACGCACATCCGCCAGCCCCTGCACCTGTCCTGGTCGACGAGCACGATCCCGTCCTCGACCCGCTTGTACAACGCGCCCGAGGGGCACGAGGCGACGCACGAAGGATTGAGGCAGTGCTCGCAGATGCGCGGCAGGTAGAACATGAACGCGTTCTCGAAGTCGAGCTTCACCTTCCGCTCGAGCCTGTCGAGGATGGGATCGGGCGAGGGGTCTCCGCCGAGGTCGTCGTCCCAGTTGGCGCTCCAGCGCACGGTGGTGGGCTGGTCGCTGATGAGCGAGCGGGGGGTGGCCACGGGGACGTCGTCCGACAGGGGAGCCCTGGTGAGGTTCTCGTAGTCGTAGGTCCACGGCTCGTAGTAGTCGTCGATGGCGGGCATCAGCGGGTTGGCGAAGATGCCGAGCAGCTTGCGCAGCCTGCCGCCCGCGCGTGGCTTGAGCCTGCCCTTGGCGTCGATCACCCAGCCGCCCCGCCAGCGCTCCTGGTCCTCGTACCTGCGGGGGTAGCCCTGCCCAGGACGGGTCTCGACGTTGTTGAACCAGACGTACTCGACGCCCGCCCTGTTGGTCCAGGTCTGCTTGCAGGTGACCGAGCAGGTGTGGCATCCGATGCACTTGTCCAGGTTCATGACCATGGCGATCTGGGCCATGACGCGCATCAGTACGCCACCTCCTGGGAACGGCGGCGGATCATGGTGATCTCGTCGCGCTGGTTGCCGGTCGGGCCGAGATAGTTGAAGCCGTAGGAGAGCTGCGCGTAGCCGCCGATCATGTGGGTGGGTTTGATCAGCACCCTGGTCAGCGAGTTGTGGATGCCGCCCCTGCGCCCGGTGGCCTCGCTCTTCGGCACGTCGATGACGCGCTCCTGCGCGTGGTACATGTACACCGTGCCCTTCGGCATCCGGAGGGAGACGACGGCCCTGGCCACGACCACGCCGTTGCGGTTGACCGCCTCGACCCAGTCGTTGTCGGCGACGCCGATCCTGGCCGCGTCCTCCACCGACATCCAGATCGTCGGGCCGCCGCGCGACAGCGTGAGCATCAGCAGGTTGTCCTGGTACTCCGAGTGGATCGACCACTTGGAGTGGGGCGTCAGGTAACGGACCACCAGCAGGTCGCCGTCGCCCCGCTCCCGCTCTCCGAACAGGGCCGCCATGTCGAGCGGCGGCCGGTAGACGGGCAGCGCCTCGCCGTACTCGTGCATCCAGTCGTGGTCGAGGAAGAAGTGCATCCGCCCGGTCAGCGTGTGCCACGGCTTGTCGTGCTCGACGTTGATCGTGAATGGGGAGTAGCGCCGCTCGTGCGACTCCTTGCCCGACCACTCGGGGCTGGCGGCCACGTGCTGCGGCCTGCTCTGGGTGTCGGAGAAGACGATCCTGTGGTGGCGGTTGGCCAGCTGTGACAGGTCGGTGCCGGTCCGCTCGGCCAGCCGCTCGAAGCCCTGGGCGGCCAGCCGGCCGTTCGACGTGCCCGACAGCGCCAGGATGGCCTCGCACGCCTTCGAGTCGGTGTCGAGCAGCGGCCGTCCCTTGGTCAGGCCGTGGGCGGCGAGCCCGTTGCGCTGCCCGAGCCACTCCACCTCCTTGTCGGGGGTGAAGGCCAGCCCCTTCACCGGCAGCCCCGCCTTCTCCGCCAGCGGTCCCAGCGCGCCGAGCTTCGCCGCGACCGCGCCGTAGTCGCGTTCCACCACCACCAGGGCGGGCGTCACCTCCGCGGGCGCGCGCCCTCCCGGCTGGGCGGTCTCGCCGGGCGTGTCGTGCTGGTACGGCACAGCGACCACGTCCCTGCGCACGCCGAGATGCCCGGCGGCCAGCTCGCTGAAGGCCGAGGCGATCGCGTGGAAGGCCGCGAAGTCGGTCTTGGTCTCCCACGGCGGGCTGATCGCCGGGTTGAAGGCGTGCACGAACGGGTGCATGTCGGTCGACGACAGGTCGTGCTTCTCGTACCAGGTCGCGGCGGGCAGCACGATGTCGGAGAACAGCGTGGTTGAGGTCATCCTGAAGTCGAGCGTGAGCAGCAGGTCGAGCTTGCCCCTGGCCGCCTCGTGGTCGGGCTCGGGCAGGTTGGAGACGGCCCCGAGCAGGTGGTGCAGGAAGTACTCGTTGCCCTTGGCCGAGGAGCCCAGCAGGTTGGAACGCCAGATCGTCACCACCCGCGGCCAGTTGCGCGGATCCTCGGGATCCTCGGCCGCGTAACGCAGCCTGCCCTCCCGCAGTTCGGTCCTGGTGAAGGCCACCGGGTCCTCGGCGTCGCCCAGGTCGAGCGGGTTGCGGTCGAAGGCGGGCGCCATCGGCATCCACCCGTTGCGCACCGCCTGCGCCACCAGATCGGCCGTGTGCAGCCCCCTGAACCTGCCCGGGCCCAGCGGCGAGCACAGCTCGCCCGCGTCGAACCTGTCGTAGCGCCACTGGCCCGTGTGCAGGTACCAGAACGGCGTGGCGGGCGTCTGCCTCGGCGGCCTCGACCAGTCCAGCGCCCCCGCGAGCTGCGCCCAGCCCGTCTGCGTGCGGCACTTCTCCTGCCCGACGTAGTGCGCCCAGCCGCCGCCGTTGACGCCCTGGCAGCCGGTGAGCAGCAGCAGCGTCAGGAACGAGCGGTAGATCGTGTCACCGTGGAACCACTGCGTGGTGCCGGCACCGAGCACGATCATGCAGCGCCCTCTGGTCGCCTCCGCCGTCTGCGCCAGCTCCCTCACGATCTTCACCGCCCGCCGCGCCGGCACTCCCGTGATCGGCTCCTGCCAGGCAGGCGTGTACGGCTCGGCCCCGTCGTCGTAGCCTTCGGGCCAGCGGCCGGGCAGCCCCTCCCTCCCGACCCCGTACTGCGCGAGCATGAGGTCGAACACGGTCGTGACCAGATGCCCGCCCACCCGCCGCACAGGTACGCCCCTGCGGAGCACGCCGTCCTGGTCGAAACGGGGAAGCAGGACCTCGGCCCGCTCCCCGCCGAGGAGGGTGAGCAGCGGCGTGGTGTCCAGCCTGAGGTTCCACCTGCCCTTGCCGGAGTCCGTCCACCGGAAGCCGACCGACCCGTTGGGCACGACGGGCTCGCCCGCGGCGTCGAGGAAGACGGTCTTCCACTCGGCGGCCTCGTCCGTGGAGCCCAGGTCGGCGGCGGTGAGGAACTTGTCGGGTACGTGAGCGCCGTCGCGCTCGGCCAGCCGTACGAGGAAGGGCAGGTCGGTGAAGCGGCTGACGTAGTCGACGAAGTACGGCACCTGCCGGTCGACGAAGAACTCCTTGAGCAGCACGTGCCCCATGGCCATGGCCAGCGCGCCGTCGGTGCCGGGGTTCACCGCCAGGAACTCGTCGGCGAACGTGGCCGCGTCGTTGTAGTCGGGCGCGACCACGACGACCTTCTGGCCCCGGTAGCGGGCCTCGGCCATCCAGTGGGTGTCGGGTGTGCGGGTCACGGGGACGTTCGCGCCCCACAGCATCAGGTAGGCGGCGTCCCACCAGTCGGCCGACTCGGGCACGTCGGTCTGGTCGCCGAACACCTGAGGGGAGGCGACGGGCAGGTCGGCGTACCAGTCGTAGAACGACAGCATGGTCCCGCCGATCAGCGAGACGAACCGCGAGCCGATCGCGTGGGACACCATCGACATCGCCGGGATAGGGGAGAAGCCCGCGATCCTGTCGGGGCCGTAGGTCTTGATGGTGTGCACGTGCGCGGCGGCGATCATCTCCGTCGCCAGGTGCCAGGTGATCCTGACCAGACCGCCCCTGCCGCGGGCCTTCTGGTACCTCTCCCTGCTGTCCGGATCGGTGGTGATCTCGGCCCAGGCCTGGACGGGGTCGAGGCCCCTCGTGCGGGCCTGGGCGTACATCTCGACGAGGACGCCCCTGGCGTACGGGTAGCGGATCCTGGTCGGGGAGTAGGTGTACCAGGAGAAGGCGGCGCCGCGCGGGCAGCCGCGCGGCTCGTACTCGGGACGGTCGGGACCCACGCTCGGGTAGTCGGTCTGCTGGGTCTCCCAGGTGATGATGCCGTCCTTGACGTAGACCTTCCACGAGCAGGAGCCGGTGCAGTTGACGCCGTGGGTCGAGCGGACGACCTTGTCGTGGCTCCACCGGTCGCGGTAGAAGGCGTCGCCCTCGCGGCCTCCCGACAGGTAGACCGTCCGCAGATCGTCGCTGGTGACCGACCTGCGGAAGAATCTGCCGGTCTTGAGTAGGAGATCTTCCGCCTGGGTCATACCCCAACTTCATCACATAGAGTATCCATCTGCTACACAGAGCGTATGTATAAAGGTCAAATGGTCAACCTGGTTCTGGCCACGATCGCGTTCGCCGTCACGTTCTGGGCGTGGAACCTCATCGCACCTTTGTCCGGCACCTACAGCAGGCAACTCGGGCTGTCTCCCACCGAGACCTCGATGCTGGTGGCCATCCCCGTGCTGGTGGGCTCGCTCGGCCGGATCCCCGTCGGCATGCTGGCCGACAGGCTCGGCGGGCGGCTGATGTTCGCGGTGATCTGCTTCGTCACGATCGTGCCCGTCCTGTTCGTCGGCTGGTCGGACTCCTACGGCGCGCTGCTGTTCTGGGGGTTCCTTCTGGGCGTCGGCGGCACCTCCTTCGCCGTCGGCATCCCGTTCGTCAACGCCTGGTACGAGCCCGCGCGGCGCGGCTTCGCCACCGGGCTGTTCGGCGCGGGCATGGGCGGCACCGCGCTGTCGGCGTTCCTGACCCCCCGTCTGGTCGAGGGCCTCGGCCGCGCCCCGACCCACCTGCTCATGGCCGCCATGCTCGCGGCGATGGGCGTCATCATGCTGCTGGCCGGCAGGAACTCGCCCGCGTGGACACCCTCGACCGAGCCCGCCCTGCCCCGCATGCGCGACGCCACGAGGATCAGGGCGACCTGGCAGTGCGCGGCCCTGTACGCCGTCGCGTTCGGCGGCTTCGTCGCCTTCTCCACCTACCTGCCGACCCTGCTGCAGAACGTCTACGACTTCGCCCAGACCGACGCGGGGCTGCGCACGGCGGGTTTCTCCATCGCTGCCGTGATCGCCAGGCCGGTCGGCGGCGCCCTGTCCGACAAGGTCGGCCCCGTGCGCGTGCTGCTGGCCTCCTTCGCGGGTACGGCGGTGCTGGCCGCCGTCCTCGCCTTCAAGCCGCCGCTCGAGGTGCCCGCGGGCGTCAGCTTCGTCGCGATCGCCTTCTTCCTCGGACTCGGCACCGGCGGCGTCTTCGCCCTCGTCGCCAAGCTCGTCGAACCCTCACGCGTCGGCACGGTGACCGGGCTGGTCGGCGCGGCGGGCGGGCTCGGCGGCTACTTCCCTCCCCTGGTCATGGGCGCCGTCTACACGGCCACCGGCGCCTACACGATCGGCTTCCTGCTGCTGGCGCTCACCGCGCTGGCCGCGTGGGTCTACACATTGAAGGCATTCCGCTCGGGTAGGGGATCGGAATGAGCACACAGGAAGAGCTTCGCCAGCTCGAAGAGGACCTGGCGAAGCTGAAGTCCGCGAACGCCGAGTTGCGCAGTCAGATCAGCGACATGGGCGCGACCGACGCCGTCGAGAGGGCGGCGATGCTGAGCATGGCCGACGAGCAGGACGCGCTGATCGCCGAGCTCGAGACCAGACGCGACAGCCTACGCGACCGCCTTGGCCTTCCTTAGGGGCTCGCCCACCTCGTAGAGGTGGCGGAGCGCCTGGCCGTACGAGCTGACCAGGCCCGACTCCAGGTACTCCACCCCGAGCTCCGCGCAGTGCGCTCGCACGATCGGCTGCGCCTTGCGCAGGTTGGGCGTGGGCATGTTCGGAAACAGATGGTGCTCGATCTGGTAGTTGAGTCCGCCGAGAGCCACGTCCACCATCCAGCCGCCGCGCACGTTGCGCGAGGTCAGCACCTGCTTGCGGAGGAAGTCGAGCTCGTCCTCGGCGGTGATCATGGGCATGCCCTTGTGGTTGGGCGCGAACGTGCACCCGAGATACACCCCGAACACCGCCTGGTGCACCAGCGCGAACGCCACGGCCTTGCCGAACGGCAGCACGCTGAAGATCAAGCCGAAGTACAGCACGAAATGCAGCACCAGCAGCGCTCCCTCCAGCCCGCGGCGCTTCATCGACCTGTTGCGCAGCGCCTTGAAACTGGCCACGTGCAGGTGCCAGCCCTCGAACGTGAGCAGCGGGAAGAACAGGAACGCCTGCCAGCGCGCCACGAACCTCGGCAGGCCGCCGACGCGCTCCACCTGATCGGCCGACCAGACGATCACCGCGGGAGACACGTCGGGATCGTGGTCCTCATGGTTCGGGTTGGCGTGGTGGCGGGTGTGCTTGTCGGTCCACCAGCCGTAGCTCATGCCGATGAGCAGGTTGCCGACGAGACGCCCCGCGAACTCGCTCGGCTTGCGATTGCGGAACACCTGCCGGTGCGCGAGATCGTGCGCGGCCAGCGCGACCTGGGAGAAGGCCACGGCGAGCACGAAGGCGACGAGCATCTGCCACCAGGAGTCGCCCAGCAGGACGAACGCCGCCCACCCCCCGAAGAAGGCGACGCCTACCAGGCTGAGGCGAAGGGTGTAGTAAAGGGGCCGCCTGTCGAGCAGGCCGGCTTCGTTGATCTTGCGTGCCAGTCGGGCGAAGTCGCTGCCTCGGGCTTCGACGGTGACGGGTACGTCGGTCACGGGGCTCCTCATGAGCGTCGGACAATGGCCCCACCCTGACGTGCCACCCCATACGGGGGCAATAGATCGTCAGTTCGGTGAGGGTGTGATCCCTTGACTCGCTCCTCCCCGAGCCCGTTCCCCCGAGCCCGTTCGCCGGAGAACCTTTCGTCCTGGACCCTAGCCTGCTCTTGCCCCGGTCGCTCCTGCGCCCCGGCCGGGAGTGTCGGCCAGACTGGAGAGGTGATCTACGCCGACACCCCGCTCACCGACGCCGTCCGCCGAGCCGTCAGCACCACCTGGGGCGTCTCCTGCGACGGCGGACGGCGCCTGTACGGGGGCGAGGAGTCGGCGGCCTACCTCCTCGGCGACCATGTCGTCCGCGTCGGCCCCGCGTCGCGCACCAGCGCCGAATCCGAGTGGTGCCACGCCGTCGCCCGCCACGCCGCCGCCCACCTGGCCGAGGCCGTCGCCCCCGTCCCCACCTCCGGCGGCGACACCGTCATCAGGGTCGACGGCCGCCCGATCTCGCTCTGGCCGTACATCGAGGGT
Source organism: Nonomuraea sp. bgisy101 (assembly GCF_057708945.1). NCBI lineage: Bacteria > Bacillati > Actinomycetota > Actinomycetes > Streptosporangiales > Streptosporangiaceae > Nonomuraea > Nonomuraea sp. bgisy101. Next base: position 144,905 of record NZ_JBYITD010000011.1, read on the forward strand.
GACTGGCCCGACTCCGACCTGCCTGAACACCGCGTCCAGGGCGCGCGCCTGCTCGCCCGCCTGCACGCCGCGCTGGCCTCCGCCCGCCCAGGCCCGCGCCCCGCGCCCGCCTTCCAGGAGTCGGGCCTGTACGGCGAGCCGCCCCACGACGCGGCCGGGCTCGCCGATCCCGCCCTGGACCGGTGGCTGGCCGAGTTCCACCGGAGTCACCACGTCAGGCACCCGCTCCACGGCGACTACTACACGGGCAACACCCTCACCAGCGACGGCACGATCGTCGCGCTCCTCGACTGGGACGAGGCGTTCTTCGGCGCCCCCGAGGTCGAGCTGGCCGCCGCCGCCCTGGAATGGGGCGACGACGAGCTCGGCCCGAGCAAGGAGTTCGTGGACGCGTACCTGGAGGCCGGCGGCACCGCGTCCCCGCTGACGGAGGAGGAGCTGGCGCAGCTGGTCAGGCACAAGCTGCGCCGCGAATACGCCTACTTCCACAAGGCGGTCGCCGCCGGGGTCGCGCACGACGAGGACGACCTCGACTACTTCCACCAGCGGGTGGCCCTCTTCCACGACCTGACCCCTTGACGACGCCGGACGGCCGACCGTCGCCGCGCGCCGCGGTCAGGCGGAAGGGGTGGGTCGTCGAGCGCCCGCTCCTGCTCCGGCCGACCGGCGGCGCAGGATCACCACTGCCCCGGCGGTCGCGATGACCGCCGCGGGCGCCGCTGCCCACCACCACGACGTCCACCAGGCGGCAGGCGCCTCGCGGGGCAGGCCGATGCCCACCAGCGCGTCCTTGAGGAAGGCGGGAGCCTGCCGCCATCCGGCCCTGACGACGTGCTTCTGGGCCGGGGTGTGCACGACCGGCGCGCCAGGAGCGTACGGGTAGAGGTCCTGGACGACCTCGGAGTCGTCCTCGGGCAGGTGCCAGGCCAGCCGGTAACGCGGCCCGAGCTCGCCGGGCGGGGGACCGGCGAGGAACTCGCCGGGCAGCTCGGCGATCAACGCCGGGTTGACGCCGGAGCCTTCGCGGATCAGGTCCAGGCTCGCCGACGACCTCTCGTCGCCCGGCTCGATCCTGAGGGGGCCGGACAGGCCGGGGCCGGTGAGAACTCCCTTGTCGACGCCTTTCGCCAAGGCGGGAGTCGCTGTCACGAGAAAGGTGAGAAGTAAGGCGAGAAAGAAAGAACGTGTGCGAGTCATGAATCCATTACACGCCGAAGTCGTACGAAATTTAATTGATTCTTGTGCTATTTACGGATTTCCGAAAATCCTTGACGATCAGCAGCCCGCACTCCAACACTATGAAGGATCTTGTGACCCACAAACTAAGGGGACCCGTGGTCGCGACTCTTTCGCAAATTGTGCGGTTAGCTCCCGATGGAGCCCGCGTGGACATCACGCTGCCTCCCGAGGCGGACGCGCTGAGCTGGCACGGCCACACCCGCTTCGCGGGCGCCGCGCTGGTCCAGAGCTTCGATCTGGCCCCGGCCGGCCAGCGGGACGTGATCCCGAGGAAGATCTTCCCCGGCGGCCGGGTCGAGACCTTCCGCCGCTCGGGCTTCGACCTGGTGCTGTACGAGGCGGCCGACCGCAGCAACAGCTGCCTGGTCTGGGCCGGCCCCCACAACGAGGCGACCACCTGGTTCGGCGGCCCCGCGCCCCGCCGTGCCGTACTGAACCGCCTGGTGGCGAACCTGACCTTCGCCGACTCCCCCGAGGGGGCGCGGCTGGTCTCGGCCGACCCCGTGGCGAACCTCCAGCAGTCCACCACCGTGATCATCGGTTCCAGCGAGCGCCTGGTTGTGATGATCAAGGACGCTCGCGGCGCGAGGGAGGAACTCCCCACCTGGAAGGGCGCGACCCAGGGCGACGCCGAGGTGTGGAAGGAGCCGCTGGAGCTCGACCCCGAGCAGGCCGAGGCGGTGAAGGGCACCCCCTTCGAGTGGCGGTACATCATGGCCAACGCCACCTCCATCACCGAAGTCGTCTTCCACCGGCGGGCCGCCGAGTCCGCACAGCTCAGGAACACGGAGGAGCACGACAAGGCCGCCGCCGTCCTGGCAGGCCTCAAGGCCGTGTGGGGCGGGTGAGCCTCGCCACCGCTCTGGCCTTGCTGGCCCTGCTCCTGTCGGTCTTCGCCATCCTCGCGGTGGGGGCGGTCTACGCCCGGCTCCGGATCATGGAGCAGACCGTGCTGAAGCCGGGCAACGCCCGGCTCGACGACGAGGTGCGGGAGGTGCCACAGGCGCTCAGGCCCGCCAAGGGACAGGACGGCACGCTCGTCCTGATGCTGGACGCCAACTGCTCCATCTGCCAGGGCGTCTGGAGCGCCGCCGCGGCCGCGCCGCCGGCCGCGACCCGTGTCGTCGCCGTGTTCTCCCACGCGGACTCGGCCCAGAAGTTCGACGGCCCCGTCGAGAAGCTGGCCGATCCCGAGCTGTGGACCGCGCTCTACGAGGGATACACCCCCTGCGTGTACGCGGTCGACGCCGAGGGACAGGTCACGGACCGGCGGTTCGTCTACGCCGACACCGACCTGCCGACTCTGTTCGCCGAACTCTTCCCCTCCCTTTCGACCTCCGGGAGCAGCCATGCGCCTTGATCTCATCCCTTCGGCCGAGACCGCGCCCGAGGGCGCGTCCCCGAGCCTCGTCCGTAGTCTCATCCCCGACTCCCCGCTCTCCCGCCGGACCGTGATGCGGGGTCTCGTGGTCGGCGCGATCTCCGCCACGCTCGTGCCGTTCGAGTGGGTCCTGTCCCGGCGGGCCGCTCGCGCCGCGGGCCCGACCTCGGAGTGGACCGCCTCCAACTGCAGGGACGGCTACCCCAACGGATACGGCGAGGGTGCCAACAACTGGTGGGTGGACAACAAGAGGGTCTGCTTCGGCGGCTGGCGGATGGGCAGCTACCCCTGCTCGTCGGGCACCAGGGGACGCCACTTCGAGGGGTGGCGCGGCTACCACGACGAGGGCTACACCTCCACCCGCGTCACCACCTGCGCCAGGCGTAACGCCTGGCGGTGGACCTCTTCCGGCACCACCTACCGGTGCTCCGACGCGAGCACCTTCGTCCGCTGGAACGACGGCGACAGCTACACCGGCCTGACGATCGCCATGTGCCGCCTGTGATCGCACTGCGCCGGCTGGGCCTTCACCCCGCGGTGATCGCGGTGCCCATCGTGTTGGGCGCCGCCGTTCCATGGGCGGTGAAGGGCCCTGCCGTCCTCCTGTTCCTCTGGGCGGGACTCAACGCCGGCTACGCCAACTCCGGCAGCACTTGAAGCCACAACTCGGCTTTCCTGCTGAGCGCGTCGGTCTGGCGCGGTTCCGGTGCGTTGGCCTACTTCGGTGTGGGCCTGCTTCTCGGCGCTTCCAGCGTCGCCGTCGTCGCCGCGACGATCGGCGGCGTGTTCCAGGCGCTGCTGCCGCCGTCCCTCCGCCTGGGGCTGCTGGCCCTGCTGGCAGGGGTCGTGTTCCTGCGTGAGGCGGGCCTGATCACGCTGACGGTCCCGGAGAACAAGCGGCTCGTGCCCGAGCACGTGCTCGGCCGCGGCCGGGTGCTGGGCGGCATCCAGTTCGGGTTCGAGATGGGGACGGGCATGCGCACGTACTCTCCCTCGGCCCTACCCCACCTGGTGCTCGTGTCGCTGGTGCTCGCCGTCCCGTTCTCCGGGGCGATGGCGGCCGCGGCGGGTTTCGCGGCGGCGCGCTGGATCATGGCGGCGGCGAGCATCTTCCACAGCGACGACGGGGAGTGGACCGAGCTCTGGTTCGACAACCAGCGACTGCTGGCCGTCGCGACCGCGGTGGGGACCATCGCCTCCCTGCTGCTCGGCCTGTGGACGGCCGGATGGTGAAAGCACTCGTCGTCATCTACGACAGCGGGTGCGGCGGATGTTCGGCCATCGCGTCGGCCCTGTCCGGCGTGATGGCCCCGCCCGTGCTCGTCCGCTCCTGCCGCGACCCGAACCTGGAGCGGCAGTACCCCTCGCTGCGTGGCACGGTGCCGTGCGCCAGGCCGCTGGCGATCGCGCTCGGGCCGGACGGCGAGGCCGAACTGCTGAGCGGACTCCGGCTGATGTGGCGCGGAGCGCTGCTGGTCGCCCCCGGCCGCCGCCTGGCCGCGGTACGGCTGGCCGTACGCATCATGAGGACCCGCAACCGGTCGAAAGCCGGTTGACGGGTTCGCCGCCTCGTTCTTTCCCCGACCTTTCCTCGGCCTTTCCCGCTTTCCTTCTTTTCGCTTTCTCCTTTCCGCGCCCTTTCGAAAACGCCGCTCCTGTGTAAACGACGGAGACGCCGACCGCGACCGGCTCGCCGCTCGCGGTCACCCCGTTAGTGGGGATTCTCCGCGTGGGTGAGGGTCTCCCAGCCGAGGAAGTGGCTGACTCCGGCCGGACGGCCCTGCTCGACCAGGCGCTGCGTGCGCGACATGCCGATGCCCATCCGCTTGTGCAGCGCGTTGTAGCCCACCTCGAACGTGGGCCCGAGGCCCGGCGTCACCGAGCCGCCGCACAGCCACGACGGCACCGGCTCGCCCAGTTGCAGTCCCGCGTGGAAGCCCATCGCGTGGCGCAGCCTGTCCTTGCCCTCGGCGTACAGGTCGAGCCCCTGGTGGCGGGCGGTCTCGGCGACGTGCGCTGCGGCCGCGATGCCCCAGCCCGTGTGCCCGAAGTCCCTGCACGTCTCCTGGGCCAGGCCGTCCACGAACGTGGTCTGGCCGTGCCAGTAGCCGATGATCTCGTCCCTGGTGTCGTACTTGCTGCCCGGTCGCGACTTCGGATAGGCGCCGTCCGTCTTCAGGTAGACGTAGGCGGGCAGCCGGTTGCGCCACAGCTGGACGGCCTTGTCGAACGACGCTCGATCGTCGAGGAAGACGGCGATCCCGATCGCCGCGTCCGTCATGATCAGCTCCCAGTTGCCGTTGGTGTTGGCGCTGCCGTTGACGACGGTTGGGAGGTAGACCTCGCGCAGGGCGGTGGCGAACCTGCCGGCGTTCGACCAGCCGCCGTAGGTGTGCTTGATCAGCTCGGCGGCCCGCGAGAACGACGCGCCCGACCAGCCGGTCTGCAGCGGCGCGTTGTGCCCGGTGTGCGAGGAGATCACGGCCGACCAGGCGTCCATGATCTGCACGGCCTTCTTCGCGTGGCGGTCGTCCTTGGTCAGATACCACTGGAGCGCGTGCGCGTAGGCGGCCATGGCGTCGTTGCGCTCGTCGGAGCAGCCGTGGTTGGGGTTGGAGCTCGGGCCGCACTCGACGACGGCGCGCGGCTTGGGCGTGTACGACAGGGATGCGAAGGAGTGGGCGCGCAGGGCGCTCCAGGCCGACTTCCACGGTTCGTTGCCGAGGTTGGCGCCGACGAAGTCGAGCTGCGCCCTGCTCACCAGCACACCTGGATGGTTGAACGGCGCCGCCGCACCCGCCCGCCCGGCGGCCGCGGCATGACCGGCGGCGGGGGCCTGGAGGGCGGCCGTGAGAGTCGCGGCGGATAAGACGGCGGTGAGGGCGAGGCGTAGACGCATGGCGGGAGATCCTTCACGTCCGAGGGGTGTCGTGCCCTGACGCGCCCATCCCACCGAAGAGTCGGAGCTCCCGTCAATAATTTTAGGAAAGTTTCCTAACCCAATCGCGCGGAGGCGCTCAGGACACGGTTCGCGCGAGCCGGAAGCCGAGGTCGTCGATCGCGAACGTGGGGTGGCTGCGGCGACGCACGGACGCTCCGCAGCCCCGCGCCTGCTCCGCCCAGCTCCCGCCGCGGAAGATGCGGTAGGAGCCGTAGACCTCCTCGTCGTACAGGTCCCAGCACCACTCCCAGACGTTGCCCAGCATGTCGTGCAGCCCCCACGGGTTGGGCGCCTTGCCGCCGACGTCGTGCACCCGCTCGCCGGAGTTGTCCGCGTACCAGGCGATGTCGTCGAGTTCCCCGTAGCGGTAGCCGCTGGTCCCCGCCTTGCAGGCGTACTGCCACTCCGCCTCGGTCGGCAGGCGGTAGCCGTCGGCCGCCCAGTCGCAGATCACCTGCCCGCTCTCCGGGCCGCGGGAGTAGACCTGGTCCAGTCCTGACAGGGCCGACAGGCGGTTGCACACCTCGACCGCGTCGAGCCAGCTGACGTCGGTGACGGGCGAGGCGCCGCTCGCGGAGGGGGCGGCTCCGGTGACGGCACGGTGGAGGGCCTGGGTGACCGGGTACCGCCCCAGCAGGAAGGGGGCGACCTCGGCCCGCCACGCGGTGCCGCGCCGGTCGTCCCGCAGGTCCACGGCGCCACCGGGGATGGCGACCATCGAGGGAACCGACGGGTCGTCGGTCAGTGGGTGCACGCGGCGCGCCTCTCGGTCCGGGGGCGACCACAAGGTCGTCGCGCCCATGATACGGACGGCGTTCCAGTCGCCACGCCCCGCCATTGGCCTCGAGCGGTCAGAAGGTGATCTCGTCGACCCGGGCCGTCCGGGCACCGGACGACACCAGCTCCTGCTCCACCTCCCGCGAGATCTCGTGCGCGGGCCTGCCGTCGTCGTGGGTCGCGTGGGCCCCGCTGACGAGCGTCACCTCGTGGCCGAGGGCCAGCGCGGTCAGCGCGGTCTCGCGCACGCACCACTCGCTCTGCATGCCCGCCACGACCAGGTGGCTGGCGGGGAACAGGAGGTCGCCCAGGTCGGTGTTGGCGAAGGCGTCGGGGAGCACCTTGTCGATGACGGGCTCGCCGTCGAGCGGCCGGTGGACCAGCTCCCATCCGGGCGTGCCCGGCGCGTCGGCGTCGTCGGGGCCGCCGGCGTTGCGCACCCACGCCACGGGCTCGCCCGCCGTACGGGCCCGGTCGAGCAGGGTGGCGATGGCCGCGGACACGCTCTCCCACGCGGGGACGGGGGCGGGCGGCTCCAGCATGTTCCGCTGGACGTCGATGAGCAGAAGCATGCGAACACCTTATCGAATGCGGCCGTGACAGCGATATGGCAGCGGCACGGTGCACCGTGATCGGCATGACACACGTTCTCATCGTCGGCTCCGGGCCGACCGGGCTGACCCTGGCCATCGAGCTGGCCCGCCGCGGCGTCGACCTCCGCATCGTGGAGAAGTCGCCGGTCCACCCTGAGGGAGTGAGGGGCAAGGGCCTGCAGCCGCGCACGCTCGAGGTCTTCCACGACATGGGCGTCATCGACGAGATCCTGGCGACGGGCGCCGCCTACCCGCTGCTGCGCTCCTACAAGGACGGGCAGGTGATCTGGGAGGGCCGCATGCAGGAGCCGAAGGAGCCCAGCGAGAGCGTGCCGTACCCGGAGCTGATCATGCAGCCGCAGTGGCGCACCGAGCGGATCCTCAGGGACCGGCTGGCCGAGCTCGGGCACGAGGTGGAGCTGGGGATCGAGGTCACCGGTTTCGAGCAGGACGCCGAGGGTGTCACGGCGACGCTGTCGAACGGCGAGCGGGTCAGCTGTGCCTACCTGGTCGGCGCGGACGGCGGGCGCAGCACCGTGCGCAAGGCCCTGGGCGTCGGGTTCGCGGGTGAGACGTTCGAGACCGAGCGGATGCTGCTGGCCGACGTGAAGACGCCTGACGTCGACAGGGACCACTGGCACCTGTGGGGCGACATGGCCGCCCGGACGCTGCACGTGGCGCTGTGCCCGCTGCCGGGCACCGACGTCTTCCAGCTCACCGCGCCCTACACGGGAGAGGACGACCTGCAGCGGATCCTCGACACGCATGCGGGGGTGAAGCTGACGGAAGTGGTGTGGCGGTCGGAGTACCGGGTCAACATCAGGATGGCCGAGCGGTTCAGGGTGGGCAGGGTGTTCCTCGCGGGGGACGCGGCGCACGTCCACTCGCCCGCCGGCGGCCAGGGGCTGAACACCGGCGTGCAGGACGCCTACAACCTCGGCTGGAAGCTGGCCGTCGGCTCCGACGTCCTGCTCGACAGCTACGAGCAGGAGCGCATGCCGATCGCCGAGCACGTGCTGGGGCTGAGCACGCGCCTGCTCAGGGAGGCGGACCTCAAGCGCGACGAGGAGACGCAGCAGCTCAACCTCGGCTACTGGTACGGCCCGCTGTCGGTCGGCCCCCGCGGGGGCGAGCGGGTGCCCGGCGTGTACGGCGGCGGCAGGTTCACCCTGCTCGCCGACACCTCCGAGCGGTACGGCGACGCCGTGCGCGTGCTGCCCGCGCCGGAGGGCCAGAAGGGCGTGCTGCTCGTCAGGCCCGACGGCTACGTCGGCTACGACGGCGACGAGGCGGGCGTGCGGGACTACCTGTCACGGCTCGGGGTCGAGACCGCGTAGCCGCGTGGCCTCCGCCCGCAGAGCGGCGGCCTCGGAGCCCGGCAGCCACGCCGCCGCGCCCTCCAGCACGGTCGCCCTGACGGTCTTGTCGTCGCCGTCCGCCGTGAGCTCCAGCGCCGCGTCCACGTGGGCGCGCGAGCCCGACGCCGTCGCCAGCTCCATGTGGATGAGCGCGACCAGCTGTCTGGGTGCGCCCTCCACGAGCGTCAGCGCCTCACGCAGCAGGTCGACGGCGGTCTTCTGGTCGCCCTTGCGCCGCGCGATCTCGCCGCGGACGTGCAGGACGCGGGCGCGGGCCACCGGATCGGACTCGGCGGCCTCCCACGTCTGGTCGAGCGAGGCCTCGGCCTCGTCGAACCTGCCGAGCCTGGCGTGCAGCTGGGCCAGGCGCACCCGCAGCATCACGGGGCCGGGGATCGCCTCCATGCCGCCGATCGCCGTGGCGTGCCGTACGGACTCGGTGGCGAAGGACAGCGCGCGGGCGGTCTCGCCGCGGTTCTCCGCGGCGAGGGAGAGCCAGGTCAGGGTCATGGCCTTCCCCCACCTGTCGCCGGTCCGCTCGAAGCCTTCGAGGGCGGCCTCCAGCGGGGAGTCGGCCGCGCCGGGCGTGCCGTACTCGAACTCGACGAGGCCCGCCATCAGCCGCACCGTCGCCCTGGTCCACGGGTCCGGGTGATCGCCCAGCCTGGCCAGGGACCTTCTCGCCTCCGCCATGACGCCGTCGGGCGCGGCCGGCGCGCCGGTCAGGCCCCACCACGCCAGGGTCGCCGGATGGTCCGACTCCAGCAGCGCGGGTCCTGGCACGCCGCCGGTGATCGCCGCGCACAGCTCGTGGGCCAGGCCCTCCGCCTCGGGCATCCTGGCCGCCCACGCCTGCGCCTCCCGTCGTCTGCCCCGCATGATCCACAGCCAGATCCTGGCGAGGAAGAGCCTGAGCGGATCGCCCGACCGGTCGAGGGCGGCGTCGAGGTTGGCCTGCTCGGCGTCGAGCACGGCGAGCCAGTCGAGCTGCGCGTCCGTCCTGAGGAAGGAGTCGGCCCGCTCGGCCAGCGCGGTGTAGTAGCGGGCGTGGGCCGCCACGACCGAAGGGTCGTCGAGCTTCTCCGCGGCGTAACGCCGTACCGTCTCCAGCATCGTGTAGCGCTCGCCCTGCACCGTCACCAGCGACTTGTCCACCAGCGACTCGACTCCGGGCCCGCACACCTCCAGCACCGCCTCGTAGGTGGCCCCGCCGGAGAAGACCGACATCCTGGCCAGCAGCCGCCGCTCGTCGGGAGACAGCAGCTCCCAGCTCCAGTCGATCACCGCGCGCAGCGTCCGGTGCCGTGGCTCGGCCGTACGGCTGCCGCGCAGCGACAACCGGTCGCCGAGCTGGGCGGCCAGGAGCGAGGGAGACAGGGTGCGCAGCCGCGCCGCCGCCAGCTCGATCGCCAGCGGGATGCCGTCGAGCTCGCGGCAGATGTCGGCGGCGGCCGACAGGTCCAGTCCCGCTCTGGCCGCCGCGGCCCTGTCACTGAACAGGTGGACGGCCGCGGCGGCGTCCAGCGGCGGCACGGTGTGCAGGTGCTCGCCCGTCACGTCCAGCGGCTCCCTGCTGGTGGCGATGATGCGCAGAGCCGGCACCTCGGTCAGCAGCCGCGATGCGACGTCGGCGGCCTGGTCGATCACGTGTTCGCAGTTGTCGAGCACGATCACCGGTGAGGTGCCGCGCAGCGCCGCCACGGGATCGGCGGCCTTGACCGCGCTCGACAGCGCCGTCAGCACGTCGGACACCGGTGCGAGCGGGACCAGCCACACGCCGTCGGGCACCCTGAGCGTGGCGGCGGTCTCGATCGCCAGCCGCGTCTTCCCCGCGCCGCCGGGACCTGTCAGCGTGACCAGCCTGGCGACGCCGAGCAGCTCCCGGACCCTGGCCACGTCCGCCTCCCGCCCGACGAAGGTGGTCAGCTGGGCCGGCAGCGACGAGCCAGGCGAATCGCGCAGCGCCGCCTCGTAGGCGTCGAGCAGCTCGCGCCCCGGGTCCATGCCGAGTTCGTCGGCCAGCCGCCGCCTGACCCGCTCGAACACCTCGAGCGCCTCCGCCCGCCTGCCGTCCGCCAGCAGCGCCCGCACCAGCAGCGCGTGGTACGGCTCCCGCAGCGGATGCGCGGCGACCAGCCCCTCGAGCTCGGCCGTCACGTCGGCTCCCCGCGCCAGGTCCCCGGCGATCCGCTTCGCGAGCGTGGCCAGGCGCAGCTCCTCCAGGTGGGCGGCGGTGGCGACGGCGAAGGGCATGCCGGCGGCGTCGGCGAGCGCCGTACCGCGCCAGAGCGACAGCGCCTCCTCGGCCGCGCCCTCGCGCGCCAGCCGCTCGAACCGCCACGCGTCGACGTCGTCGGCCCGCACGTCGAGGAGGTAGCCGGACGGATGCGTGACGATCAGGCCCGGCGCCTCCCTGCGGGCGCGCGAGACGAGGGACTGCAGCGCGCTCGTCGGGTGCTCGGGCGCGCCGTCCTGCCACAGGTCGTCGACCAGCCGCTCGGCCGTCACCACCCGGCCGGGGTCGAGGGCCAGCCTGACCAGCAGCGCGCGCAGCCGGGTGCCGGAGACCCCGGCCCCTGAGATCTGGAGAGGGCCGAGGATCCCGATGCGCATACGCACATCTAAACGTGCCGGCAGGACTACGGTGTCACCAGGGCGGCGATGAGAGGGCGGCGCTCACCTGACCCGCCTGCCCATCCTGAACACCGCCACCGGACGCAGCAGCGCCGTCACGTCGGCCAGCGGGTCGCCCTCGACGGCCAGCAGGTCCGCGTCGAACCCGGCCATGATGCTGCCCTTCCTGTCGGCCACCCGGCAGGCGCGCGCCGCCTGCGAGGTGACAGCGCGCAGCGTGTCGAGGGGGGCGTAGCCGAGGCCGACCAGCATCGCGGGCCCGTGCGGCAGGACCCCGTGGGGTTTGATCGGCCCGATCCCCGCGTCGCTCCCGATCACGAACGGCACGCCCGCCGCGTACAGCGCCCTGAGCGACTGCAGGATCCCGGGAATCCGCCGGGCGATGCCGGGCGGGGGCGGCTGGTCGCTGGGAACCATGCCCGCGGTGACGGAGACGATCACGTCGGAGGCGGCCAGCCGGGCGATGATCGCGGGGTCGGGCTCGGCCGAGTCCTCGGTGAGGAACGAGCAGTGCTCGATGGTGTCGAATCCGGCCGCGAGCGCGTCGGCGATGCCCGCGCCCGCGTGCGCGTGGGCGGCGATCGGCAGGCCGTGCGCGTGGGCCTCCTCCACGGCGGCGCGTAACTCCGCCAAGCCGTACTGGCGCAGGTGCGAGTGGGTGCCCGGGGTCATCTCGCCGCCGGTCACCATCATCTTCACCACGTGCGTTCCGCGCCGCGCCCGCTCCCTGACGGCCGCTCGCACCCCGTCGACGCCGTCGGCCTCACCGCCGAGGAACCAGCAGTGGCCCTTCGTGGTCGTGATCGGCGGTCCCGCGGCGAGGATCTCGGGACCCTCGGTGACGCTCAGCTTCCTGGCGAGCCGGAGAGCCAGGAAGTTCCGGTCGCCCAGATCCCTGACGGTGGTGACGCCCGCGGCGAGCGTGGCGGCCGCCGCGTCCCGCATCCTGTCGAGCAGCTCCTCGTCGGTGGCCCCTGCAAGGCCGGCGACGGGGTCGACGCCGGCGTCGAACACCAGGTGGACGTGACAGTCGATGAGACCCGGCAGGAGAGTGACGTCGCCGAGGTCGAGATCGGCCACGCCCCGGTCGGCGACGGCGGCGATCCTTCCGTCCTCGACGTGGACCACCCGCTCGCCCAGCAGCTCCCTGCCGTCGAAGAGACGGCGTGCGCGTATGGCTGGCATGGTGCCAATGTGGCGGCGCGTCGGGCGTCCGTCATGAGTAGCCCATACTCAGCGGGCGGCCCCACGCCGCGGGTTCACCGGGCGTCGAGGCGGACGTTCTCGCGGTGGAAGAGTCCCGACAGCAGCCACCCCGCCAGCACCCGCACCCGCTGTCCCATCGTCGGCACCACCAGCAGGTGGTAGCCGCGGTGGGCCAGCCACCCGAGCAGCCCCGTCAGCCGCACCCGGTGGATCTGCGCCACCCCCTGCCGGTGCCCCAGTCCTGCGACCGAGCCGAGGTAGGCGTGCCGGTACGGCCTGAGCGGCTCCCCTCGCACGTCCGCCACCACGTTGCGCGCCAGCACCTTGGCCTGCCGCATCGCGTGCTGGGCGTTGGGCGCGGTGAACTGCCCTGGCCTGGTCAGGTCCGGCACCGCCGCGCCGTCGCCTGCGGCGAAGGCGTGCCTGACGTCGCGCACGTTCAGGAACTCCGTCGTCTCGATCCTGCCGAGCCGGTCGACGGGCAGCCCGCTGGCCGCCGCGAGCGGGTTCGGCCTGCCGCCGGCCGCCCAGACCAGGGTGCCGGCGTCCAGCTCGGTGCCGTCGCTGAGCGCGACGTGCCCGTCGACGGCCGAGTCGAGGGTGGTGCCGAGCCGTACCTCGACGCCGCGCCCTGTCAGCGTCCTGACCGTCCACGCGCCGAGGCGGCCGTCGAGCTCGGGCAGGATGCCGCCGGTCGCCTCCACCAGGATCCAGCGCAGCTCCGCAGGGTCGAGCCCGTGTTCCTTCGCCGCGTCCTCGGCCATCGCCTGCAGCTCGGCCAGCGCCTCCACCCCCGCGAACCCGCCGCCCACGACGACGAAGGCGAGCGCCGCCCGCCGTACGGCGTCGTCGTCGGTCGAGGCGGCGACGTCGAGCTGGGCGAGCACGTGGTCGCGCAGCTGGACGGCCTCGCCGAGCGTCTTGAATCCCATGCCGTGCTCGGCCAGCCCCGGCAGCGGCAGCGTCCTGGTGATCGAGCCGGTGGCCATGACCAGGATGTCGTAGCCGAGCGTGCGCGCGGGACCCCGCGCGGGCTCGAAGACGGCCGTCCTCGCATCGTGGTCGAGGCCGGTGACGCGGCCCGTCAGCACCCGCACGCCCTTCAGCACCCTGTGCAGCGGGGCGACGACGTGCCGCGGCTCGATCGCGCCGCCCGCGGCCTCGGCGAGGAACGGCTGGTAGGTCATGTAGTCCTTGGGGTCGACCACCGTGATCTCGGCCTCACCCGCGCGCAGCATCCTGCGCAGGTGCCGCGCGGTGTACATGCCGACGTAGCCGCCGCCGATGATCAGGATCTTCTTCGCGCTCATACCCATATGACGTGACGGCCCTGGCCTTTGTGACAGTTACGCGTGCGGTCCGACCGAGATCTTTCCGATCGTCAGGCTGGGGGTGGCCTCCAGGATCTCCCCGATCCTGCCGACCTGCTGGTCGAGCTCGGCCAGCTGCTTCGAGGTCAGCTCGTCGAGCGGCTCGACGGTGACGGTGAGCCGCTTGCCGGAGCGGCGCTGGTGCCACACGCCCGCCACGATCCCGTCGATCAGCAGCACGGGGTAGTTGCCCGCCTGGCTTCTCGCCAGCGCGCGGTCCCACGCCCTGCCGGGGAAGAGCTGCTCGCGCGGGTGGGAGCCGACCACGAAGGCGTCGAAGTACGGCAGGAGCCGCACGCCCCTGGCCGGCTCGTCGGGCGCCTCGGTGTCGCCCGCGTTCACCCAGCCGCCCTCCACCCGGTCCAGGGCGGCCCTGCCGAACACGTCGGCCGCCCAGGTGACGGGGGCGGACAGCCACCTGGCGAAGTACTGCGGCGTGGAGGGGCCGTAGGAGTGGAGGTAGGCCTTGAGCAGCTCGGCCTGCGCGCTCTCGCTGTCGGCGGGACGTACGCCGGGGTTGGTGTAGGTGACCTTGCGCCCGCGATTGGGCCCGAACGCGAGCACGCCCCTGTGCGCGGCCAGGTGCGTGGCCTGACGCCAGCGCGGCCACTTGGTCTGGAAGGCGTCCATGACGCGGTCGCCCGCCCACGGGCCCGCGATCGCGGTGACCGCCTCGTCGAGTTCGTCGATGGTGAGCGCCTGGTCCTTGAGCGCGATGCCCACAGCCACGACGACCTGCTCGATCTGGTCGGGGGTGAGCAGGTCGACGCGCCCCGAAGGGAGCGACGAGAGCGCTCCTGTCCACATGGCGAGGTCGGCGGTGGGGAGCAGATGGACGGTGCCGCGCGGGCCGAACGTCTTGGTCAGGCTGCGCTCGGTCCACAGCGCCTCGCGGACGTCCACCCTGGAGGTGCCGGGCAGGCGGAGGCTGACCGACAGCTCGGCCGCGGACAGGATCTGCGCGTGGGCGCCGCACATGGCGGCCACGACGTCGGCGGGGGTGCCCTGCTGGGGGAAGTGGCGTTCGAGGCGGCGGGCGTTCCAGTTCATGGCCTCAGCGTAGGAGCCATTGCGGCACGTTTCGTTCCGCATTCTTCCGGAGTGAATCGCTCCGTTATAGTGGGGGGATGAGAGCGATCGTGATGGAAGAGTTCGGCGGCCCCGAGGTGTTGCGGGCGCGCACGGTTGACGACCCGGTACCGGGCGAGGGCCAGGTGCTGGTGCGGGTGGCGTTCGCGAGCATCACCTTCGTGGAGACGCAGGTGCGGGCGGGGACCGGCCCGTTCGCGCCGCCGGCGCTGCCCCGCACGCCGGGCAACGGTGTCGGCGGCGTGATCGTGGCCGTGGGGGACGGCGTCGACCCCGGCCTGGTCGGGACCACGGTGGTGACGACGACCGGCGGCGTCGGCGGATACGCCTCGCTGGCCGTGGCCTCCGCCGCCGACGCGGTGCCCGTGCCGGAAGGGGTGGCACTGGAGGACGCGGTGGCGCTGCTGGCCGACGGGCGCACCGCGGTCATGCTCCACGAGCAGGCGGAGATCGAACCGGGCGAGCGGGTGCTGGTGCTCGCGGCGGGCGGCGGCGTCGGCGGCCTGCTCCTGCAACTCGCCGCCGCCTCGGGCGCCGAGGTGGTCGGAGCCGCGCGCGGCAAGCGCGCGCTCGTGGAGCGCCACGGCTCCTTCGTCGACTACTCGGCCGAGGGCTGGGCGCGCTCCCTCGAGGTCGACGTGGTCTTCGACGGGGTCGGCGGCGACGTGGGCACCGAGGCGCTGACCGCGCTCCGCCCCGGCGGCAGGGCGAGCATGTACGGCATGGCGAGCGGGTCGTGGTCGAGGTCGGACGGCCTGCCGATCACCGTCATCGAGCGCGGAGGGCCGCCCAGCCCGCAGGAACTGCGCAGGCTGGTGGCCAGGGCGCTGGAGCTGGCCGCGCAGGGACGGCTGGTGCCCACGATCGGGCAGACCTACCCGCTGGAGGAGGCGGCCTCGGCGCACAGGGCGATCGAGGCCCGCCAGACCACAGGAAAGACCCTGCTGGTCATCTGACCGCGCCGAACGCGACCGCGGTGGTGGAAGCGATCACCGTGGTCAGCACGACCAGGAACAGCACCGACCGCATCGGGTTGCGCCGCTGCGGCTCCGGCTCCTCGGGCCGCGCCAGGACGCGCGGGGAGGGCGGCTTCGCCGGTGTGGGCGTGGCCTCGGGTGTCCTGACCGGTGGCCGCGCCCGCACGGGCAGGACCGGTTGCGGCCGTGGCGCGGGCCTGGCCGGTTCGCTCCGCGGCCGGTTCGGCCCGGGTGTCGGTTCGGGCTCCGGCCGGGGTTTCGGCGTCGGCTCGGGCACCGGCTCGGGCGGCTTGGGCGTGGGTGTGGGCGGCTCGGGGGTCGGCTCCGGCGGCGGAAGGCACCCTCCGCCCACCTCGACCACCAGGCCTGCCACGGTGACGCACACGCCGACCGACACGTTCACCTCGGCCCCGCCCTCACCTGCCCCCGGCGCTTCCACGTGGACGCTCTCGCCCACCTCCACCTCCACGGGCCCGGGGTCGGCGGGCAGGGCAGCGCCGAGGCAGAGGACCGCCCCCACCAGCAGCGCCGCCGCCCTCACGCGCCCCCCGCGATCCGCTGGAACTCCTGCAGCACGGTCCGCAACGCCTCGGGCCCGACCGCCAGAGCCCCATCGAAGGCGCGCGAGATGTCCCAGGTCAGGTACACCCCGACACCGAGCATGCCCGCCATCGCCATCAACGGCACCAGCGTCAGCCCGCGCGGCCTGGCGCCGGCGAGGAACGGGAAGATGATGACGACGACGCCGGTCAGCACGGTCAGCCCGAGCAGCCCTGCGGGGGGAGTGGTGCCCGCGTCGGCGGCCCTGCGGCTGCGCGCCGCCGACAGCTCCTCGACCTTGTCGAGCACCAGGGCCTTGGTGTCGTCATCGAGCTGGGCGGCGTCGACCCGCGTCCGCAGCGCGTCGAGCCGCGCCCCGCCCTCGGGCGACATCCGGCCCTCCGCCATCAGCGGCCACTCGTCGCGCACGACGAACTGCACGTAGTCGCGCAGGCTCTGCCGTACCCACAGCTGGTCGGCCTCGGGCAGGTCGCCCGCCGCCCAGTAGGTCTCCACCGCCGCCTGGCCCTCGGCGAAGGTGTTCTGGCGGGCGGCGTCGGCCGTGGTCCATGGCACGATGATGGCGATCGCGAACACCAGCAGGAACAGCGCCGACAGCATCGCTCCCGCGTGGCCGGTCGACGGTCCTCCAGGGTCGCGGTCCTCGGTGCCGAGCTTCCTGAACAGGAACGCGGTGAGCGCGACCACGGCGACGGCGGCCGCCACGGCGGCAATCAGGGCAAGCATGACGCCGACTCTAGTGACTACCGAGTGTCACGTCGCGAACACGCAAAGAATTTCTCGGCGGCGTGTCGAGGACGCGCGGCCCCGTTCCGACTCAGGGGCATGAAATACCTACGGATGATCTACGCGAATCCGGAGACCTGGGACACGCTCGCCGAGGAGCGACGCGACGAGCTCGCCCGGATGGCCGACGAGGCGAAGGGGGAGGAGGAGTCCGCGTGAACGGCATCCAGCAGACCATCGACTCGCTGGCCGAGTCCGGCGTGGAAGGCGGCGTCCAGGTCGCCGTCTACCGGCACGGCGAGCTCCTCCTCGACGCCACGGCCGGCGGCGTCGCCCCCTCCGCCCTCGTCTACAGCGCCTCCACCGGCAAGGCCGTCACCGCCACCGTCGTCCACGTGCTCGTGGCGCGAGGGGCGCTGTCCTACGACACCCCCATCGCCGCGCTGTGGCCGGAGTTCGGCGCGCACGGCAAGTCCGCCGCCACCGTACGGCACGCGCTCACCCACACGGTGGGCGTGCCCGCCGTACCGGACGGGACGACGGTCGAGGACCTGTGCGACTGGGACACGATGTGCCGCGGCATCGCCGCCTCCGTCCCGTGGTGGGAGCCGGGCACGAAGACCGGCTACCACGCGCAGACGTTCGGCTGGATCCTCGGCGAGGTCGTCCGCAGGGCCACGGGCAGGCCGATCTCGCAGGTGCTCCGTGAGGAGATCGCCGAACCGCTCGGCGTCGCCGACGAGCTCTTCCTCGGCGTCCCCGCCGCCGCGCTCGGCAGGGTGGCCCTTCTCGACGACGCTCCGGGCAACGCCGCCCTGCTGGAGGCCATGGGCGACTTCCCCGGCACGCCCCGAGCGCTCCTGCCCGACGCCGCCTACGCCAACAGGGCCGACGTGCTCACCGCCGACATCCCGGCGGGCGGCACCTTCTCCGCGCGCGCCGTCGCCCGGATGTACGCCGCCCTGCTGGGCGAGGTGGACGGCGTGCGCCTGCTGACGCCCGAGCACCTGCGCGAGGTGACCTCGCCCGCCTTCACCGGCACCGACCAGCTGATGGGCAACCCCGTCACGTGGGCGCTCGGCTACGCGGCGGGCCGTCCCGACGGCTCGTCTCCCGAGACCTCGTTCGGCATGGTCGGCGTCAACGGCAGCGCGGCCTTCGCCGACACCGCGTCGGGGCTGGCGTTCGCGCTGACGAAGACCCGCTTCTCCTTCGCCGACGCGAGCACGGTCGGCCGGATCCTTCCGCTGCTCCCCGCCTAGCGCGACCACGGGGCCCGTGACGCCGAACCATCGGGCGATCGGGCCCCCGGCCGGGGAGCCGAGCGCCACCCCTCCGACGGTTCGCCGCATCCGCGCGGCCCATTGACAAGCACAATTTTTACGTACAACATTGTTTTTGCGATGAGAGACGTCCTGTACCTGGAACAGATCGAGCAGGCCGAGGCCCTGCTCAAGCCGCAGCGCATCGAGGTGCTGCGGCAACTGGCGGAGCCGCGCACCTGCACCGAGGTCGCCGCCCAGCTCTCCCAGACCCCGCAACGCGTCTACTACCACGTCAAGAGGCTGGTGGAGGCGGGGCTGGTCGAGCAGGTGTCCGAGCGCAAGGTGCGCGGCATCAGCGAAGGCATCTACCAGGCCACCGCCCGCTCGTACTGGCTCTCGCCCCGCCTCGTCGGGCGCATCGGCCTGAGGAGGACGCAGGACGAGCTGTCGCTGGGCTACCTCCTCGACCTGATGGAGGAAGTCCAGGCCGACATCGCCGCGCTGGACCGCAACAGGCCCGAGCTGCCGTCCGTCGGCGTCTCGGGCGAGATCAGGGTGCCGCCCGAGCGTCGCCAGGAGTTCATGGACGACCTGCGTGGCGCGCTGCAGGACCTCTTCACCCGATACGGCGGCGCCGAGGGCGACGCCTTCAAGCTGGCCGTGGCCTGCTACCCCAAGGGAGAGACCGATGACTGAGCCGATGATCCTCCGTGTCCGCGTCGCCGCCCCCGCCAAGCAGGTGTGGCAGGCGATGACCGACCCCGAGTCC
This sequence comes from Nonomuraea sp. bgisy101, assembly GCF_057708945.1. Classification (NCBI taxonomy): domain Bacteria; kingdom Bacillati; phylum Actinomycetota; class Actinomycetes; order Streptosporangiales; family Streptosporangiaceae; genus Nonomuraea; species Nonomuraea sp. bgisy101. The sequence goes on from NZ_JBYITD010000011.1 coordinate 163,791, forward strand.
CTGCGCGCGTGGTTCGCCGAGCACGTCGAGGTGGACCTGCCGAACCGCTTCGCGTTCTGGGGCCGCCACACTCCCGAGGGCGAGGCCCCGCACCAGCGGGTGCTGCACGCCGACGACCACAGCCTGCGCCTGGAGTGGACGCTCGACGGCGAGGCCACCACCACCGAGCTCTCCGTCGAGGAGGAGAGCCCCGACTCGACGATCGTCACCCTGAAGCAGAGCCACTTCGACTTCCAGGACGTCATCACGGGGGCCAGCATCAGGGGCGCGCTGCAGACGTTCTGGTGCCTGTCGCTGGCCAACCTCGTCGACCACGTCGAGGGCCGCGAGCTCACGCCCAAGGTCGACTACACCTCGGCCACCATGCGGGAGGAGATCGTCATCGACGCCCCCATGCCGGCCCTCTACCGCTCGCTGACCGACGGCGAGGAGGCCACCCGCTGGTTCGGCTACCTCATCGAGATCGAGCCCGTCGTCGGCGGCCGCTGGGCCATGGGCGGCTTCGACAACCCCGACCCTGCCAAGGTCATCGACCTGGTCGAGGGCCGCGCGATGTCGGTCGACTGGGGCTCGCCCGGCATCTCCAGCTGGGAGCTTGCCGAGTCCGGCGGCAAGACCAGGCTCACGTTCGTCCAGTCGGGCTTCGACGAGGCTCGTCCGCCGCACGCGGCATGGGGCGGCTGGCTGTCGGGTCTGGCGGAGCTGCGTCGCTACCACGAGCTGCCCGACTGGCGTCCGATCTGGGTCGAGGCCGCGTGAGCGCCGTGTGAAGGCGGCGCAACGGCCGGGGCGCCCACCAGTTGGCCGCCCCGGCCAGCCGCATGAACGCCGGCACCATGACGGCCCTGATGATCGTGGAGTCGACGAGGATCGCCACCGCCATCCCGACTCCCAGCATCTGCACGAACACCACGCCCGCTGTCGCGTACACGGCGAACGAGAGCGCGAGAATGGCCCCCGCGGCGGTGATGAGGGGCGCTCCGCGCTGCAGGCCCGTCGCGACCGCGGCGACGGTGTCGCCGCTCCTGGCGTACTCCTCCCTGATCCTGGAGATCAGGAAGACCTCGTAGTCCATGGACAGCCCGTAGGCGACGCAGAACATCAGGATCGGGATGCTCGGGTCGATGCTTCCTGTCGGCGTGAACCCGAGCAGGCCCGACAGGTTGCCCTCCTGGTAGACCCACACGATCGCGCCGAACATCACCGCCATGCTCAGCAGGTTCAGCACGGTCGCCTTCAGCGGGATCAGCACGCTGCCTGTCATCAGGAAGAGCACCACGAACGTGACCGCGAACATCAGCCCGATCAGCAGCGGCAGCCGGTCCACGACGGAGGCGCGGTAGTCGGCGAGCTCGGCCGTGTAGCCGCCAACCAGCACCTCGAAAGGCGCGGGCGCGGCGCGCACCCGCGAGACGAGCTCGATCGGGTCGCCCTCCATCTGCGCGGCGGTGGGCACGACCGACAGCCAGGTACCCTCACCGCCGCGGAACCTGGCGGGGTCGCCGTCGCCCACGCGCGACCCTCTGACGTAGGAGCCGGCGGCCGAGTCGACCTGCGCGACGCCTTCGAGCCGTGACAGCGCGGCGGCGTAGCCGGCGACGACGGCGACCGGGCCCGTCGACGGGCCCGTGGACACCACCTGGAGCGCGTCGGTCTCCTCGGCGGGGAACTCCGCTCTGATGATCTCCTGTGTCTGCCTGGCGGGCGCGCTCGGCGGCAGGATCCTGTCGTCGGCCACGCCGAAGTTCAGCCCGAGGAACGGCGAGCCGAGCAGCAGCAGCACGAGCGTGGCGGCGCCGCCGTACAGGACGGGCCTGCGCATCACCCTTCCCGCCACCGCGTGCCAGAACCCGACGGCGCGCTCGCCCCTGTCGTGGCGCGGGATCACCCGCGCGCCCACGGCGGCCAGGACGGCGGGCAGCACCACCACCGCGCCCACCACCCCGCCGACGACCACCGCGATCCCCGCGTAGGCGAAGGAACGCAGGAAGTCGAAGGGCAGCGCCAGCAGCACCGCCAGCGACGCCGCGACCGTCATCCCGCTGAAGAGCACCGTACGGCCTGCCCTCGCGACTGCCGTCACGACGGCGTCGTGGTGGGAGCGGCCGTGCCGTACCTCCTCGCGGAAGCGGGCCATGACGAACAGCGAGTAGTCGATGCCCAGCGCCAGCCCCATGGCCAGGGTGATGTTCAGCGCGAACGTCGAGACGTCGGTGAAGAGAAGCACGCCGCGCAGCAGCGCCAGCGTCGCCACCATCGCGAACACGCCGACCATGATCGGCAGCAGGGCGCCGAGCACCCTGCGCGAGTACGCCCACAGCAGCACGAAGACCAGCGGAAAGATGATCATCTCGGCCCGCAGGAAATCCTGCCTGGCCTGGGGGACCGTCTGCCTGAACACCTCCTCGCCGCCGCCCGACCGCACCGAGATCACCTCGTTGCCCCTGGTGACCTCGGGCACCAGGGCGGGCAGGATGCGCGAGCGGACCACGTTCGCGTCGCCCGGGATGCGGGCCACGACCAGCGCCCGCGTGCCCTTCTCGTCGCGCAGCGTGGCGGGGTTGCCGCGGGTCCAGTAGGAGGCCGCCTCCGCCACGCCCTCGAACGCGCCCACCCGCCTGGTCAGCTCCCGTCCTGCCGCGGCCACCGCCGGGTCGTCGACCGTGCCGTCCACCGCGGTGACGAGCAGGATCAGGTCCACGCTCCCCGTGTGGAACCGCTCGGCCAGCTCCGCCCCTGCCCTGTCGGACTCCGACCCCGGCGCCTCGAATCTGGCCAGCGACAGCGCGTTCACGGTGCCGGCCGCGAGCGCCGCCATGGCCAGCGTGGCCAGCAGCGCCAGCACCATGACGAGACGGCGGCGCCGTACGAGAAATGCACCCACGACTCACTCCCCGAAACACGATAGACTGCTCGTGTTCGAGTAATACAAGTGTTCGCTCGTATTTGTCAACGCGGCCGGCGCCCCTCCCGCCTGTCGCCGGGCCGCGCGAGCGCCTCGTGGCCGGGAGCCCTCGGCCCGCCGTCAGGCGGGCCTAACCGGCGCTGAACCCGCTGAACAGCAGGACGGCGAGCCCCAGCGCGACCACCACGTTCACCACGGTGGCCGCGGCGAACACGCCGACGGGGCGCCAGCCCGCCTCCCGCAGCGAGGCCACGCGGAACTCCAGGCCGATGCTGACGAAGGCAAGGATGAGGAACCACACCCGCAGGTCGTTGGCCACAGCGATGACCGCCTTGCCCTCGGCGGCGGGGACGGAGGAGAGGTACCAGGTGGCGATGACGGAGGCGGCCACGAACCCCAGCACGAACTTGGGGAAGCGCCGCCAGAGCTCGATCGCGCCGGGTCTGGCGGCGTCGGCGCGGCGCTCGACGCGGAAGGCGAACCAGGCCGTCAGCGCCACGACGACCACGCCGATGAGGGCGTTCTGCGTGACCTTCACGATGGTGGCGACCGCCAGCGCGTCCTCACCGGCGAGGGCGCCGGCGGCCGTCACCGCCGCGGTCGTGTCGATGTTGCCGCCGATCCACGCGCCCGCCACCTCCGGGCTCAGGCCGAGCGCCGTGGCCAGAGCCGGCAGGACGAAGATCGACGGGAGGGCGAAGGCGATCACCAGGCTGGCGCTGTAGGCGAGCTGCTCCCGCCTCGCCTGCACGGCGCCCGCGGCGGCGATGGCCGCGCTGACGCCGCAGATCGACACGGCGGCCGACAGTAGGGCGCGCAGCTTGTCGTCCAGGCCGAGCCTGCCGCCCAGCCACCACGTGAACAGGAACACCGTGCTGATGAGCACGACGCCCTGGATGACGGCGGGCCCCGCGGCGGTGACGATCACCTTGAGGTTGATCGAGGCGCCGAGCAGGACCAGTCCCGTCTTGATGAAGAACTCGGTGCGGAAGCCGCCCGCGAGGCGGTCCCTGAGCCCCGTGGCGGTCAGGACCGCGTTGCCGAGCAGGCCGAGCGCGATGGCGTAGACGGGGTACTCGACGGTCTTGGCCAGGTCGGAGCCCGACCACCAGACCGGGACGTTCTTCTCCAGGAACCTGGTCGCCGCGGCCAGGACCAGCACGGTCAGGACGCCGGCGGAGGGCCACACCCAGGTGGCGGTCGCGGAGGGGGCGCGGGTGGTGCTCATCACGGGATCACCCCCGTGGGGATCACTCCCGCGATGACCAGCAGGAGGAGTGCCAGGCCCACGATCGTGGCGGCCCAGTCCTCACTGAGGGCGGCGCGGCTCTCGCCCTCGGTCGTCGTCTCGTGCTCGCTCATGGGATGTGCCTTTCTTGGGGGGTGAGCGGGGGCGGTTCGCGTCCCCGCCCGGGCCGGAGCGGGGCTCGCGTCCCCGCCTGAGCCGGGGGCGGGGCGCCTCCCAACGCCCCGCCCCGTGAGGAGTCCGTCCCGTCAGGCGACGACGAGGGACTCGGCGGTGAACTCGCGGCCTGCGACGATCTCGGAGACGAACCCGTCAGGTCCGACGGGCCGGTCGCCGATCAGCGTGACGCGGTGCAGGGTGCGCTGGACGTCCAAGTGGTCCAGGTCGGACGGCGCCAGGTGCGCGGTGGCCCTGTTGTCCCAGAAGGCCAGGCTGCCCGGCTGCCAGCGGAAGCGGACGGTGTACTCGGGCCTGGTGATCTGCTCGTACAGCAGCTCCAGGATCCGGCGGCTCTCCTGGGCGGACAGGCCGACGATGTGGTCGGTGAAGCCGGGATTGACGAACAGCGCCCTCTCCCCGGTCTCGGGGTGCACCCTGACGACCGGGTGGATCGAGACGAGCAGGTTGTCGTTGATCCGCTTGACGAGCTTCCCGTCCTCGTCGGTGGGCCGGTAGCCCGCGAGGAAGCGGTGTTCGGCCCTGAGTCCGTCGACGAAGGCCCTGAGCGGCTCGGACAGCCCCTCGTAGGCGGCCACCAGGTTGGTCCACTGGGTGTCGCCGCCGAACGCGGGGACGGTCTCCGCGCGCAGGAGCGAGGCGGCCGGCGGGTTGACGGCGGCGGTGACGTCGGTGTGCCAGCCCGAGTAGTACGAGTACTGGCGCCTGCGGTACAGCTCGCGGTAGTCGGGCCCGTAGCGCTCCTCGTAGCGGCGCGGGTCGATGGTCAGGATCTGCGGGAACTCCTCCGGCGGCGCGTCCTCGTGCGGGTGGGCGTGAGTGAGCGCGCCGAACCGGCGGGCGAAGGCGATCTGGCCGGCGTGGTCGAGGGTCTGGCCGCGGAAGAACACGACCTTGTGGGCGAGCAGGGCCTGCCTGATCTCCTCGACCGTGGAGGGGTCGAGCGGGTGGGAGAGGTCGACGCCGAGGATCTCGGCGCCGATGTGTCCCGCGACGCGGCGGATGTCGAGGGTGGACGTGGTCGATGGCATGACGTGGCCTCCATGGGCGTAGGGCGGTCTGTACCGGGGAGTAGGGGAGCGGGACCCGAGGTCACCGCCAGGCACAGAGGGCGCTCGCCTGCCGCATGAGATCGACGTGGAGGCGAGCGACCAGAAGCTCGCTGTAGATCACACCCTTGACACTCGGCTATATTCCCCATGAAGTCAATAGGGAATACATGAAACTCTGCGCCGCGAGCCAAGAGAAGGTGAAAGGCCATGCCGAGCCCCGTATCGAGGCCTACCGTCGAGCACATGTCGATCAATCAGGACGCCCGCCACATCGAGGCGCTGGTTCCCGCCCCCGGCCGCGCGGCGGTCGCGGTGACGCCCCCGGTCGCAGGGGAGGGACACTGGGCCGGCGCGCCCAGCGCCGCCGCCGACGACGGGCTGATCTATCTCGCCTACCGGCTCAGGCGTCCGCTGGGTGAGGGCCGCGGCTACGCGGTCGTCGTCGCCCGTTCCGCGGACGGCGAGCGCTTCGAGACGCTCACCACGATCAGCAGCGAGCAGATGGACGCGGAGTCGCTGGAACGCCCCGCCCTGGTCCGCCTGCCAGGGGGCGGCTGGCGGCTGTACCTGAGCTGCGCCACTCCCGGCACCAAGCACTGGCGGGTGGAGGTGCTCGAGGCCGCCGACCCGGCGGACTTCGACCCGCGCTCCCGCATGACCGTCCTGCCCGGCGACCCCAAGACGGGGGTGAAGGACCCGGTGATCGTACGGCACGGCGGTACCTGGCACCTGTGGGCCTCGTGCCACCCGCTCGCCGACCCCGGCGAGGAGGACAGGATGGTCACCGACTACGCCACCAGCCCCGACGGCCTGGCATGGACGTGGCACGGCACCGCGCTCAGCGGCCGCCACGGCGCGTGGGACGGCCGCGGCGTCAGGGTCAGCGCCGTGCGCTTCACCGGCGGCGGCGTGCGGGCCTTCTACGACGGGCGCGCGAGCGCGGCGGAGAACTACGAGGAGCGCACGGGCATCGCCGAGGGGACCGACCCCGCCGCGCTGACGCCCATGGGGACCATGCCGGTCGCCGCCTCACCGCACGCCGGCGGCGGCCTGCGCTACCTCGACCTGGTGGACCTGCCCGACGGGCGCACCCGGATGTACTACGAGTTCACCAGGCCGGACGGCTCCCACGAGCTGCTCACCGAACTGCGCTGATCAGGTCGACCTCCCGTTCCTCGCCTGCCGCTGCCCGTCGGGGCGGGTGCCGACCAGGCCGCCCGAGCGTTCGCGTGGCCTGAGCCAGTCGCCGAAGTCGTCGCCCGTCACCCGCTGGAGCAGGGCGACGTCGTCGGCGAAGTAGGGGATGAGCTCGCGCCGCTGCTCCCACGTGAGCGGGCGGCGCGACTTGCCGCGCTGCTGGAGCCTGTTCTCCAGCGGCTCGGCCAGCGTCCCCGGCAGCCGCCTCCTGAAGGCCGACAGCAGCGTGTGCCGGGGGCTCGCCTGCGGATGAGCGGTCACGTTCTCCCTGGGCACCTCGGTGAGCAGGCCGGCGCGGATCCCGAGGAAGCCGCAGATCAGGTCGAGGGTCTGCGCGGGCCTGTCGACGAGATCCCGGTAGCGGAAGGTCAGCACCTGCTCGCGCGGGAAGAGCGTGAACAGGTGCGACAGCTGCTCGCCGTACCTGCCGAGACCGACGTAGTGCCAGAAGTGCGCCCAGCCCGCGGCGATCCGCCGCCGCTCCTGCGCGCAGGCGCGCACCACGTCGCCGACGGGTTCGAGGCCCGCCGACCACAGGTGCGTCCAGTTGGAGTGGGCGCGCTCGACGGGATCGCGCAGGATCACGATGAGCCTGGCGTGCGGGACGGCGGCGCGGATGCGCCGCTGGGCGTCCAGGTCGTAGAGGTAGAAGGGCGTCGACTCGCCGCGCAGCGTGCCGGGAGGCGCCGCGGCGAACAGGGCCTCGTAGTCCTCGCGCCGCCAGACGTGCTCGCGGTAGGTCTCCGCGTCGCCGGGGCCGCCCCTTGCCGGAGGCGGGCCGTCGGTCAGGAAGTGCTTGGGCTCCTTCACCACGGACAGGTAGAGGTCGGGATGGCGTTGCAGCGCGGTGTGCAGCGCGGTCGTCCCGGTCTTCGGGGCGCCGATGACGAGGAAATCCGGCAGGCTCATGACCGACCCCCTATGCCTGCGCGAGGGTGAGCACGCCCGCGCCCACCAGCGCGACGGCCCACATCCTGTCGACGTCGAACCACGCTCTGCGCAGCACGGTCAGGCCCACGACCTCGAAGACGACCAGCGCGACCGCCCCCGCGACGGCGAACATCGCCGGCGTGTGCAGCGCGGCCACCCCCAGGCCCCCGGAGTCGGGCCGTTGCGCGCGGCGGTCGAAGGCTGCGACGTAGGCGAGCCGTTCGGCCGGTGCGGCGGCGGCGTCTCGGGGCGAGGGACAGAAGGTGGGATCGGGGGTCCAGAGTGCCATGAGTCCAGCATCCCCCAAATCCCTACAAGGTCAATGGGTAATTATTCATGTAAAACCAGTAGGAAATATTTACTTAGGGCGCTCGAGCGCGTAGGTTCCCAGACATGAGGCAGGGCCACTACCTGACCAGACGCCCGCACGTGGACTACGGCCACGTCGCCAGCGCGCAGTGTCGCTGATCACAGAGCCGATCACTCGCCGTTCCCTTCCGCGTGGCCGAAGGCGCCCGCGCGATCCACCGACGAACTCTCATCCGGCGTGCCCGCCCGCTGGCGTGACGCCGTGCTCTCGTGAGGACACTCCCTTGACCAAGATCAGACATGCCCTGCCGTACGCCCTGCTGGCCCTGCTGGCCGGCTGCGCGTCGGCCCAAGGCGCGGCCACCAAGGACGGCGCCGAGACCACCGAGCTGCGCTACCAGGGAAGCGCGGGCGCCGTCACCTTCCCCGAGCTCGCGGAGGAGCTCGGCTACCTCGGCGACATCAAGCTCAAGTGGGTCGGCAACACCACCAGCGGCCCCCAGGACATCCAGTCGGTCGCCACGGGCCAGACCGACATCGGCGGCGCCTTCAACGGCGCGATCATCAAGCTCAAGGCGGCCAAGGCGCCGATCAAGGCCGTCGTCGGCTACTACGGCTCCGACGAGCAGAGCTTCAGCGGCTACTACGTGGCCGACGACAGCCCGATCAGGACCGCCCGCGATCTGATCGGCAAGAAGATCGGAGTCAACACCCTCGGCGCGCACCACGAGGCGGTCATCAAGGAGTACCTCAAGCGCGAGGGGCTGACCCCCGAGGAGATCAAGCAGGTCGAGCTCGTCGTCATCCCGCCCGTCAACACCGAGCAGGCCATCCGCCAGGGCCAGCTCGACGTGGGGACGCTCGGCGGGATCCTCAAGGACAAGGCGCTGCAGCGCGGAGGGCTGCGCCCGCTGTTCACCGACGTCGGCCTGTTCGGGCCGTTCACCGCGGGCTCCGTCGTCCTGCGTGACGACTTCGTCGCCGGCAACCCCCGCACGACCAGGACCTTCGTCGAGGCGTTCGCCAAGGCCGTGCACTGGACGCAGACCCATCCCCGGCAGGAGGTCGTCGCCACCTTCAAGAAGATCATCGCCAAGCGCGGGCGCAGCGAGGACGCCACGGCCGTGACGTTCTGGAAGAGCTCGGGGATCGCGGGCAAGGGCGGCGTGATCGCCGACAAGGAGTTCCAGACCTGGATCGACTGGCTGGAGCGCGAGGGCGAGCTGCGGCCCGGCCAGGTCAAGGTGTCCGACCTCTACACCAACGCCTACAACCCCTACGCCAACGGGAGCGCCTCATGAAGATCGCCATCCAGAACGTGGGCAAGGTGTTCGACGTCAGGGACTCCGACCGGCCGTTCACCGCGCTGGAGGGCATCGACCTCGACATCCGCGCCGGCGAGTTCCTCACGCTGGTGGGGCCGAGCGGCTGCGGCAAGTCCACGCTGCTCGACCTGATCGCCGGCCTGACCCGGCCGACCTCGGGACGGATCCTCATCGACGGCGTGCCCATCACGGGCCCGGGGCTCGACAGGGGGATCGTCTTCCAGCAGTACGCGCTCTTCCCCTGGCGGACCACCACCGGCAACGTCGAGTTCGGCCTGGAGGCCAAGGCCGTGCCGAAGAAGGAACGCGCCGAGCGGGCCAGGCACTACCTGGACCTGGTCGGGCTCGCCGGGTTCGAGGACCGCTACCCGCACGAGCTGTCGGGCGGCATGCGCCAGCGCGTGGCCATCGCCCGCAGCCTGGCCTTCGACCCCGACGTGCTGCTGATGGACGAGCCGTTCGCCGCCCTGGACGCGCAGACCCGCGAGTCGCTCCAGGAGGAGTTGCTGCACATCTGGGAGAAGACCGGCAAGACGATCGTGTTCATCACGCACGGGATCGACGAGGCCGTCTACCTCGGCCAGCGGGTCGCGGTCATGACCTCACGCCCCGGGCGCATCAAGGAGACGCTCGCCATCGAGTTCGGCTCCCGCGAAGGCGACCTGCGAGCCGAGGCGCGCTTCGGCGAGTACCGCCACCACATCTGGACCCTGCTGCGCGACGAGGTCGCCGCCGCCCGCCGCGAGGAGGCGAGCTCCGTTGGCTGAGCTGGAGACGAAGGCGCCGCCGTCCCGCCCGGAGACGAGGGCGGCCTCTGCCGCGCCGGACACGAAGGCGCCGGCGACCCGTCCGGGGACGAGGGTCGCGCCGGCCGCCTCGGACGCGAAGGCACCACCGGCCGCCCCAGGCGTGGAGGCGGGGACCGCCGAGCCGCAGGATCCGTTCCCCGGCGACACGCACTGGTACGACCTGCCCGACGACGACGTCGAGGGTGAGGAACCCCCGCCGCCCCCGCGCGCTCGCCGTCCGCTCCTGCCCAGGCCGCTGACCACGGCGGTCGAACGGTCGGCCGCGATCGTCCTGCTGCTCGCCCTCTGGGAGGCGCTGCCCCGAGCGGGCGTCGTCGACAGGGTGTTCGTCCCGCCGCTGTCGGAGAACCTGGCCGCCGGATACGACCTGCTGGTCACGGGGCAGCTCGGCGAGCACCTCGGCGCCTCGCTGCTGCGCTCGTTCGCCGGATTCGCCCTGGCCATCGCGCTGGCCATCCCGCTGGGCCTGGCGATCGGCTGGTACCGGCCCGTGGCCGCCTTCCTCAGCCCCGTGCTGGAGCTGTTCCGCAACACCTCGGCCGTCGCGCTGCTGCCGGTGTTCACGCTGATCCTCGGCATCGGCGAGACCACCAAGATCACATTCGTCCTCTACGCCTGCTCGTGGCCCATCCTGCTCAACACGATCAGCGGCGTGAAGACCGTCGAACCCCTGCTGATCAAGTCGGCGCGGTCGATGGGCCTCGGCCCGTTCCGGCTGTTCCAGAAGGTGATCCTGCCCGCCGCCGTCCCGACCATCTTCACCGGCGTACGGCTGGCCGGCGCGTACTCGATCCTCGTCCTGCTCTTCGCCGAGATGGTCGGGGCCAAGGCCGGCCTCGGCTACCTCATCCAGGCCTCGCAGTCCAGCTTCCGCATCCACGACATGTACGCCGGCATCATCACGATCTCCGCCATCGGCCTGCTGTTCAACCAGCTCCTGGTCAGCGTGGAGCGCCGCTTCTCGACCTGGAGGACCACATGACCAGACACCTGCACCTCAACGCCTTCCTCATGGGTGTCGGCCACCACGAGGCGGCATGGCGCCACCCGAGCGCGGAGCCGGCCAGGCTCACCGACGTCCGCCACTACCAGAACCTCGCCAGGATCGCCGAACGCGGCAAGCTCGACTCGGTGTTCCTCGCCGACGGCCTCGCCCTGTGGGGCAACGTCAGGCACAACGCGCTCGGCGGGCTCGAACCGCTGACGCTGCTGTCGGCGCTCGCCGTCGTCACCGAGCACGTCGGCCTGATCGCCACCGTGTCCACGACGTACAACGAGCCCTTCCACGTGGCGCGCAAGTTCGCCTCGCTCGACCACATCAGCCGCGGCAGGGCGGGCTGGAACATCGTCACCTCCGCCGGCGAGGCCGAGGCGCACAACTTCGGCATCGAACGACCGCCGCACGCCGAGCGCTACGCCAGGGCCACCGAGTTCCTCGACGTCGTCGGCAAGCTCTGGGACAGCTGGGAGGACGACGCCGTCCTCTCCGACCGCGCCGGCGGCACCTACGCCGACCTCGGAAAGATCCACCCGATCGAGCACGAGGGAGCGCACTTCAGCGTCCGCGGCCCGCTCAACACCTCCCGCACCCCGCAGGGCAGGCCGCTGCTGGTCCAGGCCGGCTCGTCCGAGGACGGCAAGGACTTCGCCGCCCGCCACGCCGAGGCCGTCTTCACCGCCCAGCAGACGCTGGGGGAGGCGCGCGAGTTCTCCATCGACCTCAGGAACCGCCTGCGCGCCTACGGCAGGCGCCAGGAGGAACTGCTCGTCCTGCCCGGCATCTCCCCGATCATCGGCTCCACCGAGGAGGAGGCACACCGCCTGGAGAAGGAGCTCGAAGACCTGATCATCCCCGCCTACGGGCTCAGCCAGCTGGCCACCCTCATCGGCATCGACCTGAAGGAGGACGCCCTCGACAAGCCCCTCCCCGACGTCGGCGTCGAGACCGAGGGAGCCCAGAGCAGGCGCAAGCTCGTCGTCGAGCTGGCCAGGCGCGAGCGGCTCACCGTACGGCAGCTGCTGTCCCGCCTGGCCGGCGGGCGCGGCCACAGGGTGGTGGCGGGCACGCCCGAGCAGATCGCCGACGAACTGCAGGAATGGTTCGACTACGGCGCGGCGGACGGCTTCAACATCATGCCGCCGATCCTGCCCCGAGGGCTCGAGGACTTCGTCGACCATGTCGTGCCCGAACTCCAGGCCAGAGGGTTGTTCAGGACCGAGTACGAAGGCGGCACGCTGAGGGAGAACTACGGGCTGACCCGGCCCTCGTCACGATACGCGGCCGAACCCGACCGGGAGCTCGACGTGGTGGTGGCCTCATGACCGACACCATGCCCGACCGCGCGGTGAACGCCGACCGGTTCAGGCAGGCGCTGGCCGTCCACGCCGCGGGCGTCGTGGTGATCACCGCGCAGAACGGGGGAGTGCCCGTCGGGCTGACGGCCACGTCGTTCACGTCGGTGAGCCTCGAGCCGCCCCTGGTGTCCTTCTACGTGGACAGGGCCTCGACGACCTGGCCGTGGCTGGCCACGGCCGACCACTTCGCGGTCAACGTGCTGACCAGCGAGCAGTCGGAACTGGCCACGCGGTTCGCCCGCAAGGGCATCGACAGGTTCGCCGAGCCGACCAGTTGGCGGGCGGGGGAGCTGGGGGCGCCGCTGCTCTCGGACGTCTCTGCGCACCTGATCTGCCTGCCGTACGAGAGGGTGGACGTGGGCGACCACATCCTGGTCGTGGGCCTGGTGGCCGAGGTGGACGTCCACCATCCCGGCCGCCCGCTCCTGTACCACCAGGGCGCCTTCGGCCGGTTCACCGCCCACCCCTGACTCCCGCTCACCCGTTGACTTCCGCCTACCCGTTGACTTCCGCCCACACCTCTTGACTCCCCGCAGACCCCTGACTTCCCGCCCATCCCTTGACTCCCGGCCAACCCCGGGCTTCGTACATCACGCGGCTTCGGGCCCGCCGCTCTCCTGGAGCGGTGGGCCCCTGCTGGGTCCGTCACCCGCGGCGGATGGTCGCCATGGCCGCGACCGCGTCCGTCGCGACGTGATCCGCCTCGCACCCGCGGCCGGACGGCCCGCCGACCCACACCGTCCGCAGGCCCGCGGCCCGCCCTCCACCCACGTCGGCCACCAGGTTGTCGCCGACCATCCACCCGCCCCCGGCCAGGCTCACCCCGCACCTGCGCGCCGCGATCTCGAACAGCCCCGCCTCCGGCTTGCGGATGCCCTCCGCCCCCGAAACCGCGTAACCGTCCAGCGCGTCCATCAGCCCGGTCCGCTCCAGCTTGCCCACCTGGTTGTCGGCCGCCCCGTTGGTGACGACACCCACCCGCCACCCGTCGGCCCGCAGCTCCGCCAGCCCCTCCAGCACCCCGGGAAAGCACCGCACCAGGGACGGCATCCGCTCCCGGTAGCCCCTAGGCGGCCGGAACCACTCGCTCAGTGGCCGCCATCCCCGACGCCGCGGGTCCGGTCGGTCACACTCTCCTGCCGCGCGTCGTCATCCAGGTGACGATCGAGGAGATGAACCCCATGAGCATCACCGCCACCCGCCGAGCCTCCGCCCTGATCCGCACCGGCGTCTACTGGCTCGCCACGCTCCCCGTCATCGTCGAGTCCGCGGTCGGGGCCGGGTGGGACCTCCTGCGAACCCCCTACGTCCTCGACACCTTCGTCCACCTCGGCTACCCCGCCTACCTGCTCAGCATCCTGGGCGTCCGGAAGGCGCTCGGGGTGCTCGCGCTGCTCGTCCCCGGCCTTCCCAGGCTGAAGGAGTGGGCGTACGCCGGGCTCCTCTTCGTCTGCACCGGGGCGGCCGCCTCCCACCTGGCGCTCGGCGACGAACTCATGGCGGTAGCCGCGCCGGTCGCCTTCGCCGCGTTCACGCTGATCTCGTGGGGGCTGCGGGCGTACGCGCGGTTCGACCTGGCCTCGATCCTGGCGCTCGTGATTCCCGTACGCCGTCTCGCCCACAAGCGAGCCCATCCCGCGACTCCCCCCGCGAGGGGGCGCCGCCGCCCGTGATCCCCCGCCGGACGCGGGCGGGCTCCCCATGGCCATGCCGACCGGCGGCACCCAGTAGCCCAGCCCGCCGGCGGCCCCGCTCTCGCGGTCGCGCGCCGCGTCCTCGCGCTGATGCTGGAAGTCGAGCTCCAGGAACCCCCAGTACGAGCTGTCGTCCTTGAGACCGTCCTCCCTGTGCCAGCTCAACGACCCCGACCCGTCGACGATGCCGGGAAGCAGCGTCTCGACCTCCCCGGGGAGCATGCCGTGAGCGATGGCCAGCTGGACGTTCAGCTCCCGCAGCAGGTCGCGGGCCCGGTCGTGCGCGCTGCCTCCGGTGGGCAGCACCAGCGCGGCCAGATCGTCGTCGAGCTCCCAGTCGCCGAGCTCGACGATGCTCTCGAAACCCGTCTGGTACTGCTGCAGCACCCCGGCCAGCCAGCTGATCGTCTCCCCGGTCCGCCCGCTCGCATAAGCCAGGGCTCCGCAGGTCGCGTGCACCTTGCGCATACCCTCGAGCGCGATCTCGGACGTCGGTCCCTTCCACGCGCCCGCCAGCTCGCGGGCCCGTCCCTCGACGCTCCACTGGAGCTCGGAGAACCACATCGCCAGATCCGAGCAGAGCGTCCCCTGGGCGGCCAGCTTCCGCGGATCGACGGAGTCGAGGAACTGCTTGACGTACGACGCGTCGTACTGGGACACGTCCTCGTCCTTCCACGGCTCCCTGGTGAGGACGGTTTCGTGCCGGACCCCCATGCCGTTGACCGACCTGTCCAAGAGCACGAGATTGCCTTCGAGGAGCTCCAAGGCCCTGTCGTAGTTCACGCCGGTGGCGAACAGCAGGCCGCCGAGATCGCCGTAGCTGTGGTGAACGGCCGTCGCGCCCTGCTTGAGCGCCTCGTCGATCCTGACGAGAGCGGACCGGACCGCCTGCATCGAGCTCCACCAGGACCATTCCGCGAAATCGTCCAGCAGGAGCCAGCGGAAACGAGCGGGAAGCCCGCCGAACTCGTCGACGCCGAACTCCAGATCCGGCCCCGGTTCGGCACCCACGTCCGCCTGCATCGCGGCGCCGATCGTCTTCAACCGGGTGCGGTCGACGTCGACATCCACCTTCGGAGCCGGCCACTCACGAGCCGGCTCGGGGCCGTCCGCCCACGCGTACCACGGCTTCGACGGTCCTGGCGGGTCTGGCGGCATGGGGGTGCCTCCACTGCGATGGGGGTCGATCGCCTCTACATACATGTTATGCATTGGCGTGACAAACGTGTCAAGATCGCGAAAATTGGGTGTACAAACCGCTTCGCGTTCACCACCACCCCGGCCCCGGCCGGCTCATCCCGGATGCGGAAGGTCACCGCCCACCGGCCGACATCGCCAACGGTCGGCCCTTGGCGCCAAGCGGATCGAGCCTGTTCCGGCCCTGCACGCGATCAGCGCGCTTCTCACGGACCCCAAATGAGGCGAACGCGGGCTTGGCCTCTCTAGCCTTCCTTGGTCACGGTGCCGGTCTTGGCGTCGACCTTGACCCCCTGCCAGGCGCCGTCAGGGGAGACGATGTCGCCGTCCCAGACGAGCGTGTCGTCGCTGTACCTGTCCAGGCTCAGATGGGCGATCTTGCCTTCCGGCATCGCGGAGGACACCTTCTCCACCGCGTCCTGGAAGGTGACCTTGGCATCCTTGATGATGCCCATGACCCTTTCCTTTTCCCCTTCGCCGGTGACCTTGACGCGGGGTTCCGAGACGACCTTTCCTGAGGAGTCCACTTCCAGCACGCGCTCTGTCCCGTCGGGTCCGGCCAACTGGACCTCCCAGAGCTGGCCGTCGTTCTCCGCCTGGACCGAGAGGATCGTGGAGCCCTCGACGGCGGCCATGGCCGCGGCGCCGACCTTCCCGAGGTCCGCCATGCCGCCGGGTTCCTGGCTGGGGTCGGCCGGCATCCCGGACGGTGACATGAGTCCGGCGGGCGCCGCCTTGACGGCGCTGGACTGGGTGTCGACGCTCCCGCAGGCCGCGGCCGCGAGCAGGGCCGAGCAGGCGAAGACGGCGCTGATGATGGCCTTTGTCCGTTTTCCACCATTCATACTGAGGACGCTGCCCGAAACTCCATAAAGGCACGCCCGGAAGTCGGACAATTTGGTCCAGACCTCTGTCGGGCCTCACCTGCGGCTCCGGCCGGCGCGGCCGGGCGGGTCGTGGACGGGATCGAACGCGGAGCTGCGGCATTTCGGTTTCTCGTACGGCTGACGCTGACCGGGCGGAGATCACCGGGTTGGCGCAGGCCGTTCCTGGAGATTCCGGTCAGCGTCGTGTCAGCCGGTCCGGTGGAGCGGATCAGTCAGCCCGATCCCAGGACATGAAGACCGGCTCGGTCGGGATGTCTGCGTTGAGCAGGCGCTCCGTCAGGTCGGGCAGGTGGAAGGGGAGGATCTGCTCGGTCGTGGCACGCAACTCGTCCAGACTCCACCAGCGGAAGGCGTCGAGCTGGGAACGCTCGTAGTCCTCCATACCGGAGGTGTTGATCTCCAGGTCGGGGACGCGGTGGAAGAAGAAGTGGTGCTCGGAGCGCATGAGGACACCGTCGTCGCGGACCCACAACCCGGCATTGAGCGCCACGGCCGGGCCGAGCGCGTCGGGGCCGACCCGGTAGCCGATCTCTTCGCGCAGTTCACGGGCGGCCGCGGCGGCGGGCGCCTCGCCGGGGTGGAGGCCGCCGCCGGGGGTGAACCAGGCGTGGCCGCCGTTCCTGGCGGCGCGCGGGGCCCGATAGAGCAGGACACGGTCCTTGGCGTCGGCGAGGATGACACGGGCGGCGACCCGGACGACGGCGCGGGACGGTGCCAGGCGATGACGATCGGCTCGTCCGGAAGCTCACCCCTGAGCAGTGGTTCGAGCAGGGCCGGCAGGTTCATCGGGACGAGCCTGCCGGTGCTCGCCTTGAGGTCGTCCAGGCTCCACCAGCGGTACGCGTTGAGCAGCGAGCGTTCGAGCTCCTCCATCTCCTCGACGTTGACGGTCAGCTCGGGGACGCGCAGGAAGAAGTAGCTGTCAGTGGCGTAGTAGATGGTGTCGTCATCGGCGACCCAATGGCCTTCACTGGTCGCCACCACCTGGCCGAGAGACTCAGGGCTGACCTCGAGGCCGGTCTCTTCGCGCAACTCGCGGGCCGCGGCCACCGCGAGGTCCTCGCCTGCCTGGACTCCGCCGCCGGGGGTGAACCAGGCGATATCGGGATTCCTGGTCGGACCCTGCCCGTGGAACAGCAGGATCCGATGGTGGTCGTCGACGAGCAGGACGCGGGCGGTGGGACGAGCGATCACATCAGGCACGGTGGGGACGATACGCGTCACGGCCGACAGGATCTGTGAGAGATCGACATTCCTACTCCTCCTCCGCGAACACGACCTCGCGGCGCTTGCGGATCGTCGGGAGGACGGCGACGACGAGCGCCGCCACCGCCAGCGCCAAGAGCGCCGCGGAGATCGGGCGGGTCAGGAAGACCGACGGGTCGCCGCGGGAGATGATGAGCGCCCGCCGCAGGTTCTCCTCAAGCAGGGGCCCGAGGACGAAGCCCAGCAGAAGCGGCGCCGGCTCGCAGCCGCACTTGATCAGGATGTAGCCCAGGAGCCCGAAGAACACGATCGCGTAGACGTCGTACGCGTTGAACCCCAGGGAATACGTGCCGATCGCGGCGAACAGGATGATCATCGGGAACAGCACCTGGTACGGGATGCGCAGCATGCGCACCCAGACGCCGATCAGCGGCAGGTTCAGCAGCACGAGCAGCACGTTGCCGATCCACATCGACGCGATCAGGCCCCAGAACAGCGCCGGTTCGTCGGTGATCACGTTCGGGCCTGGGGTGATGCCGTGGACGATGAACGCGCCGACCATCAGCGCCATCACCGGGTGGGCGGGCAGACCCAGGGTGAGCAGCGGGATGAACGACGTCTGCGCGGCGGCGTTGTTGGCCGACTCGGGGCCCGCGACGCCCTCGATCGCGCCGCGCCCGAACTCCTGCTGCCGCTTCGAGATCCGCTTCTCGACGGCGTACGAGGTGAACGAGGCCAGCACGTGGCCACCGCCGGGCAGGACGCCGAGCGCGGCGCCGAGACCGGTACCCCGCACGATCGGGCCGACCATCCGGCGCCGGTCCTCGCGGGTCGGCCAAAGGTTCTTCACCTTGCTGACGATCGCCGTGCGGGTCTGCTCGTTCTCCAGGTTGCGCAGGATCTCGGCCACCCCGAACATGCCGACGGCGACCGACACGAAGTCGATGCCGCCGTACAGCTCGCGCTGGTCGAACACGAACCGGGGCGTGCCGGTGTAGATGTCCTGGCCGACCGTGCCGAGCAGGACACCGAGCGCGATCATCGCCAGCGCCTTGAGCGCCGAGCCGCGCGCCAGCGTGATCGACACGATCAGGCCGAGCAGTACCAGCGAGAAATATTCGGCCGGGCCGAACTTCAACGCGACGCGGGCCAGCGGCGGGGCCGCGACGGCCAGTACGACGGTGGCCACCGTACCCGCGATGAAGGATCCGATCGCGGCGGCCGCCAGCGCCGCGCCGGCCCGGCCGTGCCGGGCCATCTCGTGCCCGTCGAGCGCGGTGACCGCCGCCGACGACTCACCGGGCAGGTTGATCAGGATGGCGGTCGTCGAGCCGCCGTACTGCGCGCCGTAATAGATGCCCGCCAGCATGATCAGCGCCGTCACCGGCTCGAAGCTGAACGTGATCGGCAGCAGCATCGCCACCGTCGCCGTTGGACCGATGCCGGGCAGCACGCCGACCGCCGTCCCGAGCAGCACTCCCACGAAGCAGTAGAGGACGTTCTGAACCAGGAGGGCGGTCGAGAAGCCCAGCGCGAGGTTGTCGAGAAGTTCCATGCCTCAATCCGGATGCCGCGTCAGAACCCCAGCCACGGGCCCCATAGCGGGATCCGCAGCTGAAGTCCGACGACGAAGATCAGAGTGCTGGCCACGGTCAGCCCGGCGGCCACGGCCACGGCCGTGAGCGGCCGTACGCGCGAGCCGGCCAGCGTGGTGAGCAGGGCGGTCACCGCCGACGTCGGTACGAATCCGAGGCCCCGGACGGTGAATCCGAAGAACAGGACCGCGAGCACGATGAAGACGACCGCACGCCAGGGGATCGGCCCGAACGAGACCACCTCGCCCGCGATGAGTCCCTTGATGACGATCGCCAGGCCCAGGGCGGCCACGATCGCGCCGACCAGCAGCGGGAAGGCGCCGGGGCCCATCCGCAGCGGGGTGCCCAGCTCGTAGCCGAGCGACCCCACCACGAACGCGCCACCGATCAGGACGAAGATCCCCCCGGCGAGGACGTCAGGGAAGGACCGGCGGCGCTCCACCTCAGGAGGCCTTGACGCCGGCGTCGGCGATGACCTTCGCCCAGGTGCCCAGCTGCTCCTGGAGCTTGGCCCGGTGCGCCTGCGGGGTCGCGTTCTCGGCCGGGACCGGCGCGGTGCCGAGCTTGGCCATCTGGTCGACGACCTTCTGGTCGGCCAGCGCCACCTTCAGCGCCTCGGACAGCTTCTGGACGACCTCCTGCGGCGTACCGGCCGGGACGTAGAGACCGTGCCACACGCTGACCTGGAGCTTGGGCAGCCCGGCCTCGGCCGTGGTGGGCAGGTCGGGCAGGCTCTTCACCCGCTCCGGCGTGGTGACCGCATACGCCTTCACCTCGCCCGCGGAGATCTGGCCGCTGGTGTTGGTCGTCTGGTCGCACATGAAGTCGACCTGCCCGCCGACGAGGTCCGTCAGCGCGGGGCCGGTGCCTTCGTACGGGACCTCCTGGAGCTTGACACCGGCGGCGGTCTGGAACAGCAGGCCGCACAGGTGGGACGCGGCGCCGATGCCGGCGTTGGCCAGCGTGACCTTGCCGGCGTTCGCCTTCACGTAGGTGACGAGGTCCTGGAGCGTCGCGGGCGCGAAGTCCTTGCGGGCGACGATCGTCATCGGCACCTCGGTGACGAGCCCGACCATCTCGAAGCTCTCGAGCGGCTTGTAGCCCAGGTTCTTGTACAGGGCGGGCGCCGTCGACATGCCGATGTGGTGCATGAGCACGGTGTAGCCGTCGGGCTGGGCCCGCGCGACCTCGCCGGCGCCGACCGTTCCGCCCGCGCCCTCGACGTTCTGGACGACGATCTTGGTGCCGAGCTTGGCGGCCATCGGCTCGGCGATCATGCGAGTGACGGTGTCCGTCGGGCCGCCCGCGCTGAACGGTACGACGAACGTGATGTTCTGGTCCGGATAGCCTCCGGCCTCGCCTCCGCCGGTGGCGCCCGCGCCGGTGGTGCCTCCGTTGCCGGAGCAGGCGGCGACGAGCGATACGACGCCGATCGCGGCGATCATCCGTGTGGCGGCCCGGTACCTGCTGATCGTTCTCATATGGCGGCCTCCTCGTCAGCGCATGCGCATGTGTCGGTGAGTGCTCGGCCTCAGTCTCGGCTGGCAGGGACGCGGATGGTGTCAGGGGAATCCCAAGGAATGCGCTGGATGTCAGGAGAATCCCAAGAACTGCAGGGCTGACGCGGGCGTCGATCCGGGCCGTACAATCCGCCGGTATGCGGATCACCATCATCGAGGATGACGACCGCGTGGCGCGGGGTCTGGTGACCGTCCTGGCCCAGGCGGGCTTCGAGGTCCACCGCGTCGCCACCGCCGCGGAGGCCGTGCGTGCCGCCCCGTCCGATGTGGTCCTCGTCGACCTGGGTCTGCCCGACGGCGACGGACTCGACGTGATCCGCAAGCTGCGTGACCGCCCGGAGACCGCCGTCATCGCCGTGACAGCACGCTCGGAGGAGCACGAGCGGGTCCGTGGCCTGCGCGCCGGCGCCGACGACTACATCGTGAAGCCGTTCGGCGTCCCGGAGTTGCTCGCCCGGATCGACGCCGTCCTGCGGCGTACCCGGGTGGCTCGTGCCCTGAGTCACCCGGACGAGCCGCTCCTCCTCGGCCCGATGCGGATCGGCGTCGGCACCCGTGAAGTCGCCGTCGACGGCACGCCCGTGACGCTGACCCGCAAGGAGTTCGAGCTGCTCCTGCTGCTGGCCCGGCGGGCGCCGAACGTGGTGAGCCGCGACGTCATCCTCGACCAGATCTGGGGCGCGACCTGGGAGTCCTCGAGTCGCACCCTGGACACCCACATCGCGGCACTGCGGCACAAGCTCGGGCCGGCCGTGCTCATCCGCACGATCCACGGGGTCGGCTATCGGCTCCTGGCCGACCGGCCGGAGCTGATCGGCTGACGCGCCGTGCGCCATCGCCTGCTCGTCGTCCTGGTGCCCCTCGCGGTGCTGCTCGTCGCGGCCCTCGGTCTCCCGCTCGGCGTCACCGTGGCCGAGCGGGAGATGCAGGAGACCTACGTCGACCGGCTCAACGACGTCGGCCGGTTCGCGTCGCTGGCCGAGACCGCGCTGTCGACCGGGCGGACCGAGGCGCTCCACCAGGAGCTGGCGCGCTACCGCGAGCTGTACGGCATCCCGGTCGCGGTGATCGACACGTCGGGCGCGGTGCTGCTCGGACCGGCAGGTGCGTACCAGGAGGCGGCGCGGGCCGAGCCGGCGTTGCCCCGGATCGTGACCGCGGCGCTGGCCGGGGCGAGGTCAGAACCGTCCGGGGAATGGGCGCCGTGGGATGACTCCGCACTCGTGGTCGCGGAACCGGTGGGCAGGGACAGCGAGGTCGTCGGCGCCGTCGTGACGATCTCCGACCTGTCGAAGACGCGCCATCGCATCCTCGTGCGATGGGCCCGGCTCGCCGGGCTCGGGCTGCTGCCGTTGATCGCGCTGGTGGCCGTCGCCTGGCCGGTGTCGGCGTGGGTGCTGCGGCCGGTGCGGGAGCTGGACGCGGCGAGCGCGCGGATCTCCCAGGGCGACCTCACCACCCGGGCGGACGCCGAGGCCGGCCCTGTCGAGCTGCGGCGACTGGCGGAGTCGTTCAACACCATGATGGACGCGGTCGAGAACGCCGTACAGCGGCAGCGGGCGTTCGTGTCCGACGCGTCGCATCAGTTGCGCAATCCGCTGACCAGCCTCCGGCTCGCGGTGGAGAGCCTGGGCCCGCATCTGCGCGCGACCGGCGACGGGCGGCAGGTGTACGACGTCGCCGTCGACGAGCTGAAGGCGATGCAGCGGATGCTGAACTCGCTGCAGGCCAGTGCGCGGATGGAGAACATCAGGACGACGTCGCCGGTGGATCTCGACGCGGTGCTGGCGACCCGGGTGGACCGGTGGCGGGCGTTGACGGCGACGGCCGGGCAGACACTGGCGGTCGACGTACCGCCGGGGCTGCGGCTGCTGGAGCCGTCGGGGGGACTGGGCAGCATCCTGGACGAGCTGATCAGCAACGCGTTACGGCTGTCGGACGCCCAGGTGGTGGAGGTGACCGCCCGTGTCGTCCCCGGTGGTGCGAGTGCCGGACCCGGCGACGCCTCCGCGGTCTCCGGCTGTGGACCCGGCGAGGCCTCCAGGGTCTCCGGTTGTGGACTTGGCGACGCTTCTGCGGCCTCCGGCTGTGGACCCGGCGACGCTTCTGCGGCCTCCGGCTGTGGACCCGGCGAGGCCTCCGTGGCCGGAGGGGTGGTCACGATCGCTGTCCGTGACGACGGTCAGGGGATCGACGCGTCCGAGCGGGCCCAGGCGCTCCAGCGGTTCTGGCGGTCGCCGCGGCACCAGAACGTGCCCGGAACCGGCCTGGGACTGGCGATCTGCGCCGACCTGGTCGGGGCGGCCGGGGGCGAGCTGCGGCTGGAGGACGGCCTGCCGCGTCCCGACGGGTCCGGACACGGACTCGCCGCCGTGGTCGCGTTACCGGTCGTTCCGCGTGAGGCGTCGCCGTCCGTCTGAGGCCCCGGGCTCTGTCGCCTGCCTGCCGCTGTCTCGGGTCGGCGCTTGGATCAGCACCCGGATCGGCACCCGGGCCAGCGCTTGGGTTAGTGCTTGGGTCCAGGGCTCGGGTCAGGGCTTGGGTGCTTGGGTCAGGGCTCGGGTCAGCGCTTGCGGTCGCGGAACCAGGCGGCGGCGCCCGGGTGGAGCGGGATCGACGCGGTGGAGATCCCGGTACGCACGTTGATCTGCCACGCCTCGGGAACGGCTTCGGCGTCGTCGCGGCCCCCGAAGGTGATCGAGCCGGTATGCGTGAAGATCGTGCCGGTGATGGCGTGGACCAGATCATCGGGCAGGTCGTCGCGCACGAGAAGCACGTTCGGCACAGCGACGGTACGGGTGGCAGGGACGCCCGCGTAGGCCGTCGTGGGGATCATGGCCGGAGCGTAGGGACCAGGGAACGCCGTGAAGAGCGCGTCCGCCTGCGCGACCAACGGGATCAGCCGGATCGGATGCCGCTGCGCCAGCTCCATGACGGCGGGTGTCGGGACGCCGGTCAAGGAGAACATCGCGTCGATCTCACCGTCGCGCAGTGCCGCCGCCGACGCGGCCTGACTGAGGTACCGGCCGTCGGCGTTCACCAGGCCGAGCTTCAGAAGCCGCAGCGACGTGAACTCCGTGCCGGAGTCGCGGGCACCGAGGGATACGCGCTTGCCCTCGAGGTCCCGGAACTCGTCGATCGCCGAACCGGCCATGACCACGAGATGCAGGTGACTGTCGTAGAGCCGGCATATCGCCGAGAGCCCCTCGGGCGCGCTGCCGTCGGACGTGATCAGCGCGTCCAGGCTCGTCAGCCCCAGGTGCACCTCGCCGGCCCTGAGCATCCGGATGTTGTCGGTGGACGCCCCGCTCGGCACGGTGACCACCGTGGCACCCGGCACCTGCTCGGAGATGTGCTCGGCCAGCGAACCGCCGATGCGCCGGTACACCGCCCCCGCCGGCCCGGTGGCCAGCCGCAGGTGAACCTTGCCGACCTCGGGCTGCCCGGAGCAACCGACGAGCAGCCCTCCGGCGGCCAGAAGCACCGCCCGCCGGCTGAGCCGTAACTCCAGGTTCGGCACCATGCCGAGATGATACGGACGTCGGCCGCCGATGACAGGCCACCGTGAAGCAGCCCCGCCGCCGAAGGCCGTCAAGAGAGGGGACCGGGACACCTGTCTGAAAGCAACGAGATGGCCCGATGACACAGCGATCCTCAGTAGGGCCGAAGAAGCGGTCCTCTTCGCGATCACGTATGCAGCGGCAGGACCAACGCTTCCGTTCCTCTCCTTCTCGCGCGGTCGGGCCCCAATCGCCGGGCCGGCTTCTGGCCGTTGTGGTGAGATATGCCGAATGGAGCGCGTGAGGCAGTTAGTGGGCGAGATGCTGATCTACTGTTTCGCGATCGTCCTGCTCACCGGAGGCTTCCTGGCCTTCCATTACGTGCCCAGCGGCCAGACGGTGGCCTACGACGGCTTCTACGAGCCCCTTCGGGGCACTCCCATGAGCGCTGCCTACAACTCGATCCTGAGTCTCAGCTTCGACGTGCGCGGCGGCCTGCACATCCGACAACTGCACCACACCTCCTCGGTCCTGCTCGTCCTGGGAACGGTTCTTTGGGCCCTGCTCGGCCGGCTCCGATACGCCCTCGCAGTGCTGGGCCTGGGTCTGCTCACTGCACTCTCCGGCTACGGATCCGCCGACGACCTGCTGTCCGGGACCATCCTCGGAAAACTGCCCATCCCCATGTGGTACGGCCTGCACCTGCTGGCGGCGCTGGCCGTGGGCGCCGTACTGGTGATCTCCTCACGGAGAGAGGCCGCCCAGCAGCCCAGAACGCTGGGCTTCACAGCGCTGAGCATCGCCCTCACCGTTCTGGTGATCTACTACCTCTGATTTACGGGCCGCAGACCGGGAGGTAGGGGAGCAGGCTGCGCAGGACCGTCGCCGCATGCCGCGCGGCGATGTCCCGGCAGGCATCGTTCTTGCTTTCGCTGGCGTCGTCGGAGATTCCGCGCACAACGACCCAGCCGCGTACGGCTTGGGGCCCATCCTGCTCATGGAACGCTTGGGTGAGGCCACCGGCCTCCATCTCGACTGCCAGCACCTTGTCGTTATAGGCCTTTAAATAGCGGACGATCTCAGATTCCGCGTCTGCGATCACCGTCTCCCCGGACCCGATGGGCCCGGTACGGACCAGGAAGTCGCGAGTGTCCCCGTTATCGTGAGCGGCCTGGAATGTGGCCGGCTCGCCGTGATCGGTGAAGAAAGAGTTCACGGCATGACCTACAGCCGAAGGGGCTTCCCGCTCCTCGCCTCTGCGCCGGGTTCCGTCGGGCGTTTCCTTGCGTAGGTCGTAGTAGACGACTCGGGTGGCCACGACGACGTCACCGACTGCGGCTTTCGCATGGATGCCGCCACCGATGCCCGTCAGTACGATCACGGCGGGGTTGTAGTGTCGCCGAAGGTGGTCGAAGGCCATGACTGCCGATCGCTGCCCTTGAGAGAGGGCGCGGAATGCGGCGATTCGGATGGTTGTGTCCCGAATGTGCACAGTGCCCTCGTAGAACGGGAGATCGCCGTTGCGGGTCGGTCGTAAGCCGAGGATGTTGCGGACGGCGTTCGCCTCCTCAGGAGTGATCGTGATCACTCCGACATCGGCGTGACTGGCGTGCTGCGGGGGATTCTCTGGATCGGCCGATACTGTGACCGATGCCCCGTGACCGACGGCGGACTGGCTGATCTCCATGCGACCCCCGTAGTTTGCGATGCCGCTGTTGCCGCTCATCGCTGGCCTCCTTCGCTGGCTGGGGCTTGTTCGGTGCCCTTGTCGGGTTCCCGGGAGTCGGTCCGAACCTGGGCGTTGACACCTACGGCCGACTGCTTGATCTCGGTCTTGCCGCCCATGTTGAGTACGCCCGTGTTGATGATGCTGGTCGCTCTCCTTTTGAAAGCGGAGGTATCGACCTCGCGCGACTCGAGGAAATCCTCGGTGGCCTTGAGCAAGCGCTGCTCGATGAGCTTCATGTGGTCGTGGATCGTGACCTCGTCCAGCTGTGCATGCTCCCATGGGGTCGCCTTCTCTTCCCGGATGCTGACCTGGGCGGCGATGGCCATCCCCCGCCGGGGCTTGAGCATGCGGTTTTTGTGGGCTCGCATGGCACCGATCATGAGCTGAAGAGCTACGGCCAGATGCCATATCCTCGCCACTTCGGCGGGAAGGTTGAGCAGCACCCGTAACGTGGAGCGCAGCACCGCGCTCGCCCCGGTCTCGGCGAAGGCGTTGAGCACCTGATACTCGGCCGGAGTGCGCGTAAGGGCGCAGGCGGCGAAGTCGAGACTGAGTGCCCGGCCTTTGACGGTCACCCGTAGGAAAACCGTGGTGACAAGCTCTCCAGTGGCGGTGGCGCCGATCTCCAGGAAGTGGTGGACGGCGTCATAGGGATCATCGATCCCCTCGTCGATCTGGTTCTGGGTCGGCCGCTTCCTGAGCCACTCGGGGCTGGGCTCAACGTCGGGTTCAGCGATGTACAGCCGATCATGAACGGTGAACCCGCGCAGGCCGGTCGGATCTTCGACGTCCCCCATGGGGGCCATCGCCTTCTTCAGGTGAGCGACGAGCTCGTGGGCTTCGAACGGAGGTTTCGGATACTCCAGCACTTCCATTGACGCGTGCTTGCTGTGATCGTCCCCGTTCCCGAGGGGCTGAGACTTCAAAAGCTGGACAGTGAGCGGGGGAAGCCACCTGTGCACAAGTTGGCCACTGCCTACGAAAGGGCTCTGCTGCTCCTCATCGATCCGCTTGAACGTAAAGCGCTCCGGTTCCTCTTCGGGCCCCGGTGGCGATGGTCTCCGGTAGACGACATAGGGGTGAGATTGCTGATCATCGATGGCGAGTTGCCGCAGCGTGAGCTTCTGCGGCCTTAGCCGGCCTGCCCAGTGCATGAAGTTGAGGGATATCTGCTGGATCGCCGCTCTTGCGCCCACCACGATGACGATGAGTAGTCCGACAAATGCCGTCGATCGCGTCATCTGGTCCAGTGAAACGTGAGCGAATCCCGCCACCATGGGCAGTGTCATGATGAGTGCGATGCATCCCAGGCCGCTGAGACGCAGCAGGCGTACATGCTCACGGAGATCGTCGGAGTCGCTTAACCATCTTGGCCGATGTAACAACCTATCTATGACGGCCTTGGCCCAGAGCGGGAGAACTACCAGGGCGCTCTTGATCATCACGCGAAACAGGCACCAGAAGCAGAGCGCGCTGACGACGACGATTGCGACTGACGGGTTGACGGCGAGCATCACCAGGACGCACAGATGCTGTGTCGTGTAAAGGAGCCAGGCCCGCCAGGCATGTCGTACGACGGGGATGAGGTCGAAGCCGTACGACGGCGCGATCATGTGAGCGGTGTCGTTGTACACCTGGCGGAGAACCGTCCTGCGAAAGGCGGGATCGAGGTACACGCCCGCACAGAGATGCCTGGTAGCCGCGTCTTTCCTTAAGGCGCCGCCGTGTCGGTGTTCACGTAGTGTCGCCCCGGACCGGGCCATGCTGCCCTCCTACGCCCCTATTAAGGTCAAGCTGACCATAAGCACGTTGCGAGTTAAAGTCAATATGACCTTTAATGAGGATTTGTGGTGGTAAGAGAAAGAGCTGGCCGACGCCCGCCAGCAACGGTCGCTGTGACGGTGGACCTCGTGATCTTTACTGTCCGCCAGGGGCAGCTACAGGTCTTGCTGGTCGAACGAGGCAATGACCCATACCGCGGGTGCGCGGCGCTACCGGGTGGATTCGTCCGCGATGGCGAGACTCTGAGTGAGGCCGCGCTACGGGAACTGCTAGAGGAGACCGCCCTCGACGGCCGCAATCTGCACCTGGAGCAACTGCACGCCTATAGCGACCCGGCACGCGACCCCCGCGGCAGGATCATCACCGTGGCATACCTGGCACTCGGTCCTGACCTACCG
Organism: Nonomuraea sp. bgisy101; assembly: GCF_057708945.1. Lineage (NCBI taxonomy): Bacteria > Bacillati > Actinomycetota > Actinomycetes > Streptosporangiales > Streptosporangiaceae > Nonomuraea > Nonomuraea sp. bgisy101. The sequence continues at coordinate 191,604 of NZ_JBYITD010000011.1, forward strand.
ATACCTGCCGCGGGCACCGATGCCGCCGGAGCGCGCTGGACGCCAGTTTCGGAAGCCCTTGACGGTGATGCGCCGCTGGCCTTCGACCACGCTGTGATTGTGCGTGACGGGCTGGAACGAGCCCGATCACAGCTCGAGCACACCACCGTAGCCGCCGCCTTCTGCCCCGAACTTTTCACCGTCGCCGAGCTCCGCCGCATCTACGAAGCAGTGTGGGGATTTCAACTCGACCCCAGCAACTTCCGCAGAAAGGTGACACGTTCAGAGGGCTTCCTCGAGCCCACAGGCGGGCGTCGCATTCCCGAAGTCGGCCGGCCCGCAGCCCTGTACCGAAGAGGGCGGGCATCACTGCTGGTTCCCCCGTTGCTGCGATCAAGCGAGGTTGCTCACCCATACGGCGCTGCATAACGCAGCTCAGGCGCACCGAGCGAGGCGACGGGCGGTGAACGGAAGCTCGTTCAGTGGGGCAAAGGAGGTCGTCAGCGTCGCCGGCTTCAGTCGGAAGCATGGCCAGGAGGGGGTGTCGTCCACGCCTTGGTGTCGAGGATCCCGACGGCGGGCACGGGCTAGCTTGGCGTGCGCGGCAACGCAGGCCGGTGCCTGCGCCCGAGCAGGCACTGGTCCGCCCCCATATCGACTCTCAGCGACCAGGGGGCCTCCCATAGAGTCGGCGCGATCGTTCAATTAGGTGAGCGCGCCGCCAGGAGTAACTGGCGGTAAGGAATGGCTCCTACGTAACGCGCATCCTCGATGCCAATTGCCGAATTTGTGTCTGCCTGTGGATGACCGCTGCGCGCGGCGCAGCGAACCACGCTGTCGGCTCAGCCCGCAGTGACCTTGGCGTAGTGGAACACCTCGGGCGGGAGGGGGTGGTCCAGGCGCCAAACGAACCTGATGGGTCGTTCACCGTCGTGGCTCACGTATCGCATGGGACCGGCGTAGGTGTACGGCGGAGCCCCCAGCCCTTCATCGCGCTTGGACTGCCGGATCAGGAGATGAATCGTGGACGCGCCCGTCAGATAGCGGCGAGCAGTGGCGGTAGAGGACCGCAGAGTGCTCTGCGACTCCCACTGGAACAGCTCCTCGCTGATCGCCCGATCATGGTAGAGCGTGGTGGGCGAGTAGTGGTTCTCGGACTTGTCGATGGTGACGAAGAACAGGTCCGCCCGGTGCTCCTCGACATACTTGACCCCTTCCCGCATATGCGCGGGCTTGTCGATGCCGAAGGCGGCTAGCACCTCGTTCTTGCTGTATCGCGCATGGACGTGCAACGGCACGACAGGATCCAAAGGCGGGGCCACGTGACGGATTCCCGAGCGGAGGACGTCCGCCAACTCCTCGAGCTCCGCGGCGCGGCCACCCGTGAGCTTCGCGAGCCGGGCTTCCATCCCGGAGGCTGGCTCGCTGCCACCCCACAACATCGCATCCAGCATGGCCATGAGACGGAGCTCGCGCGGGGACTGGGGAGTTCGGCTGGACAGAACCTCGGTTAGGAAGGCGAGACGCTCGACGTCGTCAATATGCAGCATTCTGCCGAAAGCCCGTCCGAGTCCTTCGTCAGGGGATGCAGCTTCTAGACCCGCGGTATGCCGTAGGGAGGCCCAGCCCTGACGGCGCCGATAGAGATCCTCCACGTCCAGCCCTGTCTCCTGCAGAAACGTGGACATGCTGACATCTCCGAGGTCGCGGAGCTCGCGCGCCAGATCGCGCCAATTCAGGCTGAGCGCTTGTCGGACGTTCTCGAGGACCAGCCGGCGCACATCACGGTCTAGGTCGATCACGCAGCCGGCGGGCAGGGTCGGGAAACCTTGCTCGATCTCCCGTGCGATTCCGGTACGGCTGGCACCGGTGAGAGCGCGATAGCGCCGGTCGAAGCGGAATTGCTTGTGCTGATGGCCGACGAAGTCGAGCACGGTCAGGCATGGTTTATCGGCGGCCAGTCGCAAGCCCCGCCCGAGCTGCTGAAGGAAGATGGTGGCGCTGTCAGTGGGGCGCAGGAAGAGCACGGTGTCGATCTCCGGAACGTCGACGCCCTCGTTGAAGAGGTCAACGGTGAACACGGCGCTGATCCGCCGGTCTCTCAGGTCTCGTAGCGCCTGGGAACGTTCGCCCGTCGGACTCTGCGCGGTAACAGCCACCGAGGGAAGCCCGGCTCGGGTGAAGTGGTCGGCCATGAACCGGGCGTGGTCGATGCTTACGCAGAAGCCGATGGCCCGCATCCGCCCCACATCGCCGATCTTGCGCTGCAACGTCTCCAACACAACGGCGACGCGACGGTCGTTACCGGTGTAGACGTTCGAGAGCTGGCCCGCGTCATAGCCTTGGCCCCGCCGCCAGCCAACCTGGCGCAGGTCAGTGCCGTCGTGGACGCCGAAATATTGGAACGGGGCCAGGAGCCCTCGCTCCAGTGCCTCCCACAAGCGCAGTTCGGTGGCGATCCGGCCATCGAACCAGTGCTTGATGTCCTGGCCGTCGGCGCGTTCCGGCGTCGCGGTCAGCCCCAGCAGCACCTTCGGCCGTACCGCCGACAGCAGGCGCCGGTACGTCGAGGCCTCGGCATGGTGGAACTCGTCCACGATCACTATGTCGAACCTGTCCGGCTCCGGCAGCGGGTTGGCGTGCAACGACTGGACGGACGCGAACACGTGACGCCACCGCTCGGGGCGAGCGCCGTCAACGTACAGCTCGCCGAACGTCTCATCCCGCATCACCTGCCGGAACGTAAGCAGGCTCTGCCGCAGAATCTCCGCACGATGGGCGATGAACAGCAGCGAATCCGCCTGCCCAGCCGCACGCAGCCGCCGATAGTCCAGCGCGGCGACCACCGTCTTGCCAGTACCCGTGGCCATGACGACCAAGTTTCGCCACCGACCGTGAATCTGCCGTTCGGCGTCGAGCTCGTCGAGGATCTCACGCTGATAGGAGTAGGGCCGAACGTCGACGCGCGCGAAATCGAGCACAACCACCCGGCCTTCGGCCCGCTCAGCGGACAGGGCACGGTCAAGCCGCTCGGCGTCCTGCGCCGGATCATAGGGCTCGAACGACGGATCGCCCCAGTAGTCGTCGAACGTGGCGATGAACGTGTCGATCAGGTGAGGTTGTTCAGCTTGAGCGAGTCGTACGTTCCACTCGAGTCCATGACTGAGGGCGGTTCGCGACAGGTTGGAGGAGCCCACATAGGCGGTGGACAAGCCGCTAGACCGATGGAACAGCCAGGCCTTCGCATGCAGTCTCGTCATCCGGGTGTCATAGGAGACCCGAATCTCGGCGCCCATAGCCGCCAGCCGGTCCAGCGCGAGGCGGTCAGTGGCCCCGATGTAGGTCGTGGTCACCACCCTCAACCGGCCCCCACGCGCCAGAAATTCTTCGATCGCCTCCGCCAGCACCCGCACGCCGTTCCATTTCACAAACGCGCAGAGCAGGTCCACGTGATCGGCGGAGGCCAACTCGCGCTTGAGCTCATGGCCGATCTCCGGCTGCCCTCTGCCATTGACCAGCAGCGCGCTACCGGTGAGAGGGATCACCGGACGCGCGGGAAACCGTACCTGGCCGGCCGCGTCCCGGCTCCTAGCGACGCCCAGGAGTTCCTCGGCGGCCTCCACGAGCTCCTCGGGAGAGGCAGCCTCGGGCACCAGATCGCCGATGAGGTCGGCGACTCGGTTGACGATCTCTACCTGCCGGGCCAGCCGCACGGCATCGCTGTCACCCCGTACGGAACGCAGCGCACGACGAGTGAGCGCGGCAAGATGCCTGGCCAAGGTCTCGTGTGAGTCGGCGATGTCCAATGACCGCCGGTCGATCAGCTCGCGATCAGATACCGCTTGCAGGAGGGCGTCTACCTCACGGGTAATCAGATGTTGGTAGATGCCCGGCTGAAGATCGCTCACCTCGGCGACTATAGGGTGTGGCCGGCTACGGTGATATGCGAAAAGTCAACGACCGTCTGTCCTGACGCGGCCGGAAGATCGTCCTACACTGCCGACTGTGGACTGGATCGAGCGGGTCGCCGAGATCCGGCGCTGGACCAGAGGCGGCGAGCGAGCACCGCACAAGCCGCTCCTCCTCCTGTACGTGCTGGGCCATTTCCAGCGGCACGGTAACCGCCCCATCCCGTTCAGCGCCGCCGAGGCTGAGCTCAAGAAATTGCTCAAGGAGTACGGCCCGCCCCGCGACACCAGCCCGGGCTACCCGTTCCACCACCTGACGAGCGACGGCCTGTGGCTGGTCGACACCCGCCACGGCCCGGGCAGCCCAGGTCCAGAGTTGGGCCGGTTGCGCGACAGCCAGGCCAGCGGCCGCCTCCACCCCGACCTGGCCCGCGCGCTGGCGGAGGAGCCCGGGCTGCTGGGCCGGATCGCCCGCTACATCCTCGATGCCAACTTCGCCCCCTCCCTGCATACGGACCTGTGCATGCTTGCCGGCCTGGACCTGGAGAGGCTCGAAACCGACGGGGAGCTCAGAACACCGCTGGCCGTACGCCGTGACCCGGGCTTTCGCGACCGGGTACTCATGGCATACGAGTACTGCTGCGCGTTCTGCTCCTACGAAGGCTGGCTGGACGGCGCGGCGGTTGGCCTAGACGCGGCGCACGTACGTTGGTGGGCCTTTGACGGCCCCGATGAGTTGGCCAACGGGCTGTGCCTGTGCGCGATCCACCACAAGCTGTTCGACAAGGGCGTCCTGGGACTGACCACGGGCCGGACCATCGCCGTCTCAGCCAAGTTCGTAGGCCGATCAGAAGCCTCCCGCAACATGGTCCTCGCCCTGGCCGGTCGCCCGGCGCGAGAGCCCCAGCCGGGCCTGGCCACGGTCGATCCGGACCACATCGACTGGCACGGCCGCCAGGTCTTCCGCACGCCCGCCCGCGGCTGAGGTATCGGGCCGTTGGCCCACGGGTCACCTTGGAGGTCGGCTGCAGGTAGTAGCTTTCCTCGGTTCGGCCGCCCGTGAGTCTGGTCTCGGTGTACCGCGGGCCGTCAGCCGGCGCCCTTGTATAGATGATCTTCGCAGCGGCGCCCCTGTTGCGTCCGATGACATGGTCGGGCGTCTCGATTCGTACCGGACCGCTTTGCGGGCGTCGAGGACGACCGCGGTGTCGCGGGCGACTTCCATCTGCGGATATCCGACGAAGCTCTGGTTGACGACATCCGAGCGCCCAACCCAGTCGTCGGTGACGTCCGGCCGCAAGGTGTTGACGATACCGAGAATCGAATACGTACCCGGCGAGAGGAGCCAGCAGGACCCGGCGTCCGCCTCGCACTTCCTGTCGGGGTCGGTGGGCAGCTCACGGTCGTAAAGCGCGCCGTTGTCCACGTTCACGACGCTGGGCAGCATGCGGCCGGGCGGCCGTCCCGTGCAACCGCGGACACCCGCAGTTCGGCGCTTGGTCTCACAACGTGCGGACGCGGCCAGACGGTGACGATCTCATGTGCCCCGCAACCTCCGATGGCCTGCACCAGCACTCATAGTGAGCTGGGGCTGCGCGGGAGATGTCCACGTGTGCGCACACTGGCTACGGAACTCCGGGTACAGCAGCGTCAGGGTTTGACGCGTTCGCGGTGGACGACGACGTCGTCCCCCTGTCCCGGATAGGCCATGATCAGCAGTCGTTGCCCGGCGTACTTTTCTCCCTCAAAGGTGAGCCAGGCGTAGTGGACTCGGATGCGGTAGTGGCCCTTGCCGCGAACGGCGAGGTTGGGGAGCGGGTCGCCGCCCATCGGGTCGGCCATCTCGATCTCGCCGCTCACGCTGTTGTAGCCGACCTCGACGACGTGGTGCCAGCCCTTGGCTTCCACGGGCGGGCGGCGATTGTAGGTCTCGGTCGTGACACAGAGCGGGACGTCAGAGTGGACGGTGACGGCGAGGTGGCCAGGGGCGACCCTCACCAGTTCGTCCTCATGAGTCGGAGCGGCCTCGTAGGGATCCTCGGTGATCTCCGGCTCGAAGGCTTCCAGGTTGCCATAGTCGGTCCACACGGGCTCCGGTTGGACGACGACCGACACCGGCTTGGTCAGCGGCCGGTGGCGGGGGGACTCGTCGCAGATACGTTGCTGCATCGCCTCCCACTCCCGCATCTCGCGGTCCTCTCGTTCTCCCTCTGCCTTGACGATCGCAGCGGCGCTCGGGCAGATCCCTGCCAGGGGGTAGGTCAGCGAGCGGACCTCGACACCTTCCGTACGGCGAACCTGCGCGAGCTCCTGCGGGTCGTTGCGGGTGTAGATGCCGCACATCCGGTGACCGTAGGCGACCACGAAAGGGTCAGGGGTGTCCTTCGCGAACTTCGGCACGGTCGACTCGCGCACCGCGCAGACGAAGCTCCGCTCGCCGGTGAGCCCACGGCTGCCGCGCGACCGCTGGCACTCCCGCTCCGTGGTGATCTGGCCGGGCGCCTGGTCCGCCGCCGGGACGAAGCAAAGCGCCGCGACCGATGCGACCGCTGTCACGACGATCTGGAACCGGGAGCGGTCCTTCGGGCTGCCGCTGTACAGGAACATCAGAAGGAGGGCGGCCGCGACGAAGGCGCCGCTGTACCACAGCGGCGAGATGCCGTCGAAGATCGCGCCGCTCTCCCAGGTGGAGACGCTGAGGAAGTCGGGCTGCGCGTCCGGGTGAATGGACCAGGACTCGGCGCCGTCCTCCGCGGCCCGCGAGGTGGTGAACCTGCTGACGACCCCGACGGCGGCGATCAGGAGCAGGACGGAGACCGTGGCCCGCAGCAGACGGCGGGTCCTCCTCATCACCGCGACGAGCACCAGGACGGCGAGGCCGCCCACCCCGATGAGGACGTCGAAGGCTGTCCACAGCACGGGCGGTCCGTAGAAGCCTGCGTCCGTCTCGAAATACGATGCAATCACGCCTCTTGGGCCGATCCACCGCGGCACACCCCGAGCCAGGTTCACGACCGCCGGAACCGCCGGGAGCGCAACCGTCACCACCGCCAGCGGCCACCAACGGAACGGCGCCCTGACCGGCCCGCCCTTCCCGGGTACTGCTCGCGCGGGCGGGCTAGCGAGATCGTGGGCGGATCGGGCCTGCCAGACCAGCCCGAGCAAGCTTGCGGTGGAGTAGAGACCGGAGATCAGCCCGAAGCCGTTCCTGTCATCGACCAGGTACATGAACGGGTTGCCGAGCATGGGCACCAGGAGGTGCGGCAGCGCCACGGAGGCGGCTCCCACCCATACCGTGGTCCTTCCCCACCTGCCGTCCTTCGCCTGGGCCACCAGAATCAGAACCATCCACAGGATCCAAGGCAGACCGCCCAGCAGGCCGAAGGAGAGGATCCCCTCGACGAGACGCAGGTCGAACGCGTCGGCCCCGATCGCGCCGATCGCGCGCACACCGATGAACGCCCCCACCACCAGCGCGGTGACGCGCAGCGTGCGGGGGGCACGGATCAGCACGCGAGGGAACAGCAGCACGAGCGCCAGCCACGCGATGCCGTCGAGGAGATCCACCCACCACGGCGAAGGCATCACCCGGAAGACCAGGGAGGAGACGACGTTGAGATAGAGCGACAACCGCCAGCGGACGGCCCCTTCGTTTCGGGGCCGCTCTCCCGACACCCGGCCACGGAGAACTTGCCACAGCATCCAGCCCTGCACCCCGCCAAGGAAGATCAGGGGCAGCGCCTCCCACCACGGGAGGGCGACCGGCTCCCTCGTCCCCCGCAGCGCCGCGGTTCGCAGGAGGACTTCGCTGTCGCCTCCGACCATCGCGATGACCCCGAACACGACGACCATGGCCACGTAGCCACCAGCGACCAGCCCGGCGAACCAGCCGAAACGATAGCGACGCACACGCGACTCCAGGCGGATCCAGCCGACAAATCCCCCAACCGTAGCCGGACCAAGATCGATCATCAACGGGTCTCGGCGCCCGCCCTCACCTCCGCGCGGTCCACGTGGTGGTGCTGCTGATCAAGCGGATGGCGCTTCTCGGCTATCCGTCCAGAAAGATTGTCCTGGAGTAGCAGATCCCCGGCCAAGAAGCTTGGCACCGACGGCAAGGCCGACATCGCTCTGATCACGGCGGGCGCGATCTACCTGTGGGAGGTAAAGCGCAACACGGTCTCCGTCGACGGTAGGAACGATCTCGCGATCTACATCAAGGCTCTCAAGGCGCTGCCGAAACAACAGGCGGACGCCCGGCTTCGAGCTCTTGCTGCCCATGCCCAACTACGTCAAGGAGACTAGCGAGATCGTCGTCGCGTACTCCAACGCTGCCAAGTGTGGCAAGGACTCGATCGTCATCGAATATTGGGTGACAAGAGCCGCGGGCCGCAGCAGGTGCCCGTGGTGCCGCCTAATCCGGTCACCACCCGCAACCCCTGCCATTTCCGACGCCGACGCTCATGCCGCATGTCGGCGATCCCGGCCACACGATCGAGGATCTACGGGGCAACGCACAGAACAGGCCAAAGGGCCTGCCCGCCCTGGTCCCTCAGTTGCAGGGCCCGCTCACCGGAGTGGGTATCGCCCTGTCCATCCTCAGCCTCGGCTTCTACCAGCCGCCGGGGCTTGGCCTACTGAGGTAGCGCGGCCCGCCGGCGCCTTCGGCGGGCCGCTAGGCTGGTGGCCCAAAGGGGAGAAGTGACGCTCGGTTCCAACAGTCTGTCCGCCGAACTAGTCATTCGCGCGAAGTCGGACCGCCACTACGCCGATGTGGCGTCGGATTGGCTGGCGGGCGCCCTGGCCGACTTCGTCCCGGACCTGGAGTCGCTCCTGGCCCGCGGCCTCCAGATGAACCCCGCCGCCCTCGCCGACGGGACGGGCCGTACGCCCAGTGGAGAGCCAGGCGGCCTGTGGGCGCAGTTCCGCGTCAAGCCGGCACATGCGCGCCCTTTCTCCGCCGCCATGCCGTATTCGGAGAAGAGCCTGCGGGCGGTCGCCCGTGCGCTCCAGCGACGCCCTCACATAGTGGAGCACATCGTTACTCCGCTCGACGAGCGAGGCTTTCCGGGAAAGGGCACTGTGTGGATCACCGTCTCCGCCATAGAAGGGGTCGCTGACACGTGGGTCAAGCTCAAAACGGAGGCGGTGCCAGTCACCGGCTCCCGACATTCGCCTGACGCCCAGCGGCGCTGGGCGGAGGCACTGAAGAGGCGGGCCGCGATCAACGGCGCCTGCTACGGCCACGTCACCGACGACTGCCTCACCGACGAGACGCCCCTGGAAACCGCGCTCGGCGCTGTGGACGTCGTCACCGTCCCGCGTTGTGATCTCGAGCTCCGCGGCTACTCCTGGGTTACCGTATGCGCAGGCGCACTGGGGGCGCGGCTGGGCGGTCTGGGCGCCCTTATGACCACGGGCGCCTTCGACGAGGTTGAAGAGCTGCCGGGTGGTGCGCTGTTCCTGCGGGCCACTCCGACGCTCGACGACTACGATGAGGCCGCGATCGAGCGAGTGTTCGCCGTGTTGGAGCCGGTCCTCATCAAGGGGGAGATGCGGCGAGTGTTCGGCATGGAGCACCTCAGGCTGCACTTCCCCTCCGCCTGATCAGGCCGAGGCGGGGTGGGATGGACAATCGCGGACCTCGTCAAGAAACAAGACCGTCTGATCGCTCAGATCGAGGACATGGACGCTGACCGGAGTTCTGGCGGCGCCTGTAAGCGCGCGCTTCACAGAACTGGAGGCCGACCGTCGCAGTAAGGCTGAGGAAGTGGCGCAGGCCGAGGCCAACCTGCCCGCCCGCGATCACCAAGTCGTTCTGCTCGACAAGATACCGATGCTCCAGACCAGGCTCGCCCAGCTCCTCGAACCTCTACAGCGCAAGCTGCGCAGGCCTTCCATCTGGAGATCCGCTACGACGATCGCGTCAACGTCGCCCCGATCAGAGTCACTCTCGACGCCGAAACAGTCGAAGGAGCCGCCACGATGGCAGAACTCATCCCAAACAACGAAAACAGCCGCCCGCTGGTCGCGGGCGGCCGTGCCGCAGACCTGCTGTGTGCCCCCGGCATGATTCGAACATGCGACACCCGCTTTAGTCTCCGATCTCCCCTGGTGGAGGAGGCCGTTCAGGCCTGAAAATCGGGATGGTTGCCCGCTGACGTCGTTTCTCCTTGGTCGTTGAGGCCGTGCTTTAGTCGGACGCCGGGATCCGCGCCTGTGGGCCTTTCACTGTTGCTGCGAGCACGCGGATCAGATTCGCTACCGTCCCCTTGCGGCTCCCGCGGGCAACCACCCCCAGTTGGTTCGGCGGTAAGGAGGCCCGATGCTCGCCCCCACCGACGACACCGAAGAGATCATCGAAAGGGTCGCCGCGCTGGATGTCGGCAAGGCCACCCTGGTGTGCTGCGCCCGCATCCCCGACGACAAGAAGACCGGCAGGCGGCTGCAGGAGGTGCAGACCTACACCACCATGACCCGGTCGCTGCTGTTGATGGCCGATCGGCTGCGCTGCCTGGGCGTCACCCGCGTGGTGATGGAAGCCACCTTCGACTACTGGAAACCCGTCTTCTACATCCTCGAAGCGGCTGGATTTGAGACCTGGCTGGTCAATGCCCGAGACGTCAAGCACCTGCCCGGTCGGCCCAAGACGGACAAGCTGGACGCGGTCTTGCTGGCCAAGGTCGCCGAACGCCAGATGCTGCGGGCCAGCTTCGTGCCGCCGCCGGCGATCCGGCTGCTGCGCGACCTGACCCGCTACCGGGTGGACCTGGTGGAAGCCCGCACCGCCGAGAAGCAGCGGGTGGAGAAACTGCTGGAGGACGCGCAGATCAAGCTGAGCGTGGTGGCATCCGACATCTTCGGCGTCTCCGGCCGCGCCATGATGGCCACCCTGATCCGCGGAGAGCGCAGCCCCAAGACACTGGCACAACTCGCGCGCTCCAGCCCGCAGCCCTCCGGGATGCGCCGCGCGAGGGAGCCGGCGTCGGCGATCTTCTGAAGGCGGCCGGCATCAGTCGCCCCACCCTGTACCGCCGGTTGGCCCAGCTCGAAGACCAAGGCATAGCCGAACAAGTCTCTCGTGGTCGCTGGAGAGCCACGACCACCGATGCCGATAGCCCGGCGACGGGTGACGAAGAGTAATCGTCTCAACGTCTCATTGTCTCGCCGTCTCACGCGCGCGCCTGCACATAGACGCAAGACAGAACGATGAGACGAGACATCGAAACGAGTACGGACTGTAGCGACAGGCCATGCATCGGAGGCATTCGCACGCCGATCGAAGGGCGTGCGGACACCCCCGACAGAAGGAAGCCGCATCGGCGAATCGACAGGGGAGGAGGGATGCGCATGCAGGCATACACCGTCGAACAGGTACCCGAAAGGGGGCGGTCGCGGCCAGCCCCGGCTCGCGGATGGCGTCGTCATGGGGGCGGGGCGGTGGTGGCGCGGACGACGAGCTCGTGCGGCAGCAGGGTGCGCTCGGGCGTGGGCTCCCCGGACAGCACCCGACGGCCCGCCATCCGGCCGGCGACCCGGCTTCGCGTGTACATTCACCGATCGCACTTCCACGATCATCCGTTGTCCTGCGGTCACAGCCGGGCTTGACACGGAGAAGTCGGTCCCTGGGCTTGCCTGCCCCTGGCGGACGTGCAACATTTCGATCGCCGCAATGACGTCGCCGGCTACATGGTCCGCCCGGCCTTGTTGGTCGAGTCCGGTTCCGATCCACACCGTTCGCAGACCGGCGCCTCTCCCTCCTTCGATGTCGGCACTCAACCGGTCGCCCACCATCCACCCGCCATCGACCAGGCTCACCCCGCAGCGCTGGGCGGCGATCTCGAACAGTGCCCGGTCTGGCTTGCGAACGCCCTCCACGCCGGACACCGCACAGCCATCGACGGCATCGGCGAGTCCGGTCTGTCGGAGCTTGCCGAGTTGACCGTCCGCGGTGCCGTTGATGATGATCCCCACCCGCCAACCGGACGCCCGAAGCTCGGCTATCCCGGCCAGCACCTCTGGGCTGCACCGCACCAGGTGCGGCATGCGGCTGCGATAGGCGGCCCACAGATCCGCGACGGAGTCGTTGAGTCCGAATCGCTCTCGTACCATGCCGAAGAACGTCTCCCGGTGGGGTTGGCCCTCGCGGTCCAGCTTCAGCAACCAATCGACGGCATGGGGAGCGAGGTTGGGGGCGTCAGTGAACTCCTGCACCCAGAGTCTGAAGGCCGCGTCCAAATCGATAAGCGTGTTGTCCAAGTCAAAGAGCGCGAAGCGTTGTACAGCGCCGCAGCTTAGTGTTGTGGTCGGAAACGATCGCCGGGCCGCCTGATCGTTCGGATGTCAGAACCAAATCGACGATCATGGTCGGGCCCTGGGGCAGAGGGCGGTGAAGCAGGCCGACCGACGAGTGGATACAGCGGTCTGGCGAGACCCAGCCAGCTAGTGGGTAGAGGGAATGCCCACCTTGGCTGCGAACTCGGCGGTGAAGATGACCATCACATCATCGGTACCCAGGTAGTAGACCTCGGCTGGCGGCCATTCCGCTGGTCTCCCGGCGGCGATCCACACGGTCGTCTCCCGCGAGGATAACCTGATCGCGTTCGGCGTCCAGAGGCTCTCCAGCTCTTCCCGCCAGGCGATATCGACGCCGGTCAGTTTCCTGCCGACCAGACTTGACCAGCGCGGATGATCGGTCACGTCCACCGCCGCCAACCCGCCTGGCTCCCCGATCATCCGCAGGTGAGCGGTCATCGGCTGGGGGAAGACTTCAAGCCCATAATGGTCGAAGCTGCTGCCCCACACCGCCGAGAAACGAGCGCCATCGTCGGTGAACAGCTCCACCCCCATGGTGGGCTGGTGCCACGCGCCGAAGTCCCACTCCTCGACGTCGCAACCGTCCTCCCCGACCATCAAGGGGTAGTAGGTGACCCTCCGGATACGCCTGCGCTGCAACATGGCAACCGTACGTTCATACTCAACCGCAGTCAGCAACGATGACACCGGTACAGCATCACCCAATACAGACAACCCAGGCCATCAGATTTGCAGCTCCACTACTTAACTTCATGAAGGGCCCACTGTCGGCCCGTCCCTCTAGTGCGGTGTCCACTAACGTGCACCGGCTCTGGGCTTCCGGAGCGCCGAGGTTGACGGCCCACGCCGACCCGGCGAAGGTTCGTGGACACCGCACTAGGAGGAGTTTCCCGTGGACGCGGTCACGGTTGTGGTTGCCGTCATCTCGATCATCATGGCCCAGATGTGCGGCCTGCTGGGTTTGTGGCTGCGCTGGCGGATGCGACGTGAAAAGGTTCGGGGCCAATACCTCACCCGCATCAGTGAGCGGCCACGACGTCCCCGGTCTGAATCGGACGAGGAGGCGGAAGCGGCTTTCGTGGAGACATGTCCGAATCATGGCAAGGGGAATCTGTCGGTTCCGGCTGATATCCATGATCACCCAGCGTTTCCGATCACCAGTGGAGCCGTGTCATGACGTCAGCGGGCAGATGGGACCACATGGACCCGGCCACGAGGGCCGCCTACCAGCGGTTCGACGAGCTCACCGAGCAGGGACTCGACCCCGGCCCCGGCGTCGACTGGCGGGTCTACGGCACCTACGCGCAGATGAAGCTCTGGCTGGGGCCGGAAGGTGGCCACGACTACGACGAGCGGGCGCTGCGCGTGGTCCGGTCGGTGGCCGAGCGCGACATCGACTTCACCTACCGGGAAGCGCACCACCTCATGGACCGGGCGGGGTACTGGGTGCGGCAGGGGCACACCCGTTATGAGGAGCTGTTCCGGATCCCGCTCGCGGCGGCCCGCCGGTTCGACTACCAGCTGCGCCGGGACCTGCTGCGCTGGCTGACGTCGGGACCGTGGCTGAAGGACGCGCGGGCGCTCCTGGCCGAGCAGGTGACCGAGCTGCTCACCGAACCCGCCGAGCACGGCCCGGCCGGGGTGGTCCGGACCGAGATGGGGGACACCGACCACTTCGCCCGCATGCTGGCCGAGGAGTATGGCCCGCGCCTGGTCGAGGTGCTGCCGCTGTTCCGCCACTGGAACACCGCCCGCTCGACCAAACCCAGCGCCCGGTGGCTGAGGAACGCCGCGCGGATGCTCACCTCCGGCGCGGTCGCTCTGGTCCGTGAGCTGCTCACGCGGCTGGTGGCCTACCGGGGCGGAGACTGGGTCGTCCGCTATGACGACGAGGAGTGGTGGGACAAGGTCTTCCTCAAGGAGGACACCATCGTCGTGGTGCGTGGCATCCTGTGGACCTGCCAGGTCATCGACGAGCGCTGGGTGACCTCGCTCGTCACCGACGTCGCGATGACCTGCGGCACCGGCAGCAACGGGATGGGCTCCACGTGCCGCTGCGAGCCCGTCACCAACGCCGCCGTCGGCGTCCTGGCCCGCAGGGGCGGCCTCGACGTGATCGTCCCGCTGTCCAGAATCCAGGCGAAGGTGCGCGCGAGGTCCGTACAGAGGAATCTGAGCCTCGCCCTCGACGCGGTGGCCGTCGAGAACGGGCTGACCCGCGAGCAGCTGCTCGACCGGACGGTCCCCACCTTCGGCCTGGACGCCGACGGCGTCCGCGAGGAGAAGATCGGCGACTACCGGGTCAGGTTGTGCGCCGACGTGCCCGCCCTGCGCTACGTGAACGCCGCCGGCAAGACCGTCAAGTCGCTGCCGAAGGATCTGCGCGCGGAGCTGTCCGATCTGCGGGCCATCCTGAAGGAGCTCAAGCTGGCGCAGGCGGCCGAGCGGTCCCGCTTGGAACAGGCGATCGTCCATGAACGGACGTGGCACTGGCGCGAGGTGACCGAGTACTTCCTCGACCATCCCGTCACCGGCCCCTACGCCCGCACCCTGGTCTGGCAGATCGCCGGCGGCCCGGCGGCCCTGCCGGTCAAGACTGCCGACGGCTGGGAACTGGCCGGCCACCGCCCCGCACCCGACGCCGTGGCAGGCCTGTGGCACCCGATCCACGCGACCGCCGACGAGGTGGCGGCGTGGCGCGACCATCTTCTCGAGGGTGGTGTACGTCAGCCGTTCAAGCAGGTCTTCCGCGAGCTCTACCTGCTGACCCCCGCCGAGGAGCGGACCGGCACCTTCTCCAACCGTTTCGCCGGTCACATTCTGCGCTATGGCCAGGCCCGGACCCTGCTGGGCCAGCGCGGCTGGACCGGCCGGTCGATCGGCAACTGGGACTACGAGAACGGCGGCGACCAGGGCGAGGTGGTGCGCGACCTGGCAGGCTGGCAGGCCCGCTGGGCCATGCACATCGTCTCCGCCCCCGGGGCCGAGACCGCCATGCTGTGCGCCACCGAGGGCATCACCTTCCACCGCGACGGGCAACCGGCGTCGATGGCCGATCTGCCGCCGTTGGTGCTGTCGGAGATCCTCCGCGAGGCCGACCTCGCCGTGGGCGTGGCCTCGGTCGCCCGCGACGACCAGGCGCTGATCGGCCACGAACGCTATTGGCGCTCCCACGGCTTCGGCGAGCTGACGGAGACGGCCAAGACCCGGCGCGAGGTGCTGGCGCGGCTGCTGCCGAAACTGAAGATCGCCTCCCGGGTGGAGCTGACCGACAGATTCCTTCTCGTACGGGGCGATCTGAAGACGTACAAGATCCATCTGGGGTCGACGAACATCCTGATGGAGCCCAACGACGCGTACCTGTGCATCGTCCCGGCGAGCGGGCGCGCGGCCGGATCGGTGTTCCTGCCGTTCGAGGACGACGGGGGGACGCTGTCGGTGATCCTTTCGAAGGCGTACCTCCTGGCCAACGACACGGCGATCACCGACCCGACGATCACCCGGCAGCTCGGCTGAACGACGCTCAGACACCGTCGTATCAGATTCCCGGGAGTTATCAACTGCCTGGGAAAACCGGGCATCCTCACCCGGCACCGAGTCCGGGGTCGAGGAACGCGGGGACAGCGCAGGTGGTAGCGGCCAGGAATCCTGATCTGGCTCTCGTTAATAGCGCGACCCGACGAACGTTCCGGCCACAGCGTTAGCTAAGGTCGCGTCCTCGGAGCGGTGTAAAAAGCTCGACGAGGTAGGTGCCGTGGGTGGATCTTAGGCGGCTGCCGTCTCGGGCGTCGAGTCGATCACCGGGCTGGCTGCCGGACGGAGCGGAGCGGGCGGGTGGAGCAGGGCGCGGCGCAGGTCCTGCAGGGTGCGCAGGCCCTTGGACGTCATGGTGAAGCCGCGCCAGCCGCGGGCAGCGCGGTCCAGGACCGCCCAGACGAGACAGACGCAGGAGGTCTCGCCGGGGAAGCGGCCGATGACCTTGACGCGGCGGCGGGTCTCGCCGAAGGTGCGCTCGATGAAGTTGGAGTGGCGGATGCGCTTGTGGTGTTCGGGCGGGAAGCGGAGGTAAGTCGTCAGCGAGGCCCGGTCGGTCAGCAGGCTCCTGACCGCCGCCGGGTAGCGCCCGCCCCAGGCGCCGGCGAAGGCATCGATGCGGGCCTGAACACGGGCGACCAAATCCTGACCGGGCTCGATCTCTTTATCGCTTTCCTCCGGGTTGCTGGTGTCGAAGATGTCCCAGAAAGCGGCTTTGACCTCGGCCTGGTCGCCGGCACTGACTTTCGACAGGACGTTGCGGCATTTGTGAATGACGCACCGCTGGCGCAGCGAGCGGGGAAAGACCTGCTCAGCGGCGCTGATGAGGCCGGGGGCGCCGTCGGAGATGATCAGCAGCGGCGGACGCAGCCCGCGGGCGGCCAGGTCGGTGAGGAAGTCGTGCAGGCGTCGGTCGACTCGGCGGCCGCGGCCGACAGGCCGATGAAGGCGGGCTTGCCGTCGCAGGTGATGCCCCAGGCGGCCAGGACCGGCTCGGCGCGCTGGCCGTCGTGCATCTTGAAGTGGGAGGCGTCCAGGAACAGGTAGTCCAGCTCGACGTGCGACAGGTCGCGGCGGCTCCAGGCGTCGTACTCGGCGACGATGGTCTGGCAGATCGTGGAGACCGTCGACTTCGACAGCGCCGCCTCGGGGCCGAGGGCGCCTTCGACGTCGCGGACCGACAGGCCGCGCACGAATGAGGCGATGACCAGGGTTTCCAGCGCGTTGGTGCGGGTCACTCCGGTGCCGAACAGGCGAGAGGCGAATGCTTCGGTGGTACCGCGCAGCTTGGGGCGGGCGATGGTGACCGGCCCGGTGGTGGTCTTGATCGTGGTCGGGCAGTGGCCGTTGCGGTGGCCGGGCCGTACGGTCTGCTCATCGCCATCGGAAGCGTCGGCGGCGGCGCGCTGGTAGCGGGCGCGACCGAGGAAGGCGTCCACCTCGGCCTCTACGGCGGTCTGGATGATCAGGCGAGCACCGAGACGGGCGACGTCCTCGATGACCTCGACCAGGTCACAGCCCTCGGTGAACAGGGCGTCGATCTCGGCGCGGATGGCCTGGACGGGCGGTAGTGTGCGTGCCACGAGCGTAGGTCCTTCTGTCGTGCGAACTTTGGTCGGTTCAACACGGCAACCTACGCTCGTTCTCTTTTACACCGCATCCTGGACGCGACCGCGTTAGCTGCGAAACGCAGTCAAGATCATTCCGCGCATATTCCGCGGGCGATGGCATAGGGCTGCTCGCGGTGGCATACGGCTGCCTAGCAAGCAAAAGACCTGCGGCTGAGGAGCCGCAGGTCAGATGGCGAAACGCCTGATCAACTGTGTGCCCCCGGCAGGGTACGCACCAAAACTACGGCGCTTCCACCTGCGGCTTCGTGCGGTCACCTCATCGTTGAGGCCTGGGCCGAGGTGGTCAAGGGCGGTGCCGACCGATGAACTCCTCGCCTCCGTCAGTCGATCGTTGGATCCGCTGGACGACTACCTCGTCTGTAGTGCTGGTGGCGGGCCTCGCCGCCGTCGTGTCCCACAGACATATGCAGGAACCGGCGCTCCGGCATGGAGAAAGCGAGCTCGGAGCAATTTTGGTCCCGCTCGCGGTAGACGGCATGATTGTCGCCTCCTCCATGTCGATCCTCCTGGCGAGCAGGTACGGCCGCCGCGGGGGAGTGCTGCCATGGACCTTCGCGACCAACGTGGCGGTCGCGGACCCGACGCTGATCGCTCGGATCATTGCGGCCTGGCCGTCGTTTGCCTTGATTGGCGCCCACGAGATACTTATGGGCCAGATCCGGGAGAGCCGTGCCCTCCAGATGCCATGTAGATTCCGGCATTTCGGACAGCGGTCGGAGGTGTGCGCGCGAGTTCGTGGACATGCTGTCGTCGGGTTGCGGGCAGGTGGCGGCGACGGATGGCGGTTTGATCAGCTTCCGCGAGGGGCGATGAGCAGGTGGCCGCCCGCGATCATGGTCATGATCGACCAGAGTGGCGTCTCATGCAGGCTCAGAACGCGGGCCGCGCCGATCGCGGCAGCGACCAGTGCGTTGAGGGCTTCGGCCAGGCGGGAGCCGAGAGGCTTGAAGGCGCAGGCATCTGGGGTGAACCGGAGCAGCGCGATGTTCGCGCGGCCAAGCCTGCGCGAGCCATATGAAATGCCACCGATCCAGCTACGCTGAGCAGCGACATCCCTTCTCCTGCAGGTGCTCCGTATCCGTGCCCGACCGCCAGACTTTCGACGCATCAGCCCTCCTCGATCTGCTCGAACGGTCGTGGACCGTACAGTTGCGCCGAGTGTCGCTGGTCATCGAGGCCGACGCGCCCGAGGAGATGATCGAGGCGGCAGCCGACGCTCTGGGGCAGGCCTACCGGCGGCTCGGCCATCAGGAGCTCGCCACCCGCTGGCCCGCGTGCGTCGCGGTGAGCATCGTCGGCGTGGCGGCACGCCATGGCGGAGGTGGCGCGTTCTGGCCGCGCTGGTGGGTGGCCTGCCGCCACCGGGGCAGTGCGAGCAAGTGGGGTGCGGCGTTCCTGGACGCCTTGCGGGCCTTCGGCCTGCGAGCCGAGCCAGACGCGAAGCACTCGATCATGACACACGCCGGCCTTGGTCCCACGGCCGAGGCTCCCCGGCTCCACCTCGACCCCTTCGGGCACGGGATCCAGCGTGACGGTGTGGCCCTGCCGTACCCCACGAAGGACTGCCTGCTCGTCTTCGCCGAAGACGGGCGCCACCTGCCTGCGGAGTTACCGCCCTGCCCGGTCTGGGTCGCCCATCCCCGGGACCGCGAGCCGACCGCCGATGTCCCGCTCCGGATCATCGCCGAAGGTTTGCTGCCTCTCGGCTGGGACGGCTGGCGGCTGACACAGGTCGATCTGGAGAGCGCGACCTGGCTCGCCCTGGCGGACGGCCCTCACCGCCCGGTCAGGGGGCAGGCCAGACCACGGCTGCTGATCGACCGACGCTTGCCCGGCGTGACCGTGCCGGATGGTTCCGCCGTATTGGCCGTGCCTCCCGCCCTGCGGCTACCGGATGGAGAATGGCTGGTCACGGTGGAGCGGGCCGGTGCCGCACCGGCGGCGCCCGCCGACCCCGCCGACCTCTGGGCGCGGCTGCCCCGCCCGCTGCTCGGCACGTTCACTGTGACCGCCAGGACCGCGGGCGGCCGGGCGATGCGGGACACCTTCACCGTCGCCGAGGGTCTCGCCGTGCGCCACGACCCTCCGGTCCGGCTCTTCGACGAGGAGGGCCTGATGTCGGCGGACACCCTGTTCAGCACGGAGCCTGGCTTGACGGTGACGCCGCAGGCGTTGACCTTCAGCCCGCGCGAGACCGTGCGTCGGATCACGTGTGTCGCTTCGGGGCAAGCGCTGGCTCTGGTCGTCGCCCCGCCGCACATGCGGGTGCTGGCCGGCCGGGAGTGGAGTACGGCTCCCCTTAGCTTGACCGTGGCCGAGTTGGAGGAACTGGGGGGACTGCGGTTCGAGATTCCAGGTGTCCGCGAGGGGCTTCCCGTCGAGGTCGTCAGCGGAGGTGAGGGCGTGCAGGTGCTGACCCCGCACGCCCGTGGTGACTACCCGTTGCGTCGAGTGCTGGACACCGTTGCCGCGCACGGGCACGCCACCCTGGTGGTCCGGCTGGACGGGCGTGCCATCCCGCTGGCGACAATCTCTCCCGCACCGCAAACCACCCCAGACCCGTGGCTCTGCAACGATTGACCCTATGGATCCCCTCGCCACCAGCGCGCTCATCGCCGGCACTTACCGGCGTTACCTCCGCTCGTTGCTGCCGGTGCGGGATCCGGCGATCGCAGGATCGCTGGCGGCGGAGATCGCGGCCAGCCCGCTGCTGACCAAGGGCCCCCTACTGGAGGCCACCCCGCCCTACCGGACCGGTGCGACTCTCCGCGAGCTGATCGGCGATGGCGTCCTCGATCCTGCGTTCGCCGCGCTGGGTAGCCCCGCACTTCCCCTGGACCGGCCGCTCTACCTGCATCAGGAGCAGGCGCTGCGCAAAGCGGCCACCGGACGGAACCTGGTGGTGGCCACCGGCACGGGCTCAGGCAAGACGGAGAGCTTCCTGCTGCCGATCCTGTCCGCGCTCATTTCCGAGGGACGTCTGTCCCCCGGTGTGCGGGCGCTGCTGCTCTACCCGATGAACGCCTTGGCCAACGACCAGCTCAAACGGCTTCGCGAGCTGCTGTCAGCCGTACCGCAGATCACCTTCGGCCGCTACACGGGTGACACGCCGGAGAAGGCACAGCAGGCGGCAGCCCTATTCGACGAGCTCAATCCGGGTCAGCCCAGGCTGCCGAACGAACTGCTGAGCCGGGAGGAGATGCGGGCCGGTCCCCCGCATCTGCTGCTCGCCAACTACGCGATGCTCGAATACTTGCTGCTTCGCCCGGCCGACCTGGAGCTCTTCGAACATGCCGACCGGTGGCGGTTCGTGGTCCTGGACGAAGCCCACGTGTATGACGGTGCCAGGGCCGAGGAACTCGGCATGCTGCTACGCCGCCTCCATGACCGAGTGGCCCGGGACCGGACGTTGCAGGCCATCGCCACCAGCGCCACCGTCGGCGACGAACCGGGCGCGGTCATGGACTTCGCCGCCAAGCTGTTCGACGCACCGTTTGAGTGGGTCCCGGGCGACCCAAGCCGCCAGGACCTGGTGACCGCCGCCCGGCTTGACATGCCGTCGGGGCCGTTCTGGGGGCCGTTGACCGCGGCGGACTACCGGAAGCTGGCGGTGAGTGATGACCCGGCCGCCGAACTGGTCCGCCGGTCCGGCCTGCCCGATGCCGGTACGGCTCTCGCCTGCGAGCACGTCATGGCCACCCTGCGCGGCACCCTGTCCGGGGGGCCACGGCCCTTCGCCGACCTGGCCCAGCTGCTCTTCGGCGGTCAGGAAGAACCGGCTGAGGGCCTCGCCGCGCTGGTGGCGGTCGGCGAGAAGGTCCGGGACCTCTCGGGAAGCGCGGTGCTGTCGGCCCGCTACCACCTGTTCGCCCGCGCCACCGAGGGTGCGTACACCTGCCTCATCGGACCACATGTCTCCCTGGGCCGCCGCGAGACGTGCACCTGCTGTTCGGGTGCGGTCTTCGAGTTCGGTGCATGCAAGAGATGCGGAGCGGTCCACCTGATCGGCGCGGTGGAGTTGTCCGGCGGGGGGCAGGTGTTCAGCCCCCGGGTGAGCCGGGACGACTCCCGGGTCTGGCTGCTGCTGGGTGACGCCCCCGAGATGACCGACGAAGACGACGAGACCCTCGAAGCCGTGCCGGAGACCGAGGCTCAGGACGCGTTCCTGTGCGGCAGGTGCGGGGCGCTTCATGCAGTATGGCGAAGCGAGTGCGGCCGGGACGGTTGCCACGAGACCCAGCTGCGTCCAGTGCGGCGGCTGAAGACGCGAGCCAGCTCGCCCAGCGGCTGCCTGGCCTGCGGGGCGCGCGGCTCAGGCATGATCCGCCAGTTCGAGAGCGGCAATGAGGCGGCGGCAGCCGTCCTGGCCACCACTCTCTACCAGGCGCTGCCGCCGATGCCTGAGCAGGAGGACCGGCCCGGCGGCGGACGCAAGCTGCTGACCTTCAGCGACAGCCGCCAGGCGGCCGCCTATTTCGCCCCTTACCTGGAGTCCAGCTACGCCCAGATCCAGCAGCGGCGGCTGATCCTCGACGGGCTCCGGCGCGCGGTAGCCAGAGACGACACCGCAACCGTGGACGACCTGGTGGACGAGGTGGTCGCGGTGGCGGGACAGGCCGGGGTGTTCGAACGCCGGGCCTCCCGCCAGCAGCGCCGCCGTGAGGTGGCCCTGTGGGTCATGCGGGAGCTGGTGGCAATGGACGAACGCCAGTCCCTGGAAGGCCTCGGCCTCCTCCGGGTAGAGCTCGACCGCGAGCCCGGCTGGCGGCTGCCCGCGCCGCTGCTGGGGCTGAGCCTCACACCAGACGAGTGCTGGCTGCTCCTGGGCGAACTGGCCCGCTCGCTCCGGCAGCAGGGCGCGCTCACCATGCCGGAGGAAGTCGATCCGCGCGATGAGCTGTTCGACCCCCGGCGCGGGCCGATCTACGTGCGCGGCGACGGCGCCGAGGCAAAGCTGAAGGTGCTGAGCTGGCTGCCGACCCGCGGCGTCAACCGGCGACTCGACTACCTGCGCCGGGTGCTGGCCGCCCTCGGGTCCGGCGCGGACGCCCGGCAGATCCTCGACGGCTGCTGGAAACTGCTCACCTCGCTGCGAGATGGCTGGCTGAGTTCGGCCGCCCTGACCAGGCTGGGGCAGGTGCATCAGCTGGATCACACCTGGCTGAAGCTGTCCCCAGCAGATGAGATCTACCAGTGCGGGCTGTGCCGGCGGATCAGCGCCACCTCGGTGCGTGGGGTCTGCCCGACGCTCGGCTGCCAGGGCATGCTGACCCCGGCCAAGCCGGATGCCGATGAACACCACCGGGTGCTGTATCAGGCGATGACGCCGGTGCCGCTGCTGGCCAAGGAGCACACCGCCCAGTGGACGGGGCTGGAGGCGGCCGAGATCCAGCAGCGGTTCCTGCGCGGCGAGGTGAACGTACTGTCCTGCTCGACCACGTTTGAGCTGGGCGTGGACGTGGGCGAACTCCAGGCGGTGATGCTCCGCAACATGCCGCCGACCACGGCCAACTACATCCAGCGGGCCGGGCGGGCCGGACGGCGCGCAGACTCGGCGGCCCTCGTGCTGACCTACGCTCAGCGGCGCTCGCACGATCTGTCCCGGTACCAGGAACCGGAGAAGATGATCGCCGGTCAGGTGCGGGCGCCGTACGTGCCGCTCGGCAACGACCGGATCGACCGGCGACATGCCCATTCTGTGGGATTAGCCGCCTTCTTCCGGTACGCCAAAGAGACCTCGGGGACGGTCTGGAAAACCGCAGGCGACTTCTTTCTGTCCGGAGCGAGCTCCCAGGTGAAGGCGTTCCTCACCCCCGTCCCCCCCGGTGTGCTGGACTCGCTGCGCCAGGTGCTACCCGCCTCGGTGCAGGCGGAACTCGGTGTAGAGACGGGCGCGTGGGTGACCGACCTGTGTGAGCTGCTGGAACAGGTGCGTCTCGAGCTCTCCCAGGACATCGAGGCGTTCGAGGAGCGCCGCCGTGAGGCGTTCGCCAAGCGCCGCAGTGACCTGGCTGCCCGCTACGAGCGGACAGTCAACACCGTCACCCGGAGGTCGCTGATCGGCTACCTTGCGAACCGGAACGTGCTGCCCAAGTACGGCTTCCCGGTAGACAGCGTGGAGTTGCGCACCGCGCACTGCGACAGCCAGGTGGGAGCCCGGCTGGAGCTCAGCCGCGACCTCTCTTCGGCGATCTATGAGTACGCACCCGGTTCCGAGGTGGTGGCGGGCGGCGTGCTCTGGAGGTCGGCGGGTGTCTACCGGCTCCCCGGCCGGGAGCTGATCAGCAGGAGCTACACGGTCTGCCGAGCCTGCCAGCATTACCGTGAGGGCGACGAGACGCTGGAAGCAGCCTGTCCTGCGTGCGGGGGCGCAAGCGAGGGAGCCCTGCGGCAGTACTACGTGCCGGAGTTCGGCTTCGTCGCCGACCACCGGACGGCCAAACCGTCCCCAGCACCGCCGAAGGGTTCCTGGAACGGCGCCACCCACATTGTCTCCCTGGGCGAGGAGCTGGCCGAACGCCGCTGGACGTCCCCCGGCGAGGCTTCGGTCTGGTGCCGTTCCGGCTCCCGGGGCCGGCTGGTCGTCCTGTCCGAGGGACCTACCGGCAGCGGTTTCTTGATCTGCGACTGGTGCGGCTGGGGCACGCCGAACCAGGGCAAGACCGCCAAGTCGCACGTCAACCCACTCCGGCAGAATGACTGCACCGGGCCGCTGCGCTGGCGCTCCCTGGCGCACAGCTTCGAGACCGACATCCTGGAGTTGCGGTTCGACACACCCGGTCTCACGGAGACAGATCACTGGCGTTCGGCCCTGTACGCACTGCTCGAAGGGGCCGCGGACGGGCTGGAGATCAGCAGGAACGACATCGACGGCGCGATCAGCCCCGGCTCCGACGGCCGGACCGGACTAGTGGTCTTCGACACGGTCCCGGGCGGGGCAGGCAGCGCGCTGCGCATCGCCGAGTCACTCGACGTGGTCGCGGGCGCCGCGCTCAAGCGAGTCGCCTCCTGCGACTGCGGTGCCGAGACCTCCTGCTACGGCTGCCTGCGCACCCGTCACAACGAACGCCACCATGACCAGCTCAGCCGCGGCGCGGCCCTCCAGGTCCTGCGCGCCCTCACCACCGGTGGCCCGCTCGTTCTCGCCTGAGACAACGTGGTTCCGGCGGAGTGTGGCTGGAGCAGATAACTCGTAGGTGGCCGAGTTGTCGGCCCGGTGCGGCATGCTTGATGGGTCCTGACAGACCTCTTGAGCCGGACGGGAACAGTGGACCTCCCCAAGCCCCTCACCGACGAGACTCCAGCGGATGACAGCCCTGTCGAGACCAGCTCTTTCGGAATCGACGCGTTCACGCTGGACGACCGGATGCGGCTGTTTCACTTCGCGGCGGCCGAGAAGCGTAGCGAGTATCTGTGGCTGCTGCGGGCGTTCGACCGGGGCCGGGCCAACTACCAGGTGCTGCTGCACGCCTCCAGTGCCCGTGACCTGCTGGACCAGCTCCGCGAGGAGCACCCGGACTGCCCGGCGGTCGGCGAGGTGCAGCCACTGCTGGACTCGCTGAACGAGTGGCGGCTGCTGGATCGTAGCTATGACGGGACCCGCGCGGCCAACCTGGCCGAATACCGCAACCGGCACTACGTCTATCAGTTCACCCAGGCCGGTTACCGCGCGTACCGGGCGGTCGAGGAGGTCCTCGGGTCGACCGTGGAGGACGCTCAGCTCTCAAGGCTGATTTTTCCTGACATTCTTGCCGATCTGCAGGCGCTGGCGGAGGCCAACCGGACGGGCGACGGCGATGAGGTCTACCGGAAGCTCAGTCGCCTGGACCAGGTGCTGAGCGACATGGCGCAGCGGGCCGCCCGTTTCTATCTGATGCTGGGCGACCTGGCTCGCACCAACGACACCCGGCCCGAGGTGTTCCTCACCCACAAGGACGCGCTCCTTACTCACATGCGGGAGTTCACCGCGGAGTTGGCCCGGTTCACGCCCCGGCTGGCGGGAGCCGTACAGGCCGTGGCGGACACCGGAGTGGACGCCCTGATCGCGCACGCGGCGGCGGCCGACGACCGGCTCTTCCGCGCGCCCGGGGATCGGGAGGAGGACTGGCGGCAGCGCTGGTCCGGCCTGACCCATTGGTTCGGTGTCGGCACGGGCCGGGACTCCCAGAGTGAGGCGGAGCGGCTGCAGACCGCGACCGTCACCGCGATCGCGAACGTGCTGGCTCTGCTCAGGAGGGTGACCGAGGCACGGCGCGGGGGTGTAAGCCGGGAGAGCCAGCTCCGGCACCTTGCCCAGTGGTTCGTCTCCTGCCCCGACGAGAATGCGGCTCACGGGCTCTTCCAGGCGGTCTTCGACCTGGGCGGCCCTCGGCACATCTCGGTCACCCACGAGGACCCGGAGCTGATCCCCCCGAGGTTGTCGTGGTGGGATGCCGAGCCGGTGCGGCTGGCCCGGGGCCTGGTGGAGTCGGGCCGGGAGCCCCGGATGACCGGAGTCACCGCCAGGATCGAGCGCAACGACGCCCAGCGGCAGCGACTCCGAGCCGAGCAGCTCAAGCTGACCCGGGAGCGGCACGGCGCGGCGGCCTCCCTCGCCGCCGACGGCCTCTACGGCCGCGTGCTGGACGAGCCGGAGACCCAGGCCCTGCTGGGCCTGCTTGACCTGGCGCTCAACGCCCGGGTGCCGACCAGCAGGAAGGTCACCGCGAGCGGTTCGGCCCATGGCGTACGGTTGACGCTGCGCCCCTGCGAAGGCTCCACCAACGTCAGAACCGTGCATGGCCGGCTTCACCTCTCCGGCGTCACGCTGGAGGTGTCCGGATGAGCAAGGTCGCGGAGAACGTGAGTTCGCTGGAGCTGGCCGACTACCAGCGGGCGGTGCGGATGCTGCTGAGCAATCCGCTGATCACCGATGCCTACCCGAACCGGGCCGCGCTGCCGCTGATCCGCCGGTGGGCCGATCAGCTCCGGGCCGACCTGCACGAGGTGCTCGGCTACCGCCTGGTGACCACTGCGAACACCGCGCGGCTGCTCCGCGCGCAGGACGAGCTCGACGTGACCCGTCCGGCACGGACCAAGACGGACCGGCCGTTCGACCGGCGCCGGTATGCCTATCTGGTGCTCACTCTGGCCGCTCTCGGCCGGTCAGGGACCCAGATCGCGCTCAGCGAGCTGGCCGAGGCGGTCGGCGCGGACGCCGCCCGGATCGACGGGCTCGGCCTGGACACCGAGCGCAAGCCGGATCGAGACGCGTTCGTCGACGCGGTGGCCTGGCTGGCTGAGCGCGGCGCGCTGGCCCTGGCCGACGGTTCGGCCGCCGACTGGGTGAACAACCCCGACCGGGCCGAGGCGCTCTATGACATCGACCGCGAGGTTGTCTTCGCGATCTACCGGCCGAGCCGGGTGCTTCAGCACATGCGCTCGGTGACCGGGCTTCTCGACTCCGATCACGGTTTCGCTCAAGGCCAGCACCGGGTACGCGAGGCCGCGTCCCGGCGAGCGCGGCGGCTGGTGCTGGAACGCCCGGTCGTCTACTACGCGGACGCGAGTGAATCGCTGCGCGGCCAGCTCCGCCACCCCGGTCTCATCGAGGACCTGGAGCGGCTGACCGGGCAGACCGTGGAGCGCCGCGCCGAGGGGGTGGCACTCATCGACGCCTCCGGGCGCCTGTCCGACCTGCGCTTCCCGAGCGGCGGCACCCCCTCCCAGGCGGCGCTGCTGCTGTCGGCGCGGATCGCCGGGTACGTGACGAAATCGAAGCCACCAGCGCTGCCCGCTCCGACGGCGGCCGAGCGTGACACGGCCTTGGCGGCCAGGATCGACGCGGGCCTGCCGGTCAAGGGCGTCATGGACGAGCTGAGCGAGGACGAACCCGTTGAACGGGAGGCTGCGGCCGAGACGGCTGTCTATCCGTTCGTCACCGACGCTTGGCTACGGACCGCGATGAAGCAGCTCATGGACACCTACGGCCCGGCCTTCGCCGTAGCCTGGCGCGGCGATCCGGACCGGCTTCTGCGCGAGGCGCTGAACCTGCTCGCCTCGCTCCGCCTGGTCGTCAGGGTCGAGGGCGGTGTGCTGGCGCTCCCGCTGCTCGCCCGCTACCGGGGCACCACTGCCGAGGTGAAAGCCCGGGCACGCAGGGCCCAGCCACAGACCGACGCTCTCTTTAACGTCAAGGAAGCGCAGTGACACGTTACGTCCCCACCCGGGCCGGGATCATCAACCTGTGGGACTACCGGGACGAGGAGTTCACCTTCGCGAACGGGTGGCTGATCCTGCGCGGGCCGAACGGCTCGGGCAAGACGAAGGCCCTGGAGGTGCTGTTCCCTTTCGTGCTGGACGGCCGGATCGACCCCAAGCGGCTCAACCCGTTCGCCTCCGAGGACCGGACGATGAAGTCCAACCTGCTCTTCCGCGGGCAGGACAGCGCACTCGGCTACGTCTGGCTGGAGCTGCGGCACCGCGACACCGGCGAAGCCGTGACGGTGGGGATCGGCCTGCACGCCCAGCGGCACCGCGACACGCCGGTCCGCTGGCACTTCGTCGCCGAGGGCCGGGTGGGTGCGGACTTCTCGCTGCTCACCGCCGACGACCGGCCGATGACCAAGAAGCAGCTCACCGAGGAGCTGGGCGAGCACGCGCTCACCGCCACTCCTTCGGACTATCGGCACGCGATCGACCAGCGGCTGTTCGGGCTCGGCCGGGAGCGGTACGAGCAGCTGATCACCCTCATCCTGACACTGCGCCGCCCGCAACTCGCCAAGAACCTGGACCCCGGCAAGCTGTCGGACACCCTCACCGACGGTCTTCGCCCGATCGACGACGACCTGATCGCCGAGGCGTCCCGCTCCTTCGACGACATGGAGACGGTGCAGCGGACCTTGGAGGGGCTGGTCGCCGCCGACGAGGCGACCCAGTCGTTCCTGTCCAGCTACACCACTTACCTGCGGACGCATTCGCGCTGGGCGGCCGACGCGCTGACCCGCCGACGCGAGGACGTCACCGCTCATCGCACCGCGTTGAGTACAGCTGCCGCCACCTTGACCACCGCGAAGCAGACCCAGGCGGAGGCCGAGGAGACCTTGGCGGCGAGCGAGGACGCCCTGGCCGGGCTGCGGGCCCGGCTGGAGCAGCTCAAGAGCAGCGCCGCCTACCAGGCCCTCGAACAGCTCGCCGACCTGGAGCGCCTGGTGCGGACGTGTGCGGAGACCGCCGCGGCAGCCAGAACCGAGCTGGATCGGCGCGCCGCCACCGCCCAGAAGGCCCGCGTCGAGCTCGCCACCGCGCGGCGGCTGCTGGCCGAACTGGAGGGTGCGGTTTCCCGCACGGCCACCGACCTGGCCGACGAGGCCGCCGCCGCGGGGATCACCTGGAGCCCTGCCGACGCCGACCCGGCAGGCTTCACCGACCGGGTCGGGGGCCGGGTGGCCTCCCGGACCGGAGACCTGCGCGCGGTCCGGGCCGCGATCGCCACCCAGCAGAAGGCTGAGCAGACCCGCGACCTGGCCAGGATCGCCCTCGACCAGGCCCTCGCCACCGCTGCCCGGGCCGAGCTGGCCGAGGCGGAGGCCGCCAAGGGCGTGGAGGCCGCCCGCGAGCACGCCAGAACCCAGCTCGCCGCCTGGGGGGAACGGCACCGCGACGTGCTGGCCGACATGCAGCCGCTCGCCGAGGCGCTGGAGGAGAGCGGCGAACCGGACGCGCCGAGTCTTGATGCGGTTTTCGGGGCCGCGACCGCGCAAGCCGTGCAGGACTTGCGGGACGCCCAGACCCAGCTCAAGTCCGAGCGGGCCGCCACCGAACGGGAGCTCTCCCAGGTCAAGGGCGAGCGGGCGAAGATCGCCGCTGAGCACGACGATGCGCCACCTGCGTTCGCGGCCCGTACGGCGGAACGCGATGGGAAAGCCGGAGCCCCGTTCTGGCGCCTGGTCCGATTCGCCGACCACGTGACCGGGGAGCACGCCGCTGCTGTCGAAGCGGCGCTGGAGGCGGCCAACCTGCTGGACGCCTGGGTCACTCCCGCTCCGGAGAGCGTCGCCGCCGGGGATTCCGAGGGATACCTGGTGCCGGGTGCCCCGATAACACCGAGCCTGGCGGACCTGCTGGTCCCTGAGGAGGAGACCCCGGTTCCGGCCGAGCGGATCACCGCGATCCTGCGTTCCGTCGCGCTCGGCGGAGACGGTGACGACGACCGGCCGATGATCTCCCTCGATGGCCGGTTCGCCCAGGGCATCCAGGTCGGTGCGCACCACAGGGAGCACGCCGAGTACATCGGGGCGACGGCCCGGGCCCGCCGCCGGGCCGTACGGCTCGCCGAATGCGACGCCCGGATCACCGCGCTGACCGAGACCATCGCCGGGCTGGACCGGCGCAGCGCCCTGGCCGAGTCCGCGCTGGAAGCGATCAGTACCGCCCGGGCCTCACTGCCCAAGACGGGTCCGATCGTGTCGGCCCTCCGCGAGCACGAGGGGGCCGCCGGACGCCTCCGCGCCAACCGCGAGACCGCCGACAGCGCGCAGAACGGTTATGACGAGGCCGTCGCCGCCTGTGGCGCGGCCGAGCGGGCGTTGCGCCGGACAGGGGCCGAACACAGCCTCGATCCCGCCGTCGTGGACGAGGTGGCGCAGGCCGTACAGCGTTTCGAGACCATGGCCGGCACGCTGACCGGCCGTCGGCGCGAGGAGGCGCGGCAGCGCGACGCGGTCGAGGGCAGCACGGAGCGGCTGGAGTCGGCGGCCGACGACGAGGCGGCCGCAGCGCAGACCGAGCAGGGTGCGCGGCGCAAGCACACCGAGGAAGCCGCCAAG
The DNA here is from genome assembly GCF_057708945.1 of Nonomuraea sp. bgisy101. Taxonomy (NCBI): domain Bacteria; kingdom Bacillati; phylum Actinomycetota; class Actinomycetes; order Streptosporangiales; family Streptosporangiaceae; genus Nonomuraea; species Nonomuraea sp. bgisy101. The sequence goes on from NZ_JBYITD010000011.1 coordinate 221,778, forward strand.
CTGGACGCCCTCCAGCAGACCATGGGCGCCGAAGCCGGCCAGGTGCTGGCCGAGGTGCAGCTGGCCGAGACCGGGATCATCGCCGCGTCGCGGGCGGCGGAGTCCGCGCGGACCGCCGAGCGGACGGCGCTCACCGAGGTCGCCACCGCGCAGGCCAAACTGGCCGCCGCGCAGGAGGCGCTGCACGTCGCGGCGGGCGAGGAACGGGAGACCGCCAAGGCACTGGCCCCCTTCGCCCAGCGGGAACTGCTCGACGTCCTGAAGTGCCCGCCCGGTCTGGCCTGGCCCGCTCAGGAGGCCGACTGGTTGGGCTCCATGTCCGGCGAGTGGGAGCTACCGCCGGGAGTGATCGCGGTCCACGAGGCGATCCTCACCGTGACGCGCGACCTGACCCCGACCGAGATCTCGCTCAAGCAGTCCACCACTCGGCTGACCAAGGCGCTGGACGACCTCCAGGCGCAGCTCACCGCCGCCGGTCAGGACTACCGGCCCGAGTGGGACGGCGCGGACGGGGTGATCGTGGTCCGCGTGGCGGACGAGGACGGGCCACTGCCTGTCGGCGCGTTCGCCGCGAAGATGACCTCCAGCCGCAAGGACCAGCAGCAGCTGCTCAGTGAGTCCGAGCAGCGGATCCTGGAGGACGCGCTCCTCACCCGGCTGGCCCAGCAGATCCACGACCGCACGGTGGACGCGCGCGACCTGATCCGGCGCATGAACACCGAGATGCGCTCGCGCCGGATGTCGTCGGGGACCACGGTCGGGGTGAGCTGGCAGCTCGCCGACAATCTGGAGGATGAGCAGCGGGCTGTCTGCGGTCTGCTCGACGCCGACGCGGCCCGGCTCGGCCCGGACGAGCTGAGCCGGATGCGCGGCCACTTCGCCACCCAGATCAAGAACGTCCGGGCCCGCGAACGGGAGCTGCCCTATCGGGAGCTGCTCACGAAGGTGCTCGACTACCGCCGGTGGCGGCAGTTCACATTCCAGCTCGTCCGGCCCGGCGGTGCCGAGGAACGCCTCACCCGCGCCAAGCACAGTCGGCTGTCCGGCGGCGAGCAGTCGGTGTCGCTGCACCTGCCGCTGTTTGCCGCCGCGCACGCCATGCTCAACTCAGCGCGGCCCGACGCGCCACGGCTGCTCGCCCTGGATGAGGCGTTCGCGGGGGTGGACGACACCGGACGCAGCGAGCTGATGGGCCTGGCCGCCCAGTTCGACCTGGACCTGTTCATGACCGGGTACGACCTATGGGCCACGCATGCCGCAGTGCCCGCTGCGGCCCACTACGATCTGGCCCATTCCCCGGTGGAGCATACTGTCAGCGCGCTGCTGCTGGTCTGGGACGGCGCCGAACTGCTCGCCGACGACGCGGGCGAGCTGACCGTCGCGCTGGGCTCCCCCGGGACTCGCCGTATCGAGGCGAGCATTGTTGGGTGAGCTGCGGGGTGCGGAATGGCAGCGTCTCCTGGCCGCGGCCCGGCGGAGGCTGGAGCAGACCGGGGGCGTGATCGACGGTTCCGTCGGGGTCGCCAACCCGTCCGAGGCCGAACGTCGGGTGATCATCGGTATCACCGGGACCTACCGGCCTGAGACCGTCAAACGGCTCACTGTGTCACTGGCCGACCTGGACGACGCCCTCACGAAAATGCACGGCATGGGCCTGCTCCAGGCGCTGGCTTTGGTGGGGGGGCCGGTTCGGGACCGGCCCGCGGAGCGAGCCGCGGAGGTTTCCCGCAGGCAGGCGTTGCTGGTCGAGGCTCAGTCTGCGATGTGTGCTTCGGAACCCTGGTTCGCCGAGTGGCTGTCGGCGATGACTGCGGACGGCACGCTCACCCGCCTGATCCGGCGCGGTGACACCCACCTGATCAGGCAGGCGACAGCCGTACTCGACCAGCTGCCCGCAACCTTCGTCCCGCTTCCCGTCCTGGCCGAGTCGGCCACCGGCGACACCAAGGCGCTCGTTGCCGGCAGCCCGCTGGCGACGCTCGTGCTGCGCGCCCTGGCGCTCCGGTCCGGTGCTCCAGCTCCCCCTTCGGGCAGGGCGGGGCAGCGGGGGCTGTGGGAGTCCGCAGGTGTGATCGTGGACGACCTGGCCAGCCAGGTGCTGGTGCTCAACGTCAGGACCCGTGGCGACGAGGTGGTCTCCAGGTGGCTGAATGACGCCGCCGCGTTCGGGATCCCGTTCCGGCTTACCCTCCACCAGCAGGGGGAACACCCCATCGTGCCGGTCGCCGAGGAGATCTTCGTCTGCGAGAACCCGGCGGTGCTCCGCGCGGCGGCGGCCGAACTCGGAACCCGGTCAGCCGCCTTGGTCTGCACCGAGGGGATCCCGTCGGCCGCCTGCCACAAACTGCTCGCCGCGGCAGCGGCAGCCGGGTCACGACTGCGCTGGCGAGCCGACTTCGACTGGACGGGGCTGCGCATCGTGGAGGCGGCAGCCGTACGGCATGGCGCGTCGCCCTGGCGGATGAGCGCGGCCGACTACGCGGCTGGCCTGGCGGAGGGCGAGTCCACCCCGCTCACCGGCAGCAGGTCGGGCAGCACCTGGGATCCAGCCCTCGCCGAGGCGATGGCCGCCGAGGGCCGGGCCGTCATGGAGGAACGCCTCATCCCAGCACTCCGCACCGACCTCTCGGCTGACGCTTAACAGATCGCGCCGCGTGCGTGACGAGCCCCAGCAGACCGGCCTTGACGCAGGCGTCGACTCGCGGCGGGACCAGGCCGGAGTTCAGCCCCAAAGCGATTTTCCCTGGTGCAGGTGGAGCGCGACAGCCTGCTCAGTCACCGTGGCCCGCAGCCGCTCGATCTCCCTGCGCGCCACCTCCAACTCGACGGCCTCGGGGCTCTCGCCCGGACGGCCGACCGTGGAGGCGCCCGCCAGCGCGCCCTGCTTGGCGGTCTTGCAGATCTGATTCTGTCATCCGGTTGACGCCGTACTTGTCGGCCGCCTCGCCCTGCGTGCTCTGCCCGGTGAGCACCTCAACGAACACCTGGTACTTCACCGACGGCGCCGGCCGCGTACGCTTGCCTGTCCCGCCCGCGCGGGACGGGGACTGCTTGTGGTCCTGCTGTGGTCCTGCCACCTGCTCCAACCTCTTCCAACGGGGGATCCAACTACCCGCGGCTGATAGGTGTTTCGGAAAGCTGTTCGACAAGGGCGTGCTCGGCCTGACCGCCGACCGCACGATCACCGTGTCGGCCCGATTTGTCGGCCGGACGGCCGCGGCCCGCGACATGGTCCTGTCCCTGGCCGGACGGCCCGTGCGCGGGCCCCAATCCGGGATGGAACGGTTCGAGGCCGCACACGTCGACTGGCACGGTCGTCAGGTCTTCCGCCTACCGTCCCGCAATGGCTGAGTGCCGCATCCAGGGTTGAGTGGGCTTCCCCGGATGACGGTCGGAAATCACAATGAGCCGGTGTTCGTGTTTAGGTGGCCCGAGAACCATGATCCTCGACAGGTGAGTCGAAGAGCTGCCACGCGGGGAGGCGGACACTCCGGCGTCCGGTAGAGGGATTAGCCAGTAACCGCGCGCGGGTGCACTGCACGCGAAGATGCTTGGCGAGATCGTCGTCCGGCGCCCCGCGATCCAGGAGTACGGCCAGCGTTCCGTCGTGGTACGTCGCGTCGGCCTGGTATCCGTCCAGCCGTACGTTCAGCTCGACATCCGGGGACGTGTGTGCGGTGAGGTGTTCATATAGCTTGATCGTCATCGGGTCGGGAGGGACGTCGGTCGCGCCGTCGGAGCTTGCGAGCAACTCGGCGGCCACGCCGCCCTGCTTGCTCCAGAAAGACCGGTCACCGATGACGACGAGGTGGGCGCGAGCTCTGGTGATGGCCACATTCCAGAGGTTGAGCTGGCGGTTCAACCACATCACGGTGTTCGGGCTCGTGCTCTCGCCTGCGACCAGGGAGAGCACGATGACGTCGCGTTCGCCGCCCTGGAAAGTGTGGGCCGTCCCGGCGCGAACTCGGTCGTCTCCGGCGAGATGGTGTTTCAGGAGTTCGCTTTGGGCGCTGAAGGGAGTGACCACGCCGACGCTGATGTCGTTCCGGATGTGCAGGACGTGCTTGGCCACCTCCGCCGCCTTCTTGGCTTCTTCTTGGTTCAGCCAGGATCCGCCTTGGCCGCGCTGGGCTCGGCCTTGAATGTCGATCCAGGTGATGGCCGGACGGCCCAGGCTTCTTTGCCCGTGGACGTCGACCAGCACGGTCAGTCGCCCGTTGTAGAAGAGCCGATTGGACACCTCGGCGATGTCCGGGTGGCAACGGTAGTGCTCGTCGAGCAGCAGTCGATGGCCAACGGCGGTGGACGTCGCGTGGAAGGCCGAGTGCCGGTGATAGGTGAGCCGGTGTTCCTCCAACCAGGCTGGATGGAGTCCGGAGAGTCGTGCGCTGCGTGCTTCCTGGGCTGGATGGAGGGCGGAGACGTGGGCGAGTTGCATGGGGTCGCCAATGATCAGGGCTCGGCGGGCGCGGAACAGCAGCGGCAGGATTCCGGCAACGGAGCATTGGCTGGCCTCGTCGATGATCACCAGATCGAAAAGCGCCGGATTGAGGGGCAGGCGTCGGGCGGACTGGTTGGTGACGGCCCAGCCCCGCACGTGGCGCAGGGCCCGGAGGAGCTCTCGCCAGTCGCTGCCGCCCTGCCCAGAGGCTTGGAGGAGCTCAACGATGTGCTCACGTCCCTGCCGGCTCGCCAGCTCGATCTCGGACTGGAGCCGGGCCTGGGACGCCTGGGTCACCCGTTCCCAAGCGGCGTCGTGGCCCGTGACGAGGGCTTCGGCGTCTTCGCGCGTGCCGAGTTGCTTGATCAGGTTGTCCCAGCGGCCTTGGGCCGCCGCGTAGCGGGCGAGCGCTTCACAAGCGGCCTTGCCGGCGGGTACGGCAAGGCGTATCCGGCGGAACAAGTAGGCCCGCCGCCAGCCGCCGAACAGCCTGGCTCGCGCGGCCTTGGATGCCCGACGCTCCAACGCCTCCCATGACCCGCGTAGCTCACCTGGAGAGGAGCCGAGCTCGGACAGGGTGGCCTCGCGGTGTTGTCCGGTCTGGAGGAGATCGCGCTCCAGGGCCGCCATATCCGCGAGTACGGCTCGGGCTCTTCGAAGGTTGTCGAGGGCGGCGGCCAACTTCGCGATGGTGGTGGCGTTGGCGGCGGAGGGCCTGGTCAGGGACAGAAGCCGGCGCAGCCCTTTGCCTTCCTCCTCCCGCATCTTGCGGTTGCCGCTCCGGATGAGCGCGCTGGGCGCCAGCCGTTCGCATCGTTCCCAGACCTCTTGGACGGCCTGGTTGTTGTTGGAGGCGACCAGGACCCGCTGCCCCGCGCAGATTGCCGTGGCCACGGCGGCCACGACCAGCTGACTCTTTCCGGTGCCCGGAGGTCCGGTCGCGATCGTGAGCCGTTCACGCATCGCTGAGGCCACCACGTTTTCCTGTCCCTCGTTGAGTGGTAGAGGGGCCACCAACTGCCAGTCGGTACGGGGTGTCTCGATCGGAGGGTCGAAAAGACCGGCCAACGCGGTCTTGGGGATCTCGGCGGCCTTCTTTTTAAGATCGTCAAGGTCATTGAGTAGCTGCCGGATCGTGCTCTCGTTCGGCTTCAGCGTGAAGAGCACGGCTGCGTTGCGTGCCCCACTGGTGGGCGTGTCCTGGTCGATGTCAGACGCCAGAAGCTCTGGTCGGAGCTCTTCCACGCAATCAACACCCAGCTCGCGCAGATGGTGACGAAGATCTCTCACCATCTCGGCGTAGTGTCCGCTGTGCCAGGTCGGCCGGTAGGTGGCCACGAGGTGTTCGGCCTCCTCCTCGCTCAGGAGGCCGGCGATCAACTGCGGGTTCGGCATGGCCGGGCCGAAGGCCACCAGTTCCTGATCGACGATGTCGACCTGCCGCACGATCAGTGGCGCGACCGTCGGCGTGGTGAGGGTTCTGCCGTACCTGTCCCGGAACATCACCACAGTCGGGTAGCCGTACCAGAGTTCATCGCCCGGCTGCTGGGCCAGTAGGTCCTTCGTCTCGGGAGGGAGGTCGGTACGGGAATCCCCGCAGAGGAGCCGCTCCTGGCCTGGCACGTTGACCACGTCTCGCCGGGTCAACGGCCGCACGGTTCTGGCCTCTGAGACCAGGCACGAACGGTAGTAACTGATGAGCGCGGGCCAGTTGCCACCTTCTCGGACAGACTCGCTTTTGGGGATGTTGTGCCCGAAGGCCGTTGGCGGCTGGAGTTCAAGCGATCGCCCGATCGCTGATCGGGCGACGTTGATCTGACCTGTCACGCCGTGAGCTGACTTCACCGGCGTCTGCGGTGCGGCCAAGGGGCGTTGTTTCAGCTGGCTGCTCACGTGATGGAACAGGTCTTCCACCGAGACGGTCCCGTCGCCGTCGTGATCGGCCTGGCCGGTGAGCAGCCCGTTGACGATCTCTTCCGTGAAGACCGAGGGCCTGGAATCTTCGCCGGCGAAGGAAGCCTGGCCAGCTCCAGAGGACGACAGCACATAGACGCCGTGGCTGGTCAGAGGGATCGCCGAGTCGGCCGACTTAGTGTCCCTGGTTGTGAATCCGTGAACGAAGCCGCCGCTCTGGCAGCAATCCAGGATGGCGATCTTCTGGGAGGCGCGGCAGAGCCCCAACTGCTCGTTGACGTAGGAGGCGCCGACAGCGGTCTCCTCGATCCGCTGGTGGTCGGTGTCGGTCGTGACGAAGAAGAACTCGCCTGTGCTCCGAGTCAGCCTCAGGCCGTGGCCGGTGATGTAGAGGAGAGCGAGGTCGCCTGGGTCCGCCTGGCTGAAGAACTCTACGATCTCGTACCGCAGGTGGTCGGCGGGCGCATCCAGCGCCTGCCGCACCTCGTCGAAGCCGCCGATGGCGGGCTGTTCGAGAATCTGCTTGAGCTGCCACACATCGGCGACGCATGAAGGGAGTGCAGTGTAGGCGCCGTCTGAATAGACGGAGGTGCCGATGAGAAACGCCCGCCTGGCCACTACGAGTCGCCTTTTCCGAGAAAACGTTCTAATGCCTGTGCCGTAGTGGCATCCAGCTTGCCGTCGATTTCCAGCCTTTCGTCACCTCGGGTCGCTCGCACCTTCCTGCCGCGCTGAGCCGCAGCCCATTCCCGGATCGCGGTCGTCGCCAGCTTGGTGGCGCTTCCGGCCACAACGAGCCAGAACGCAGTGTCTGCCCATAGTGGATTGCTTTTAGTGCCATGTGTCGCATTTGTGGCGAGATCTATCGGACCGGTCTCGACCCCGTCGATTCCGTCCAGCGCTTTTCGGAGGGAACGAAGCTCGCTTTCCTGGCGGAGAATATCGCCGTCGTCCGGAATCTCCAGTCGCAACTGCCGGGTCATGGACTCCCTTTCATTGGAGGGGGAACCATGATTGTAAGATAAAGGACCACAAATACTTACGACTGCAGAAATGTCAGCGGTCACCTCGGTGGCGTCCTGAATTCGGACTCCGGGGCTCATGGGGGCTTGAATCACCTCCCTCGCAGCTCAGCTTCGCTGGAAGACTCTCGCCCGAATGCCATTCAAGGGCGACTCGATTGGGCCGATCCTGTAGCCGATGAGGGACGGCGATCTCGGTTCCGGCCTGGCGGTAGAACTCCTGCCGTTGCCGAACTCCTCGCGCAGTCGGGGGCGGACCAGCAGGTCGACAGCCAGGTAGCCGCGGTCAAACAGAGTGTGCACGTCCGAGCGCAGCAGACCGTTGTCCAGGCGGTGCTCGCCGCCGCGGGCGAGCCGACGGATGTGCGCAGCCTGCAGCACGGGTCAGATCTTGTCGCCGGTGATCGCGCAGCGCCGCTCATAGGCATGCAGCACCACGGCCCGGAAGGCCTGCTGCCCCAGGCGCCGCGGTGCCAGACGCGGGTCACCGAAGACCGGGCCGTCGCGGTGCCGGAGTTCGGACAGGTCGAGGTCAGCGCCGAGTCCCATTCGGTTCAGTAGGTCGTGGAAGTATGGCGCGGCGGCGTGGGTGGCCAGGTCGTAGCTTGTGCCTTGGACGATGTTGGAGGCGAAGTCCGGCGGGGCCGGGGCGAGGCAGTCGTCGGGGAAGAACCAGACGTCGCGGATGATGACGCAGCCGATGATCGGGTCTTCCACGGGCGCGATCGGCCGGGAGCGGTATTTGCTCAGTTGTTCGCGCATAATCGCCAGGCTCTCGGTGCCGTTGCCCTGGCCGAAGAACTCCCACGCCTCCGAGACCTGCAGCGGTGCGAACCCGCTGAAGAACCCGCCGCCGACCACCTGGTTGTGGGGGTGGTGGGTCTTGAAGAAGAACGGCTCGCCGTGGCTGAGCACGCGAGACTCCCGCACGCCGGAGGGGCGCCAGAAGTTGACCTCGTTCAGGGTAGGCCGGGCAGCCAGGAAGCGGTACCAGTAGTGATGCGCTACCCCAACATATGCCTTCACGTGGCTATTGTTCACGCCGATGATCACTGCGGCCAGAGGTCATGTGGACTTGCACGCCAGCACCGCGCCGCCGGGGAAGCGCCCGCCCGCCTCGGGCTGGCGGATCACCCGGGCCAGCTCGGTGAAGCCTGCCTGGCGGCTGAGTTCATGCTTTCCTGGCACGCACACCGGAACCGTGAGTTTGACGGCCATGGTGGCAGTCGGAACCTGTTGCACAGCTGGACGGGTACGAGGACATCGTGGAGGTCAGCTTCGAGTCCGAGGCAGGAAGCGTCTCGCTGCACGAATGGGGAGGCCAGAACGTCCATATGATTCCGGAGCTGCCTGCGGTCCGGGTTGGTACCGTCTGCACTGCCACGCTCACGGGATGGACCGCGGCCACGACGGCGGCGACGATGGCCAGCCCTTGGACCGATATCTGCTGCAGATTTGGCCGGCGGAGGAGGCCGATCCGGCCGTGGTCAAGAGCACGAGCAGCATGCACCGGAATTGGATGACCGCCGGATAACAGCCGGATGAAGGAGAGCGAGATGAACGCGGAGACAGCGGACTTGCTCTTCGACGTGGTCAGACGGCTGGAGAAGAACATCGTGGCGCGTGACTGCCCTACGATCGTCGCGGAGCGGGCGGGCGCACGTTGGTGCTCAGCTTGGTGCTCAGCGATTACGACTACCTGCGTGACCGGGATACGGCGATCGCGTTCGAGCACAGGGCGGCGGCGAAAGGCAAGGAGATCGGTGCTGTCCGGTGGGTGCTGGCCATACCGCAGGTGTGGTTCTTCGAGCCGCCCAGCACGGTCAGCATCCGGGCCGCCTCCAACCATCCGTTCCGCGGTGCCGCCGATCCGAACGCCGGCCTTGGCCCAGGCGTACTCGCGGAACGGGGCCCGGCTGCGGTCGGGGCCTTCGTCATTTCTGCCCGGCGACCTGCGGAAACCCGCTCAAAATCATTCCACGTATATTCCGCGAGCACTGGCACATGACTGCCTACAGCGGCACATCGCTGCCTACATCAACTCGGACGCGATCATAAAGAAACCCAGATCAGAGCCTGGGTTTCTGGTCAGAGAAGTGCCCCCGGCATGATTCGAACATGCGACACCCCGCTTTAGGAGAGTGGAGGCTACTCCGTCTCTCAAGGCGGCTTGAGCTGGGCTAATGGCTTCCACGATGCGTGGACATTTCAAGATCATCCCGCGTATATCCCTGCCGCGATCGCCAGCCCAACCATGTTGCTTGGCGTCCGTCTCGACACCCTCCGACACCTAGGGAAACCGAAGCAGTTCAAGCACTATTCGGCGCCCGCCGATGATTCCCAGCCCGCTTACGAGACATTTCGGCTGTCGTGCGCCTTCTTGCGGCTCTACCCACATAGACCTGGGTGTTCTCCGCCGTGCTCCTCGGCCACCCGGCTGGCTCTCCAGTCCGGCCGTTGACCTGGCCGTACGCCTCCGGCTTGTCATGGTTCCTCGCTGGATCACAGCCTCTCACGGAATACTCACGAAACAAGATCTCAATCTCCCCACGCCTGTCGATCTTGCAGCGAGGTCGCGTCTGGACACACTGGTCTACAGCAGCCCGTTCGGCGGCCCACCCTCGTCGTCCGGTGCCATGTGGACCTGGACCGCAGGGGCCCACCAGGCCCGAGGACTGGAAGCTTCGCGTAGCCTCCTGAGACCTCGCTTGGCGACGGCGACAGTAACGCATATTGCCCGACCCGAGAGCAACGGGAAACGACCTCACGGTTCTGTGGACACTGTGGTCGGTGGGCGAGGGATCCAAGGTCCAACAGGACCATCTCAGCCGGGGTTTTACTCGTTCGGCCGTTGCCGCTTCAAGTAGTCGCGGGCGTAGCCGATCCACAACTGCCCCGGCACTCGGCCACGGGCTCCCAGTGGTTGGCCGGTTTTCTGTGCCCATTCTCTGACGAGTTTCTCCTGTAGGAGGAGATCTGGCCCAAGCAGCTGCAGATAACCTGCCCGATGCAGCCAGTAGGAGGCGGTTATCTGATCGGGCACTCGCCCACTGCCACCGATTATGATTCTCAGGCTGCGAGCCCATTCCCGAGCGGCCGAGGTGTCGGCTCGAGAAATGATGGGGCGCGGTTTTCGCCTAACCTGGTCCTGCAGGCAACCACAACTGCGGGTGTTTCCTGACGTTACCTGGGATTGGACAGCAGCGGTTGTCGCGCCGCATCGGCAGCGGTAGTCACGAATAATCTGATCAGGTCGTGAAGGGTTACGATAGGGCTCGCTCATGGCGGCCAACAAACTGTCCGGATGTGGCTCAGTTGATTTAAGCTTACGGGGCTGGGGTGCGGCCCGCTCACGCTTAGGCCTTGGCGGATGGAGTTCTCCCCACGTCGCAATTATGTATTCATCCGCCTGGCCCTGTCGCTGCGGTCGTCCGCCGGCAAGGTAATCGCCGAGACCTGAGATAGCTCCAGGAAACCGGGCTTCGAGCGAGAAAGCTACAGCGCATGCCTGCTCGTAGGGAGTGGACTGCTCCCGTACCGAGACGCTCAAGGCGTGAGGTGCCACTAGCGGTTGCAGATCACCTACGCGGACATGGACAATCAGGTCCAAGAGTCCAGCCTGGACCAAGACTTGGCCCTTTTCATTCTCGCGCGCTTGGCGGTTGCGTAGTTTTGAGGAGTGATGGTAGGAGCCGTCATACTCAATCCCGATCCGCATGCCGCTGTGCTTGAGACGGAAAACGGCGTCGATCTCTACCGCCTTGTAGCGCCAGTGTGCCGGTTTAAACCGCCGGGGAATCTGGATCTGCTGGGAGGCGAAGTCAGGAACGCCCGCGAGCAGGCGCGGATCTGGCGGCACAGGCGGTACATAGTCCATGAGGCCCGAAAGTTCCGCGACTAGACGTACCTGCTCTTTGGATATCCCTGACCTTGAACATTTCGGGCAGTTTCCACCCTGAACCCGATTAAGGACGGTTGCCATCCATTGATGGCCATGCCGACACTGCCAAGGCAGAGTGGCATAAACGTCGCCACGCTCCCTCTCGGTCAGGTCGCTACGAGAGGCACTATGCTTGCTGGTCGGCAGCTTATGCGGATCCATGTTGGGATCGTCGAGTTGATCGGCAATCTCTTCGAACCATGTCGCGAGAGAGTTTGTGTCATCGATCACATATCCGGCACAAACTCGGCAACCATCTCCTTGTAGTGCTCGTTCTTTGATCACTGCTTTGTAATGGTGCTCGACCTTGTACCACCGTCCTGTCAGGGGTTCGACGGCCCAGGTCTGGCACACCCAGGGCACCCTGTCATGGGAGGCGTAAGTGATTTCTTTTACAGGAATCGGCCCGCGGTACTGCTCTGCAAGTGTTGGGATATCTGCGAGCTTGATTAACTGCTGGCAGGCCGGGCAGCGTGTGCCGGCTTGGATCCGGTCCTTGGGCCATGCAGGCCACGCTGGGTGTCCCTGCCCAAGTGGGCAGCGCCACAGATATGGGCTAGTCCCTCGTTTCTGGGTACTTGCCGAAACAGTGTCAGGACGGCCGGGGTTACCGGAGTGCCACTGCCCGGCAACCTCTGGGATGTCGGCCACAGTGGTCTCGCCGCGGCTCCCTGTTCTCTTGGCCCACCGTTCTTTGACCGTGGCTTTATGTCGGTCCCAGAAGGCATTCACTTCTGCCTGACAGGCACGTGCCACCTTCAGTTCCGCCATTACCTGGTTGCGCCGCCCACGACTGGTCTCATTCCAGAAGCTGCGCATTTGCTGGAGCACCCGCAGTCGATCTGCCTGCGTGCCGTGTCCGGGATCGAGCGGACTTGGCTCCCGAGGCCAGTCCGCTGATATGGCTGCACCGGCAGCGCTTTCCAATCGTGATGCCTGATCCGTCTCCAAGTGGCGATTGGCCACGTTGTACTTCTCGCCTGTCGCTTCCATTCGGTCGTGAATCGCCTTCTTGCGGGCACTATTCTCAGTCATGCGAGTGCTCTCTACGGCGAGCCCCACGCACTACGCCGACAACGGCACGACCGGATAGCGCGAATCGGAGATCCTTGTCTAACGCGCTGGGACGGCGTGGGCGTCGCTTTAGCTGGAGCGGGCAGGCGCTGGCTGCCTGCCCGAGGTGTTCTCCGCGGAGTCGTCATCTTCGACAGGTTCAACCTCGTCATCGACATGGCGGACCACTGGATCAGTCGTCGATTCCGACCACGCGATGCCGAGCCAGTCCTTCAGCCGTGCGTAGGCGAGTCGAAGGAGAACCTCAGCTCGCCGATCCATGAAATCCGGGTCCCACTCGTCATCACGCTGCCCGAGTGCGCGCAGGTGCGGCAGGTAACGAGACATCTGGGCCAGTTCCTCGGTCGACTGCGCGAACGCCAAGCCCGAATCGTTGAGAATGGTCTTGGCCTCCTCGGTGGTCGTAGCACCAAGTGCCGCGTACAGCACCTTCTTCTCGGTCCACGGTCGCGAACTCAGCGACGTGTTGGCAGCCCCTGGCGCAAGGACCAAGTTGCCGATCTTGTGAACGATCTTGTCGGCGATCCCCTTCTCATTGTAAAAGCCCTGATCCCATCCACCGGTTGCTTGCTGCGGAGCGATGTGCTCGATCGTGAAGTGTGTTTCATCGGACCAGCCATCTGATGTGAAGCACGGAGCCACGCCCGCCTTTCCCTGTTTTATAAGGCCAGGATTATCGGGGTCTTCAATGGTGTCGTGGTAGGCCGCCAGCAGAAGGAAGCGCGTCAGCGGTCGGCTGTTCTTGTAGAGAGGCAAAGATTTTGCCGCCGCCAGAAACGATGCAAGATTCGGGATACCGCCGTACTTCTTGTCCGTATCGGACAAGCGTGTCGCGAGCTCCTTCTTCAGGGCTTCGGCGTCTACCGTTGGCCTAGGCTGCTCTGAGTTCGGCACGGCCCGCGCAAGAGGTCCCATGCCAGTTAGCGAGTCACCTGCCATGACGGATCGATACTGGCTGTCGATGTTCCCGGTGCCACTTCGAGTCGCTCGCCAGAAAACCGTGAAGGCGGTGATCGCCTTGATAGCTTTTTCAAACTCCGCGATTCGTTTGTCCCGTTCCTCACCCTCTTCTGCATGGACGGCCTCGGAGTAGAACCGCAACAGGGGTGCAATGGCGATTGTGTGGTTGAGGTCGTTTAGGAACGCTAGACAGAGCTTGACCGTGTCCGTCATGGCGGAGGCGGGGAGTCCGACGAGCTGACGAGGAGTTTCCTTCGCCGGCTCCCACGTTGTACCAACGAAGGTCGCCGTGTCGCTCAGGTGACGTAAATACGCAGCGCGATCATCGCTGGAGTCCTTATGACTGTCGAAGGTGTCCTTCATGTAGACGCGTTGGTCGGAGAGCCGCTTCGACAGCTTCTTGGCCGTCTCTGCGAGGGCAAACGTCACCAGCAGCTCACGGGTTGCATTCTGCAGCTTCTCCCCAACGCCAAATCGGTCAAGGTAGCTCTGGACAGCCTTCATGCGCTCGTGCGCGTCAGAGCCTCGGTAGTCCTGAACTTTTTCCGCCATCACAACGCGCGGCAAGAACGTCTCGAAGGCAGTCAAGGGCTCACCGGTCGTGTTCAGCGACTCGAAGATGGTAAAAGCATAGTCCTCGTCCTTGCCCTGCACCACAGTTAGCGCAATGCGGTTCAGGACGTACGCGGCGAACATCACGAGCCGCATCAAGACAGCCTCGGGCTCATCCTCCAGCTCGCGAAGCCATCTGCACAGCTCGGGGTCGAGTTCATGGTTGAACAGCGCGCGCTGAAACTCGATCTGATTGGCCAAGGTCGAGAGCGGCGGCAAATCCTCAAGCTCCTCAATCGCTGTGCGCTGAGCGAGCTTGGTCAGTGCGGTACGGATCTCGCCGAACCGCCTAATTAGATCGCCCTCGCCTTCACCCGCACCGGGACGCGCCGGCGGCCTGAAGTCCGTCGGCTTCACGGTCGGGGGCTCTGCGTCTGCCTCGACTGAGTAGGTGTAGATCAGGTTCGCAATTGGAGACTCATACTGTTTGAGCTTTGCATCCTTAGACCACTGGTCGACGAAGGCACGGATCAGGCGAGGGTAGACTGGCGCGTCGCCGAAATTCTTTCGCTCATAGAAAGCAGTGCTGAGGGTCTGCAGGATGCCGACAGTTTCTGAGTAGAGCGATGCACGCGCAGTGTCCGTGGAATCAGGTGTCTTGCCCTTGAAGACCTTCCATGAGTGCTGGCGGGTCAGATTATGAAGGCTTACGAGTAGAAGAAGCAGGCTAGATAGACGTTGCTGCCCGTCGATCACGGTGAGCACCTTGGAGGGCACTTCCGGTTTTACAATCGGCTGCACCGTAACGTGATTGACGTCGTGGATGGTAATCACGGTGCCCAGGAAGGTGAAGCTGTCGGGAGCCTCACCGAGATTCTTCAAACCGTGAAGGGTGTCGTCGAGCAGCTTCTCGACCTTGTCCTTACCCCACCCGTACGGCCGCTGATACGGCGGCAGGTACAGGCCGAGGCCATTGTCCGACAGCAACTCACGGAGGCTCTTGCTCTGCGCCTCAAATATCTCTCTGGCCTGGGTGGGCATGGGGTCCGTCCTCCGAATCCAACAGGCTGGTCAGGTTAGATGCGACACACCATGCAGGCGTCATCGCCACCGTCCTCCAGGAGGACGCCATCGAGCACCGTCGATAATACTTGTCCACGGCTGGTTAGGGCGGACCAATCCACCCGGACCCTGTTCGGTTCTCTCATCTCCACTGTGTTCGGTCAACACAATGTGCGGATGAAAGAACAAAACCCCCCAAACCTCTCCTGCACACCCACTTTCCATGACCTCCGGCGCGTCTACACGGCGACGCTAATCCGGAGGTCATCCCTATCCACGTTGCGGTCGCCCGGCTCGGCCACGCCGATTCGTTACACCAACGTGCCCGCCAGCTCGGTCGGTGTTGTCAGTGGGGCATGAGACGCTCCCCCTATGACCACCACTCACACGGAGGGCGTCTGCCTGCCCTCATACCGCACGCTGGTAGCACTCGCGCTGGCTGCGCCCGAGGAACACGTCCGTGAGCTCGCCGATTGGGTGGAGCACGCCTCTGTCGTACGCGGTGGGGCTACCGAACAGGCCGGTTGGGAGAGCGCTTACAAGTGGCTCCGGCTTGCCCAGGGGCTGCGCACAGTGACCTTCGACATGTCGTACGACGACGGGGGCATGTGTGCCGTCGGCGGCGACTTCGACGCCGTTTGGTCGGAGATGATAGAAGAGTGGCAGTTGCACCTAGTGCGACTCGGCTATGTCCGGGCGGCGCTCGAAGGGCTCGTCAGGGTGCTGCACCCAGACGTCTCTCAGCCCGCTATCGCCATCGAATGGGCGGAGCACCAGCTATCACACCGCACCGACGTCTGGCCACTGCACGCATGCGAAGTCGCCGAGCACCTCACGGCTCACGCACGGGGTCGGGCTGACGATACCGCCGTGTCCGTCGCCTCCGGTGTCGCCCAGGCGATCGCCGTGCACCGTCAGGTGGTGCACGGTCTCGCGGGGGTCCCCGAGCCGACCGACGACGCGGACGCGAAGATCCACGCAACCGGCCACGAGGAAATTTGCGCCGCCAGGGAGGCGTCCACGGCTGTAATGCTAGGGATCCAGCTGCTGCTGGCGGCAGCGCTGGCCGAAGGGAGCATCGCGGTTCTCGACGAGGACAAGTATCTCTTCGATGGCAGGTGGGTTCCCGATGGCGCTGGCGGCAGTCGGTGGGTGGATGAAGAGATGCTCTATAGCGAGTACCTCGCGGTTCTCCACCTTGAGCCTGGCGAGCCGCCCGAGCTCTGACCGGGTGCTCCAATCTGGCGGTCGGCTCTGTTCCGCATCTGGCAGAAGCAAACAACAGGCACGGGGCGGAAGCTAGGCTTCCGCCCCGTCTGTCCCTGTCCGGTTTGATTCAGGTCATGCACCAGCCGGAGTCGCAGGAACCATCCCCCTCGTCGACGGTGCTGTCTGCCAAGCCGTCTTCAGGGATCGCCTGCGCGAGCGGGCGACCGTACCTCGTGAGATACACGGAATCCCGCCCGAGTGCAGCCCGGCGTTCGTTGATCGTCTCCTCAAGCTGCACCGACAGGGCGAACAGCTCGGGTTCGTGCCTGCGCTGGTGCCGCCACGCGTCGACGGTGCGAAAGGGGCAGAAGAAGCAAGAGCTTTTCGGCGGCACCGGCAGGCCGGCCTCCGTGATGATGTGCTCGCAGTCACTCCTGCGCAGCCCAAGATCGAGGAGAGGGTACTCGATGAGCTCGTGAGGCTCTCGTCGGCGCCGGTTGGCGCGGTGGATCTCGTCGAGCGATATACCGATTCCCACCGCACTCGGATGCTCTGCGGTGGCTCCATGCTCTCGGAGCCACCGCCCGATCACCTTGATTTTGAAGTCTGTTGTGCAGTTACGTCGGCCCGGAGCCCCGTTCGCCATGCGCACTGGGATGGGGATTGATCGCGTGGCCGGCCGGTTCATGCGCTGCATGAGCGTCTCGGTGGTTCCGTCACGTCGGCGCCGCCTAAGCTCCTGGACTTCGAGCCCCGCTCGGGCCGCGTACGGGATTGCGATCTCACGAACGTAGGCGAGCGTCGCCGGGTGCTCGCTGTCGTCACCCACGTTGGCGAAGAGGAAGGTCCGAAAGTCGATCTCTCTACGGGCCGCCAGCACGAGCAGTGCTGTTGATTGCACGCCACCTCCGAAGGAGACGACCTTCACGGCGGTGTGGCTCGGCTGGCCGGAAGCGGCCTGGGGGTCGGAGTCGGTTGAGCCGGCGCTATGGGCTCCGTGGGCGCGCTGCAGAATCGACATGTGAGAGAGATTATTGACTTCCAGTGAGGTTATCAAGTGTTTCTCTCATCGTCGTTGACAAACAGTGGAACCAGCCGCAGGCGGCGTTGGCGGCGTGGGTCGTAACCGTACAGTTGACTCAGGGCTGAGGCTTGATCACGACGGAGTAGCCCTGGGCCAGTACCGATGCGAGGAACTCCACGGCGGCGGCCTGGTCAGCGCTCGTGAACGTTCGTGCTGCGGGCAGCAGCTCTTGCGGCGGGCGTACCACGGGGGGATTGCTGGACCTGCGGCCGCGAGGCTTCTGTGGGGCGCGCTGTCCCGCACGCAGCATGGCGATCTCGGCGGTGACGACGGGTCGCTGCCGGCGTTGCGCGTCCGCAAGGATCGTTTCCAAGAGCCAGAGCGGAGAACCGGAGAGGACGAGGTCCGCCTCGGCGATACGTTGCCGGTTGCGCCACCGGGAAACCGCCTGGGCATCTCGACCGAGGACACGGCCTACCTCCTGAATGCCGAGGATGGCAGGCAGTTGTTCGTCATCCTGTAGGACATAGCCGTGAGGGCTGGCGGCCTTATAGGCTCCGAGCTGCCCCTCATCAACTCGACGGTCTCCGACGCCGCTGATGCGCAGCACCGTCGTTAGCAGCCAGTACGGGTTGCCGGAAGCGACTAGGTCGGGCTCGGGAAGTGTGCCTTCTGTGCGCCACTTCTGTGACGTTTGGCGCTCAACTCGGAAAAGGGAAGCGATCTCAGCATGCCCGAGCAGGTACGGGACCCGCACTTGAGCCATGAGGACCTTCCCAACATCTGCGCTCCTGTCCTAAGACCGCCAGGCGTGGCGCTGCCGCCACACCTGGTTGTCCGTACAGATCCTAGGCGCACCATCGGGTCAGGCCGGGTGGCCGACAGCGGCGCAACATCAATCAGGTTTCGGGTCGCGGTCGACCTCAGTACCGATGCCGGCGTCACTTCAGGGGGGCGGTTACGACAGCTCCCGCCCGTGCCTGAGCTCCCACGTTCCTACATCGGTGTAGAAGCGGCCGAAGTGCCGAAGCCACGCGGCAATGGTCTCGGTCGCTCTTTTGGCCTGCTCATCGGTCAAGCCTGCCTGGTCCTGCAGCGCATGCTGCAGGTCCACGTTGGTCAGGCGATCACCCTTTACCAGCGCCCGGAGGGCAGGAATCTCCCGCAGGCGGCTTTCCACCCAGTCTGAGAACTCCGCCTCGGTCAAGCCTGCCGGTACGCCCAGGAACGCGAGGTCCCGCAGGATGGCTGCTTCCATGGATCGCCCGAATTGAGCCCTTCCGCAGTAGTACGAGTAGACGGCCTCAGGGCGTCGTGTAACCGGGTACCAGCCCTGCTGCACCTCCTCTCGTAGCTGGCCGGAGGCAGTCGGGCGGTGTTCCTTCATTAGCTCCGCTTGTCTTCTCACCAGGGCGGCCATGTGGGGCGTCGCCTCGATCGCGTATGCCTCTATCTCGGCGAGTACCCGGCCGACTTCCGGATGTGTCGCGGACACCTCGACAAGGATCTCAATGTTCGGATTCGTGACCCGCCCGGTGGCCTTCCCTGTCAGGTTGGCCGACCCGATTAGACAGCGCTCGCCTGTGAGGTAGAGCTTGGCGTGCAAACTCGGACACAGGGCGATGCGCAGCCGCTTGTCGTCCTCTGCGAGCTCAATGATCTCCGGATCCGACACCCCTGCCGCCACCTCCTCGGGAACCCACCGCGTGATGCACTCGATGCTCTCGACAGAGGCGGGAACGGCGGAGAGTGCAGCTGCCAGAACTTCTCGCTTGATGAAGGGCGCCACAAGGGTTACGCGTCCATGGGCGCCCGTCATCAGTTCTTCGATCTGCCGCCAGATGTGGGCGGGCTCGGTCACGCGTCGCTGGCCTTCCCGTCCACAAAGTCGCGGGCGTACCGTCCCCACTCGCGGCGGGCGTCCGCGATGCGTTCGCGGTCGCGGTCGGGGTAGGTCTCGTCCTCCATACGCGCCCAGGAGAAGAGCAGCAGCTTGAAGGTCTCCGCGACACGGTTGAGCCGGTCGCGCAGGTCGTCCACGTCCGCGTCTTCCGGGACGTCTTCAAGGACGGCCAACAGCTGAGCGTGCAGGGGGTGCTTCTCGTTGAAGATCACCTGCAGCATGCCGGCCATAAGGTCGATACTGAAGAAGGCGGAGGTGTCCTGGAAGCTGGAGATCCACCGCGCGCGAAGATCCTTCTCCAGGGCCTCCTCGACCATGGACTGCGCAGTGTCCTCGTCAAGGTGGTGCCGCTGGGTGAGGGCCTCGACCTGTTCTTGCCGCTTGGTCTCGGTGGTCGCCCCTTCCTCCAGCTCGTCCGTCTTGCCGGTGTAGCCCTCCTCGCTTCGGCGCTTGACGGCGTCGGTGGCCCTGGAAGCGACGTCATCGTCGTGCCGCTTATTGCTCTTACGTGTACCGACCGTCTGCTGCTTCAGCTGCCGCCGGATGGCAGGCAGGAGCTTCTCCTCTAGGTAGAGCACGAGGTCGATGAGAGGAAGACCCGGATCGCTGAACTCGGCAAGGCGCTCCTTGAACCCCTTGAAAGACTCGCCGGCCTCGGCGTGGGCCTTCCAGTCGAAGTGAGCGAGGGAGGAGAAGACAGTGGCGCCCTGCTTGTTATTCGTTACGCCGAAGATGGTGTCGAGTTCCGGCGGGAACTCCACCTCGATGCCCCACCACCGTTCCGTCGGGTCGTACCCAATGGCCCAGGATGCGTCGAGGTCGAGTTCCCTGCCCTGGCGTACGAGCGAGATGCCGACGTTGCGCCTGGCGTGCTTGCCCCACGGAAGAGTTCCAGGGTCGGTCGTGCGGCTGATGCCGTCGGGCCACGGCTGGCCTTCGACATTGGCGCGCCGTGCCTCTGGGCAAGCGATGGAGGCCCGG
This sequence comes from Nonomuraea sp. bgisy101, assembly GCF_057708945.1. Classification (NCBI taxonomy): domain Bacteria; kingdom Bacillati; phylum Actinomycetota; class Actinomycetes; order Streptosporangiales; family Streptosporangiaceae; genus Nonomuraea; species Nonomuraea sp. bgisy101. Next base: position 241,860 of record NZ_JBYITD010000011.1, read on the forward strand.
ACCGTGATGTTGTGCTTCTTGCCCTCATGGAACACAGGGAAGCGTGTCACACCGGGCTCGGACTCGCTGCCCATGGAGAAAGGCATGAACATCGGCCTGTCTGAGAACGGCGCCGGGGTGGAAGTGGGCGCCATCAAGTAGAGGGGGTCGTTGGGGACGGCGTGGTATTCGCCGTCGACGACCTTGCCCTCTCGGACGGGCGCCATTCGGATGTCGACGCGTCCGTCGTGGAGGTAGTGCCGGTAGACGCGGCCGATCAGCTCGGCGGTGTTCTTCAGGGTGGCGGCGGCTCCGTACCAGTTGACTTTGTCCAGCTTGGTCCAGACGACGAGCGTGCCGGTGTCACCGAGCCCCTCGCTCAGGTCCCGCCAGTAGTCGGGCAGCGGGTCGTATGTGGGTTCGGGGACATCGTCGATCAGCCCTGCCTCAATCTCTTTGAGATCGAGGTATGTGTGCATGGCGTTGCCCGCGCCGTTGGTCCAGGACCAGACGTCGAGCCGGGTGCACTGGGACATGCTGGAGTTGGGCAGGCCCATGCCGAAACGGCCGATGCGGGCGGGGTCGACGCCCTGCCCGTCACCATACTTCAGAGCGCGCCGCAGCTGCGGCGGCTCCATGCCGTGGCCGTTGTCGAGGACGGCGATGGTCTCCACGCGGTGGTTGGTCCGAGCGCCCACTTTCACGGGGTTCTCGCAGGCAAAGACCTCCACGAGGGTGGCCTTGGCGTCGATGCTGTTGTCGATCAGTTCGGCGAGGGCGTAGGCAGTGTTCTTGTAGCCGCTGTCCCGCATGGCCTTGACGGTCAGCGAGGGACTGACGATCCGGTAGTTGCTGCCGTCGCTGGTCACGATGTCTCCCATACGTCTTCCCAGTTGGTGAATGCCTCTGCTACGTCGCCGAACCCGGGAAGCTCCGGGTTCACGACGGTGATGATCTCGCAGGTGGCGGTGCCGCCAGCCTTTGGGCCGCGGATGACGCGGCCGACCATCTGGCTGTAGAGCACCAGGGACTTGGTCGGGCGGGCGATCACTGCAGCGCTAGCGGCCGGGGCGTCGAAGCCGGTCGTCAGGACCCCGAAGTTACACAGAACCATGGGGCGCCGACCGGCCCCCTTGAACCGAGAGATCACCTGGCTGCGGTGCCGAGGGGAGGACTCGCCGGTCACGAACGCAGCATCGATGCTGGCCGCGGACAGGACGGCCGCGATCAGCCGGCAGTGGTCGACAGAGGCGGCGAACACGAGAATCCGGCGGTGCTGCTGGAGCAGCTCCATGATTGTCTGGACAATCTTGAGGTTCCACTGCTCGTCCCGCGCGAGCTCGGCCATCATCACGGCCGGGATGTCGAACGACCGCGCGAGGAGCTGTTGATCCTGGGCCGACAGGTGCATACCCGGCTCAGAGGCCACTGTCCTCATCAGCGGCTTGGCCAGGTATCCCTGCTCAATCAGGGCTGTCACCGGATTGGTGTAGCCCTCGATCTCCAACATCACCTTTTGTCGGGAGAAGTAGTTGGAAAGCTCCTCGTCCTTGGAGATATCCGCCCACGTCCGTCCCGGCGTGGCCGTCAACCCCAGGAGGCTAGTGTCATGGCGGATCGTCAGTTCATCGACCACCCTCTGGAAAGTGGGAGCGATGATCTGATGAGCCTCGTCGAAGATGGTCAGGGTGCTGCGTGCCGCAAGGGTGGCCAGGAACTGTGAATCACACTTGACAGTCGAGACGGCCTTCTCCAGGCCGAGAACGACCAGCCCATCGGTCACCCCCGTGAGCTCTGCAGGGGCGTTGCCCCATACACGAAGAAGGGGGAGCGGACGGTCACCGACCTTGGCCCAGGCGCGTTCAAACTCTGAGGCGGCCTGCTCCAGCAGCTCCTGCCCGTGCGCCAGCCACACCACCACGGTCGGTTCGTGCTGCCGTAGATGATCGCAGATCAGGCTCATGCCTGTTCGGGTCTTACCAACGCCAGTGGGCAGATGGAGCACTGTCCGCCGCGAGCCGTCGTACAGCAGTTCCTTGACCCGGGCCGCCGCATGACGCTGATGCGGGAACAAGGCATACTCGGGCGCCGCCTCCTGCTTGAACGCCGGCGGGAGGGACGGCACCCGGTCGATCGTGAAGCCGAAGAACTCAAGCAGCTCGCGCCGCTCGTCCGCCGTCCACTTCAGGCTCCGCAGATAGCCCAGCGGTGCCAGCCCATCGCCTACCGAGCCAAGCCGCTGCGCCAGCTCGGCCTGCTTGGGGCTCGGAACCATCTCTATGAGAGTGGAGCGTTCGGCCTCGTCAGCGACCAGGCGCTCGGCGTCGATAGCGATCGGGGCAACGGCCCGCAGTCGGTCGTCTGGCGCTGTGCCCCCCTCGATCAGATCGAGCAGGGCACACAGCTGCTCGCCGAGATGTGCCCGGATGTATGACACCGGCGCACCAGCGAGGAGCGCCTTGAAGGACATCCCCGGTGACCAAGCCGTCACGGACTCACCTGCCCGATGCGTGGCGGACAACAGCCTGCACGCGCCTCGGTCGGCGCAGTCGTCATGAACTTCCACCCCCAGTTCGAGCACGCCAAGCACCGCCCCAAAGTGCAGGCACCGCAACGTCACAGCGTGCGAACCACCCTAATCAGGGGCACTGACAACAGGGGCGCCATTAGGCGAAAACCTCAGCCAGGGGCGGGATTTGTCGCTCTCTGACCAGAATCCCCGACCCCTTGGGCTGATCTTGCTGCAGGCGAGCTGCGCGCACCACACCCAGGTGTAGAACATTCGTTCAGTAAGCGACCTGTGATACCACGCGTCTGAGTGATTTCAAGCAGTAGATCTTGCCGCATGACTAAGATCGGCTTGCTCCTGGTGGAAACCCGGATGCGGGACGAGCTTTCCACCAGCAGTACATTGATGTGCGACACAAGTGACGGGTGGCAGATGATGAACAGGTCTCATGGGGCGGGTATGTCCTACCTTGACTACAATGCCACCGCACCGATCCGGCCCGAGGCTGCTGCAGCCGTCATTGAAGCCATGCAGTCGGTCGGAAACGCCTCAAGCATGCACCAACCGGGACGGCAGGCCGCGCATCGGGTCGACCTTGCTCGTCGACAGCTAGCCGATCTGCTTAACTGCTCACCGGGCGAGATCATCTTCACGTCCGGGGCTACCGAGGCGAACAACCTGGCCCTCCGCTCTGCCTACACACCTGGAAATTCGCTAGTGACGAGCCCGGCAGAGCATCCTGCTGTTCTGGAGACAGCCCGGATGGTGACCGCCGAGCGACCAGAGGATCTTGTGCTGCTACAGGTCGGCTCCGACGGCCTGGTGGATCTCAACGCCTTGGAGCAGGTCTTCGTGACACGAAGCGGGGGGGTCGTCTCCCTGATGGGAGCGAACAACGAGACCGGTGTCCTAACCGACCTTCGAGTCGTGGCCAAGGCGGCCCGTGAGGCCGGCGCCCTCATTCACACGGACGCCACCCAAATCGTCGGCCGCCTGCCTGTAGACGTTGCTGAACTCGATGTCGACCTGCTGTCGCTGTCGGCCCACAAGTTCGGTGGCCCGCAGGGTGTCGGCGCGCTGTATGTGCGGCGTGGGACGCCACTGCCGCACCGGCCGCTTCTGGCGGGTGGTGGGCAAGAGCGTGGCTGGCGCGCGGGCACTTTGAACGTGGCGGGGATTATTGGTCTGGGTGCTGCAGCCGATGCCGCCCGACGCAACCTTGGTGAGGAAGCCGAGCGTGTCGCTGCACTGCGCGACCGCCTCGAACGCCTGCTGGCTTGTTCTCTGCCTGACTGCCGTATCAATGGCCGACAGGATCAGCGACTCCCCGGTGTAACGAGTATGACCTTCCCGGGGGTGCCAGCGGATGCCGTGCTGGCGGCCATGCCCGACGTCGCTGCTTCGGAGGGCAGCGCGTGTGCATCCGGTGCCCCGACGCCGAGTCACGTGCTCCTGGCGATGGGACTGTCCCGGGAGGCTGCAGACAGCACGATCCGCTTCTCGCTGGGTTACGCCACCACGGACGCCGAGATTGAGCACGCGGCGCAAGCTGTCGTGCGGGCCGTGACTCAGGTTCGTTCCGCGCTGGCCGAAGCTGATGGCCCTCGCTGACTGTTACCCCGTTTAACACCTCGTTAGAGCAATCGCATCGAACACGGAGAGGTTCCGGATGTCAGACAGCCGGCTTGGGGAAGCCGCCCATTTTTCCTTCGCGCGACATGAGACCTTCGCGCCCCGCTTCGGCTGGCTGCACAAGGCGTATACGCAGGTCAAAGACGACCCGAGCGCGTTCCTCGCGGATGACGCCCCGGTGCTGTTCGGCGTGGGCAAGAACATGGTCAACGCCATGCGCTACTGGTCGCGGGCCTTCAAGCTGACCCGCGAGCACTACCCGACGAGCGGGGCGCGCTCCAAGTACTCCTTCCCCACGTGGGAGGCCCGTTGGCTGCTCGACGATGACGGCGCCGACCCCTATCTGGAAGAAAATGGCAGCCTGTGGTTGCTGCATTGGTGGCTGGTCTCTTCCCGTCCCGGGGCCAAATGCTGGGCGCCGACCTGGTACACGGCCTTCCACCTCGCGCCGTTCTCCCGGTTCACGGTGGCGGACATGACGCAGGTCGTCACCCGGCATGTGAACTTTTCCTACAAGGAGGGCCCGGTCGAAGCCTCGATCGTCCGTGATATCGACTGCTTGACCAAGATGTACGCGCGCAGCGCTCCGGAGAAGGCCGGCTCCCCCGGCAGCTATGAGGACCTGCTCGCTTGCCCCTTCCGCGACCTTGACCTCCTTACCTTTGTCGGCACGCGTGGCAAGCCGGAGTGGCAGTTCACTAGCGGGCACCGCACCACGCTACCCGCCCGGGTCCTGGCCTATGCCTGCCTCGACTACGCCGCCAAGTTTTCCCGTCAAGCCAACTCGATCTCCGTTGCCCGCCTGGCCAACGAGCCAGGTTCCCCTGGGCGAGCCTTCCGCGTCGGAGAAAACGAGATCGTCATGGCGCTGCAGAAGGTCGCCGCGGACCACCCGCAACTCAACCTGACCGAGGCCGTGGGACAGCGCAGCCTCGCGTTCGCGGCCGACCCCTTCGCACTGGCTTGGGAGGTGCTCGACGAGCAGTACGACTTCGTCACCCGCCGCCCCGGTTTCCCTACCCGCGAAGAATGGGCCGCCAAGTTCCCCAGGCTCGCCGAGGCCGAGCAGAAGGAACTCACCGCCAAGTCCGCCGACACCGCCGACACCGCCGAGCCACTCTTTGAGGAGACCGCGTGACCACCGCAACCCCCACGCGGACCCCCGGCAGCCCCGCGACCTCCGTCCCGCAGTTCCCCGCCGGCGTCGAACTCGTCGGCTCTCAGATGCGCTCGACGAACCTCGAGCGGGACGTCACGGACGCCCTGCACGACCCCTACGTCGGCGCCCGGGCGGTCGACGTTCTGGAACGCATCGCTAGCGCACTTGCCGACCAACGCCGGACCCGCGCCTGGTCGTTCACCGGGCCATACGGATCCGGTAAGTCCACTCTGTCCAACTTCATCGATGCCTTGCTCGGGCGGGACGCCCAGCGGCGCAGCGAGGCCGAGCGCATCCTCGACGAGGCCAGCCCCGCCCTCGCTCAGCGCCTGGCCGCAGCACGCGACGCCATCGCCCCTGACGGGTTCCTCGGTGGCGTAGCCACCGCACGCCGTGAACCCCTGGTCGCCACGCTCGCCCGGGCCCTCCACACCGCGGCGGAGCGACGCTGGGGCAAGCGCATCTCGAAGGCCATCGCCGCGGCCCTCGCGGCGTGCGCGGACCCAGACACTGCCAGTGCGAAGGACATCCTCGACGCGGTTGCCGCACTGACGGCGGACGGGCAGCAGCCCCTGCTCCTCGTCATCGACGAGTTCGGCAAGACGCTGGAACACCTCGCTGGCCACAACGAGTTCGCCGATGCCCAGCACGACCTGTTCTTGCTGCAGGAACTCGCGGAGAAGTCGGCCGGCCCCAATGGGCTGCCCGTCTACCTGATGACTCTGCAGCACCTGTCGTTCATGGACTACGCCTCACGGTCCAGCGAACTCAAAACCCGCGAATGGGCCAAGATCCAAGGGCGCTTCGAGGACATCACCTTCGTCCCTCACTACGGCGACTCCCTACACCTGCTGCGGCGCTACCTCGACCACTCGGCGGTCAGCCCAGCAGGACAGGCACTGATTACCGCGTCGGCCCAGGCGTCCGCGGAAATTTGGACGGACCATGGCCTAGGGGTCCTGGCTGAACTCGGACCCGAACACTTCGCGGACCTCTATCCGCTGCACCCCATCACGGCCCTCGCCGCACCGATCCTCGCTGCCCAAATTGGCCAGCACGACCGCAGCATCTCAGGCTTCCTCAACAGCGGGGAACCGAATACCGTCCGCCACTCGCTGGCCCGGCACAGCAGCGAGAAGGCCGACCGTGCCAGCACGGTGCGACTGCCGCAGCTGTACGACTACTTCCTCAACTCTGGGCGAACCACCCTGCTCGCTTCCGCCAACGCGAGCCGGTGGATCGAGGTCGACTCGCGCATCCGGGACGCCAACGGCCTCCCGGACCCCGATCAGGACGTTCTGAAGACCATCGGTGTCCTCAACCTGATCGACTCCGATGGGGTCCTCAGCGCCACCGCGCCGATGATCCACTTCGCTCTCCACGATCCCACTGAGATCGCTGACCCCGATGCCTTCACGGCGCTCGAAGAGCGACTCGCCGACCTCGTCCGCCGAGGTTTCGTGGTCCACCGTGAGTTCAGTGGCGAGTACCGGGTCTGGCAGGGCACGGACGTCGATATCGACGGCCGGCTCAAGGAAATCATTAGCCACTTCGATGACGCCTCGGTCATCGATCGTCTCGCCAGTCTCGTCCCGCAAGCATTCGTGGCTGGCCGCCATAGCCAGGTCACCGGCATGATGCGCGTGTTCTACACTGCGGTCAGCGGTCCGGAGACCAAGACAGTTGCCGCCCCGGACAAGTTGAAGGAGCCTGCCGACGGTCTCGTCGTCTTCCACCTCGGCACCGATGCCGACCGGCCGAACGTCGACTCGCCCCTGCCAGTGCTCGTCAGCACCACGCCACACCCTGACGTGGTGCTCACGACGGCGACCTACCTGGTCGCGCTGAAGGAACTCAGCAATGACCAGGGCCTCGACCACGTCGCCCGGCGGGAAGTCACCGAGCGAATTGTGCAGGCCGAAGCGGAACTGCGGGAGCTGATGCAGGATGCCTTCTACCCGCCATCCTCCGAGGCGTCGTGGAGCCTGTGGCATAGCGGCATCGCCCCCGGCGAAGAACCAGCCGCCTCCAACCTGACGGCCCGGAGCCTCAGCGGGCTGGTCTCCCTGGCCTGCGAATCGGTGTACCCGCACACGCCCCACATCCGCAACGAGATGCTCGGCCGCCACGTCCTGACCAGCCAGGCCGCCCAGGCTCGCGGCATACTGCTGACGGCCATGTTCTCTGCATCAGGGCAGAAGAACCTTGGCTTCACTGGCGGCTATAAACCCGAGCGCGCCATGTACAGCGGCGTGCTGGCCTACCTCGGCCTGCATCGCGAGAACGGCGTGGCCCAGGCCGAGAGCCATCAGGAAAGCCTGCTTCCCTACGGCTTCTCCTCGCCTGGGGAAGGCCACGAGCACGCCCAGCCCGCCTGGAACGCGTTGAACGAGATACTCACCGGTGCCACCGAGCGCCTGAGCATCGAGGAGGTCATCCGGACCCTGATGAGCCCGCCCTTCGGGCTCAAGGCCGGAGTCATTCCGGTGTTCCTCGTGCCAGCCCTCGTCATCCACCGGCACGATGTCGCCCTGTTCGAGGAAGGCACCTACCTGCCCCGGCTGACCATCGACGTGGTCGAACGCCTCGTTAAGGGCCCGGGACGCTTCTCGGTGAAGTACACGCCGGCCGGAGACGGCCAGCGCGGCAGCATTATTAAGAAGCTGATGATCTCCCTCGGCGTGGAAGCACCACGCTCCAAGGCTCTACGCAACCCCGACCTGCTCGCGGTCGCCAGTGCCCTGATCATTCGGGTGGCCGACCTCAACAAGTACGCCCGCACTACCAAGAACATCTCTGCCGACGCTCGCGCCGTGCGCGCGACCATCGCGAAGGCGGTGGACCCCGACGAACTGGTCTTCCACGCACTGCCGAAGGCTCTCGGTCTCCCCGAGATCCCGGCACGCACGCGCGCCCACACGGAGGCGGCGAACACTTACGTCGAACGCCTCACCGCGGCTGCGGACGAACTCGTCGCGATCGACGATCGGCTGCGCGCTGAGGTCGTCCGAGTACTGGCCAAGGAGTTCCGCCTGCCAGCCGAACTGCCCCAGCTGCGTACCCAGCTCGCGGCCCGTCTGCGAGGTTTCGCAGATGCCGTGCTGGCACCGGAACTGCGGGGCTTCGTCGATTTCGTCCTCAGTGACAGCCTCGAAGACGACGACTGGCTTGAGCCCATCGTTGTACGCCTGACCAACTCCGCCCTCGGAGACTGGGACGACCACGAAGCCAAGGTCTTCCCCCAGAAAGCCCGGGCGATGGCTGCAGCCCTCGACCGCGTCGGGCACCTGCACTATGCCGGGCGTGAGATCCGTGGCCGGGAAGAGAAGCTCGACGCGCAGCTGTTGACCTTGACCGACAGCGCCGGCGTAGAGCAGCGCACCCTGGTCTACGTGCCCGAGCAGGTCCGTGGCGAGGCCGACACCCTCGCCGTCGACGTTCTGAAGCAGGCCGAGAAGGCGCTCGGCCCGGATGGCGCACGCATTCTGCTCGCTGCCCTCGCTCAGCGCGTGACAGATGCCGCCACAGCGGCGAGTGAAAGGAAGGCAGAGGGATGACCGAAGAAGTCGACACCAAGAAGGTCCGGCACGTGCTCGGTATCTCGGGCGGCAAGGACTCCTCCGCGCTCGCTGTCTATATGCGCGACCGAGTCCCGGAGATGGAGTACTTCTTCTGCGACACCGGCGCTGAGCTGCCTGAGACCTACGAGTACCTCAATCGGCTTGAGGCCGCCTTGGGCAAGTCGATCGTGCGGCTGAACGCCGACCGCGACTTCGACCACTGGATGGAGGTCTACCAGGGCACTCTGCCCAGCCCCCAGATGCGCTGGTGCACCAAGAACCTAAAGATCAAGCCCCTGGAAGACTGGGTCGGTGATGACAAGGTCATCTCCTACGTCGCCATCCGCGCCGACGAGAACCGCCTCGGCTACGTCAGCACCAAGCCGAATATTGAAGCCGTCTTTCCCTTCCGCGAGGACGGCATCGACAAGGACGGAGTGATGCGGATCCTCGACGAGGCTGGCATCGGTCTTCCCGACTACTACGAGTGGCGCACTCGCTCAGGCTGCTACTTCTGCTTCTTCCAGCGCAAGCACGAGTGGGTCGGCCTCAAGGAACGGCACCCCGACCTGTACGAACGGGCCGTCGAGTACGAGGAGAAGGTCCGATACCGCCACACCGCCATGAAGGGCCGCAACTACACCTGGTCGCAGGGTGAGTCCCTTCCAGAGCTGATAGCGCGCAAAGACGAGATCGAGGCCAAGCACCAGGCAGCCTTGGAGCGAGCCGCCAAGCGCATCAAGCCCAACCGGCCCCTCCTGGAAGTGCTTAGTGACGCCCTCGACTCCGATGATGACGAGGCTGGCTGCTCCGTCTGCCACCTCTGATAAGGCTGGCGCCCGTACCCTATCGCTCAGGCCCGCCTCGCGGATGCTCTCCGCGAGGCGGCCCGTTGCTGCCAGCCGTTCGTGGACACCAGATATCGAACGACTGGCTGCTCTGGAAGGTGGCGTCCGACAACAGCAGACCCATCGCTCGCATGGCACGCTCGATGAGGTGTGAACGGCTCACGCGGTCATCGATCTCGGATCCCTGTCTCTATCCAAGATGTAGCAATCGATGACCGCGTAGCACCCGACCGCATCGATTTAGTGCCTCCCGCCAGCCATCTTCGGTGCCGATCAGGTGTGGTTGCTCGTAAAGGCCGGCTTTGATCTCGGCGTCAGTCAGCCGCCTGTATTTAGGCGCGTCGGGGTCGTCAGAGGCGAGGAACTCGTGCTTGCGGTGAAGCAGCGGCCGGTTGGTTGAACTGGCGTACGACAGAAATGAAGACTTCAGTGTTTTCAGGTCAACGGTGTAGGACGACAGCAAGCGAGGATGTGGATCGGTGTCGAAGTCGGGATAGTCCAGCCAGCTGACTCCCCGGCCTTGATGTCGGAGCTTGGCGATGGTCCAGTCGGCGGGGCGGCCGGCCGCGATGCTGGCGCAATGCTCGTAAAGGCGGAGTATGACAGGCATACGGTGGATCGCGCGTCGATGGACGTACAAGGCGGTCGGGGTGAATTTCCCGGCCACCGAGCCGGTCATAGCCCGCCGTACGTAGCCGTCGTCACGCAGCTTGAGCAACAGTCGGTCCGCGCGCTGACAGGCTTCGGCGTAGGAGGAGAAGAAAGCGCGTACATCGAGCTGGACTGTCAAGGGCAGGCTGCTAGAGGGGCCCCGACCGTGAAACAGCTCCACGGCCAGGAAGAGCAATGTATCTAGTGTGGTCCGCTTGGCTCCGGCCTCGACCTTTGTCGGATCTGCCGATTGATGAACAAGGCGGTGCAGCTCGCTTGGACGCAGGCTGCCAAGAAGCCCTGCCATCGCAAGGGGCATCTCTTCCAGGCGAGGAATACGCCCACGCCGCTCCAGATAGTCAACAACGGCGTCGATGGCTGAGGCCGCATCCTCAGAGGAAAGCCACTCCGAGCTAGGCGTCACCCGTCGGGCCATGTAGCGCAGGCGAGCATTGTCGCTTTTGAATGCGTACACGATGCCCGGTGCGGCCGACAGGCACCGTACGCTCGTCGTGTCCTGAACGTAGTCGCGGAGCTCGCCCGCCGCGAACAGATACTGAAAGGTGTTACGGCTGGTGAGGATCCCGTCGCCGTGCTCCTCACCCTTGATCTGATTGCGCTCCCAACGAAGGCGCGCAGATACCACTAGTGCCGTCTTAGCCAGCTCCCACGCGCGCTTCAGGGTACGTTGTCGCTCGGCGCGATCTTCGATCACGTTCAGGACGTAGGTGAGCAGCACGATGTCGGCCGGCTCCAATCGCCCGTCCGGGAAGTAGACCGGGTCCCAACCGGAGACATTGAGATCTAGACCTTGCAAAGCACGTATGTCTCCACCCCGGCCACAGCCGTAGTCGAGAACGGACGTTCCTGGCACCATCTGCAAATCGATCACGGCTTGTCGGGCCGGCGCGGACATGCCGGTGCGGCCGATCGCCGTCAACTGCCTATCGCTGCGCCACCCTTGTTGTGTCATCGATGCCTCTCACCTCATAAGACGCTTCGAAGGTTATTTGGTTGGAGCGTCTCGCCGCCTCATCAAGGGGTCGATCTTGCCTACATCGTCGAACCTTATGCGGTAGGTCCCTCGCAGGGGAGGAGGTGGTCCTGCCCCGGTTTGGTGGACACCTGATCTCTGAGGAACCCTGGTTCCCAGAAGAAGGAGTTCACCGTGCCGAACAACTATCCGCCGGAGTTTCGCCGGCAGATGGTGGAGCTGGTGCGCGCGGGACGGTCGCCGGAGGAGCCGGCCAAGGAGTTCCAGCCCACCACGCAGTCGATCCGTGTCTGGGTGCGCCAGGCCGATCTGGATGATGGTCGTCGTGCCGATGGCCTGACCAGCGCGGAGAAGGACGAGCTGGCCCCGGCTGCGTCGTGAGAACAAGATTTTCCGCGAGGAGAAGGAGATCTTGCGTAAGGCCGCGACCTTCTTCGCGCGGGAGACGGATCTGCCGAGATGAAGTTCGGGCTGATCGATGCGGAGAAGGACCACCACGGGGTTTCCCTGCTGGCCCGGGTGCTAGGTGTGTCGCGCCAGGGCTACTACGCCTGGGCGGCTCGCCAGGGGCGCGGCCCGTCTACTCGAGCGCGTCGCGACGCCGAGCTGACCGGCAAGATCCGCGAACATCATCAGGCTTTCGATGAGATCTACGGGGCGCCGGGCATCCACGCCGACCTGCGGGAGATCGGCGGCATTCGCGTCGGCCGCAAACGCGTGGCCCAGCTCATGCGCCGAGCTGGGCTGGCCAGGGTGAGTAGGCGTAAGGGCTGCCGGACGACGATCGTGGACCGGCAGGCCGTCGCCGCCTCCGACCTGGTTAAGCGGAAGTTCAGCGCAGGTCGAGCCGAACCGGTTCTGGACTGCCAGACATCACCTCATGGGAGAGCCGACCTGGCGACTATGCTGCCGCGTAGCCGCAAGCCCTGATGTGTCTATCAAGCCTGGGCAACTCCAGACGGCCGCCGCCGCTCTGGGTGAAAACGCTCAGTGCTGGATCAAACCGCCGACCGGGACGGGATTGACATGGCCAGTTGCCGGAAGGGTCTGTGCCAGAGCGAGGCCGACATCGACCAACGATGATCGGCGAAGGCATGGAACGTCGGGAATCGGGGTCCAGACGGACTCGGCGGTTTCGCCGTTCGGCTCAGACCGGAGTTGGCCACCCGGTGATACAAACTCGGTAGAAGATGCCGACATTCTGGTGCTCGGGCATCCAATTCAGAAGCCATAGAGGTAGCGGCGATTATCGAACGCCTCTCTACCTCCTTCAAGTAGCTCCTCTACTATTTCGCGAACCCCCTGGTCATCAATTGATCCACACCCTTCAGGATCTATGCTGCCGGTAATCCGTCCTCCAACGTCCCACGCCATGAGCGTGACAATCTGGTCGGCGTCACCCAGCACAGGAATGTTAGCGTTATGTGTAGCAAATATAAGTTGGCGCTTGATTTTGCAGGATCGTATCTTCGGAACGATCTCATCGTAGATAAATCTGTTGTCTAGGTCATCTTCTGGCTGGTCGATGATAAGGGGCGCACTGCCCTCTTGTAGGAGGATAAGCAAGAGAGCAGTTGCTTTCTGTCCGGTGGAAAGGCGATCGAGTGCGCGCCAATTTTCCGCCTGCTTTGTGCCTAGATTCAGCTCAAGTTCAGTAGTTACCGGAAGGTCTGTCTCCTCAATAAGCATAAAGAACTCTTCGCCGGCGTTAGCGAGTAGATCCGCCTGCATCGGAGTAACTGCGTATGCATTCATTACCTCCTCTACTCCCTGGCGACAAGTATCGGCAAGATCTCGGACCGACAAAATGGCAGCAGATTCGATAGCGGAGCGGATCTTTTCCTTTCTGCCACTCAGGCGAGTATCCACCAGATTTATTAGAGGGCTTCTATCTTTACCTTCGACAATCTCAACACGTACTGCGCCTACTAGTCTCCGACCGACTTTCTTTGCCGCCGACTTGAGGTCACGCAGGCGATCCTTGCGCAGCTCCTCGACCTGCACAAGCAGTTGCAGGCGCTCGCTTTTCAAACTCTCCAGGCATGTAATTAGTTCTTGGTGGTGTGGACGGAGAGCTTCGAGAGAGTTCACCTCATGGGTGAGCCGAAGATATTCATTTCCATCTATCCCATCAGGCTGAAGAGCGCGCAAAGCTTGATTGAGTGCTGACCGGATGCTAGAGCTAGCCTGACTCCACTCCTCCTTGACGCTTTCGAGCTCCTCTCTCGCCCTTCCCAGAGAGGAGAGAATGTCTGTGATTGAGCTACTCATCGAGGTATTAAGGTCGACGAGAATCGACTTAGCCTTCTCAAGGAGAGCCGCGTTTGGCAGCTCCACGTCTCCCTCGATCTCAAGATAGGCAGTGTCAACAGCCAGTGTTTCCGGCCAGTCCTTCGAGCTACGCGCGACGTTTTCTATTGAACTGAGAGCTCGGCCAAGAATTGCTTCTTCTTGCTGAATTTTTCTCTGGCTTGAGAGCCGCTCCGCGATTCCAGCTTTATCAAAGTTCTGAAGACGCTCTTGCAGTACGGGCAATCGCCCGAGCTTTTCCTCGATCGACTTGAGTTCACGCTGAAGGTCCAATATTTTGTTGCGCGATTTTTCAAGCCTGGATTTGAGCTCGTAGAGCCGCTCCGAATGTGCGCTGGCTTGAGGCATATATCGAGCTATCATGCTCGTTAGCTGCTTCTTGTCGCGCGCAAGATCCGCAAGTTCCCGCTGACCGTAAACTTCAATATTACCGACCAGATCGAAAGGTGTGGACTGCAGTTCCTTGCCATCGATAGTACGTACGATAGGACGCCCGGGAACACTCCGCTCCACGACATATTCCGATGACGCTGGCTTCGGGCATCTAATGAGAAGCTTAACTTGTGTGCCGCTTCCCAAGACGTTGACATCATTTACCATAGATCGATGCTCTTCTACGGCCTTAGCGGTAAGCGGCTCGACATCAAGAGCGTATCTAATACTTTCGATTACTGTGGATTTCCCGGAACCGCGTCCGCCGATCAGAGTATTTAGTGATTCATTGAGGCGAAGTCGCACTCCATCGAGGAAACCGCCGGCCCACTCAATTCCAATGATTACTGGGTGATCTGGAGCCGCAAGAGATCCTCGCTCGACACGAGTTGCGGGAGTTCGGAATGCTAGATCGAGCCCTCTCGCTGTTAGGCTTGACATTTTGATCCAGGTTGTTGAACCTGACTTTTCTACATCACTTGGCCCGTTGATATCCGCTGCGTTTATGAGAGCCATTGGAGTGGATCTCGCATACTCGGAGTTCTTCCCCTTGAGGATATCTGCGTGGGCCTGAGAGGGCGTTCCCCCTGAATGCCCCGCAGCACGGAGGCGAGGGTTGGTCCAAGCTACAATACGGGCTTGCCCTTTTAGCTGACCGAGCAGCCCCGCGTCTGTTGTAACATGAGGTGCAATGATTACAGCGTTCCAGCGCTCGGCGCGAATAAGGAGGTCATCGATATTGAGAAGGCCTGGCGCCGAGTCCTGACAATTTGCTCTGATGCCGCACTCGCCGATACATCTGTTGATTTGTTCTGCCGTCACGTCCGGGTTGAACAAGACGAGCAAGTGCACGCCTTCTTTGCTAGTGGCTTCAAACCCGGGGAAGACAACGATTCCCGCTGACGTTGCCTGCTGTCTAAGCTTCTCTCCACTATCAACGCGCCAGTGGTCAGTAATAGCTATTACGTCGACCTTGCTAGCCTTAAGTGCAGCAATCAGAGCAGCGTTGTAGCTTTCTTCATCTGGATACGCTGTATCAAGCTTCTTGTGAATAACAAGATAGGCGAAGGGGTTAACCTGCAAGGCGCATCGATACCAACGAGCCCCCTCGCGTAGAACGGTCCAAGTCTCGATCATGCAGCATCCTCCTGAGGGTTGTCCTATAGAACTTCTGCATCTTAGTTGAAAGCAGCACCGGCGGAAGCAAAACGCACAGGTTGCCCACATGTACCTCAAGGTGCATTTGCCCCTTCCGTCACAATATCTGGCTGGACGAACCAGTGCTTCAAGGCCATGGACGTAGCGAGCGATCTATCGTGCTACACGAGCAGCAACTCGCGCGGTCCTCTTGCGGTTGAGTGAGTCTCCGAGAGTCCGCGGCCGTCCGAGTTCGTACACGCCTTGTGTTTTATCTATGCCTTATCTACGAATAGGGGCGATCCAAAACCTGAGATTTTGCCTGACGACTTCGGACGCTCTGGGGTACCGGCCGCGGCAGTAGGCGAGAGACCGGAGTCTCGCCGGTACCTGGTGCACCTTCTGGCCCTCGATTGCCTTCGTTCGATAGTGAGGCGGGGCGGCCGGGCGGGACCGGCCCGGAGAGGCCGCACGCCCGCCCGGACCGCCCGGCCATCCGCCGCCCATCGGGCGGCGGCTTGATGACGTGTAGATAAGTTGCTTTCACTCAGGGGCGTTAACCGTGTCGATCTTGCTCGGATACGGCGCAGCGCTGTTCCAGACGCGCTCGAAGCTGGTCAGGTAGACGGCTGCTGTCCCGTTCTCCTCGCCGGTCTGGAGGTAGGTGACCGGGGCTTGGGCTGCTGGGATGCCGTAGGCGTGGGTGTTGACGAGGAGTTGGTCGTCGGCTCGGTAGATGGAGTTGTAGAGGACCGTGCTGTGGAGGCGGACCTCCACGCCAGGGACGTCGTGGAGAGACTGGTAGAGCACGAGGGCGTTTCTGATTCTGGCTGCCATGACGTCCGGGCCGATGTGTTCGTCCACCCCTCGGGCTGCCACCTCTGGGCTGTCGGGGTCGCCCAGGAGCACACGCACCTTCACTCCCACGCGAGCCCGCTCAGCCATTTTCAGCATGACGCTGGTGTCCTCGGCGAGAAACAACCCGCTGTAGGTCAGGATGTCGATCTCCCTGGCCGCATTGGCGAAGTGTTGCCGCCATACCGCCTGCGGTACGGCGTGACGGTGGGGATACACCGCTTGAATCTCGCCGAGGATCGTTCGGCGATACCCGGCCACCTCAGGCCAAAGGTCGGCCTCGTCGACCTGGAGAACGTCGGCCACGGCCCATCGATGTCGGGGGTAGGGAACGCGGCCTTGCAGCCACCGCTCCACCGTCTTGGGGTCCACAGCCAGGCGTGCCGCGAGATCGGTCGCGTGGAGCCTGGCGTTGGCGAGCGCGTAACGCAGGTGCTGGTTCATCCGGTCCGCCCCTCAAGCAAAACCGCCTGTTGCCAGGGACGCTAACACGAGACGTCCCTAGACGTCCCAGGGTTGCGGTGTAGAGATTCCTAACCTCTGGAGACCCTCGACGGACAAGCCCCACCACATCGAAGGGACAGTCCCGATGGTGAACACCCGCCCCGACCAGCTCGCTTACCAGGAGCGCCTGTTGACAGCCCTGCGCGACGAGTTGCGCGCCCGCACGATCCCGGCGGTCCTCGTCATCGCCGAAGACGGACGGCCTGGCCTGGACGTCGTCGACAGCCGCTTCCGGACCCGCCGCGTCTTCGTGCACCTGGCGTTCTGCTGGTTCTACTGGGGCGACCAGCAGGATGAGCGGGTGACCTGCCTGCGCCTGCTCGCCGCTGTCGAGCGCCTGGCCGAAGTCGCCGCGAACGGCTGGAACGAGGGCGAGCAGGGAGAGATCGGCGTCGAGCTCAGCAAGATCGTCAACGCTCATCGTTCCTGACGCCGTGACCATGCGCGAATCGCGGTGGTTGACCGGCTGGCGGGTCTACTGCCAGCTCGCCGATGTACTCCGGGAGCGCATCGCGGCAGGTGAGTATTCGGCGGGCACGCTGCCGTCTGAGGCGGAGTTGTGCACCGAGTTCGGCGTCGCCCGCAACACGGCTCGGCGTGGCCTGGCCGTCCTGGAGGGTGAGGGCCTGATCGTGACCATCCCGGCCAAGGGGCGTGTGGTGTCGGGCACGCAGGCTGTGCCGTACCGCTATCTAGTGATCGCCGCCGACCTGCGTGGCCAGATCGCCGCTGGAGGCCTCGCGCCCGGCTCCGCTGTACCGAGTGAGAGTGAGTTACGGCAGCGCTACGACGCTTCGCGTAACACCGTGCGGCAGGCGCTGGCAGTGCTGGAGCGCGAGGGCCTCGTCAGCACCCACCCGGGCAAGGGCCGGTTCGTCAGCGAAGGGTAAGTCTGGGACGTCCCGGGACGTCCCAACTCATCCTCTAGCTTCCCCTCCGGGCCTCCTGCCTATCGTGAACAGCATGAGACACGTTGCCTGGGCGCGAGGCCTGGCCAACCAACTGCTGGAGCAGCCGCTGCCCCGCCGCTGGGAGCACTCGCGCGGGGTCGGCACACGAGGCGAAGAGATCGCCCCCATCCTCGGCGAGGACGCCGAACTCCTGGCCATGTCCGCCTGGCTGCACGACATTGGCTATGCCCCCGACCTCGTCGACACCGGGTTCCACCCGATCGACGGTGCCCGCTACCTGCGCGACGTCCACGGCGCCGACGAGCTGCTGTGCAAGCTGGTCGCTCACCACACCTGCGCTGCCATCGAGGCCGAAGACCGCGGCCTGCTCGACATCCTGGAGCGCGAGTTCCCGATGGAGCGTCCCGACCTGGTCGAGGCCATCACCTTCTGCGACATGACCACCAGCCCCGACGGCCTCCCGGTCAAGGTGGAAGACCGTCTGGCCGAGATCAGCAGCCGCTACGGCCCCGAGCACCTAGTCACCGGCACCATCCAGAAGGCCACCCCGTGCATCCTGTCCGCCGTCCGTACCGTGCGGGAACGGCTTGATTCAGCCGATGTACGGCTCGCCTTCGCCGGTTAGGTAACGTTCGATCCTCATCCGCATCGACCGGTCCATCGTTAACGTAGCGACCTCCCGCGGAGGCGCCCCACCGACCTCACAGGACTCGTCCCTCGGCGTCGGCACCCCGCCGACCGCCCGCGCGGTAAGCACGACGGAGAACTCCTGTCGTGCCTCGCCTGTGGTGACGAGGAGCTGGTCGTTGGCGCGGTAGATCGAGTTGTGGAGCACTGAGCGATGGCGACGGCGCTCGCGGTGACCGCAGGGAATGGGCCGGACTGCACGATCCAGGCATGATGACCCCATGTGGTTACCGACCCTGTCCGAGCTCAAGCAGGTCGCCGTCGTCCGACGTTATGTCGGCACGAAGACAGGCGAGTACCCGCGGTACTGGCATCTCATGGGCTCCTTCATGGACCTGCCTGACCGGAAGCTGATCCGATTCGGGCGGTCCCTGGCCAGACATGCGCGACGGATCACCGATGATGACCTTGACCTGCTGCTGGCCTTCGAATGGCGCTCCCGTATGACCGCCGCCTGGCTGATCGGCCTCGACCGGCGGACGCGGTTCCGGGAACGGCTCGGAACGCTGCTGTTGGAAAGTGAGATGGTCTACGCGGGTGGAGCGTACTGCTTCGCGCTGGCCAGGTTCGCCGAAGAGCAGGACGCCGCCCTCCTGACTGCCTACCTGGATCGATACCTCCCTCAGCTGGACTGTCGCTACGACCAGAACGACGCGATGGGCGCTCTCCTCTGCCTTGATGAACTCCGTGGAACGGATCACGCCGCTCGCTTCCTCGCCCCAGGGGGCCTGTGGGAGGGCTCGGCGGTGCGAGAGGTGGATCCTGCTGAGGAGAAGGCCCTCATGGACGAGCTGTGCGCCTTCGCCGAGAGCTGCATGACTGGCACGGTGAAGGAGTGGTTGCCCCGGGGACGACGGTTCGTGGAAGAGCGCCGGGCTCAGCCGATGTACGGCGACGACGCCCCCGATAGATAACGTTCGATCCGCATCCGCATCGACCGATCCATCGGCAGCGCGGCGACCTCTCTGCGGGGGACCCACCGGACCTCACGGGACTCGTCACTCGGCGTCGCCTCGCCGCCGACCGCCCGCGCGGTGAGGACGAGCGAGAACTCCTGTCGGGCCTCGCCGTTGGAGGTGTAGAGGATCACGTGGCGGGGGTCGCTGTAGGTGCCGACAATCCCTGTGATCTCGCACGTGATGCCGGTCTCCTCGACGGTCTCCCGTACGGCTGCGGCGGGGATCGACTCGCCCAGGTCGATGGCGCCGCCTGGGACGGCCCAGTTGTCGTTGTCGGAGCGCCGGATCATCAGGACGTCCCCGGCCTCGTTGGTGACCACGACGTTCACCGATGGGACGAGGCTGTTCGGCTTGGGCGCGGCGGGATCGTCGTAGAAGTCGATGCGGCGGCCCATGTTCAGGAGCCTACCGGGATGGCCTCGGCCCATACCCGCTCGAAGCTGTCGAGGTAGGTGTTGACCATGTCGCCGCCTTGGACTCGGCGCAGATGGAAGACCGGCGCGTTGCCCGCTGGCGTGCCGTACACGTGGGTGTTGACGAGGAACTGGTCGTCAGCGCGGTAGATCGAGTTGTAGAGCACCGTCCGATGCAGCCGGATCTCCACGTTCTCCCGTCCGCGCAACGGCCGGTAGAGGACAAGGACGTTGCGGATCTTGGCTGCCATGCCACCGTCAATGCCCTCGTCCTCGCCACGCTGGGCGACCTCGGCGCAGTCAGGGTCGCCCAGCAGAATACGGACCCGCACGCCCGCGCCGGCCTTTTCGCCGAGCATCCGAACCATGCCCGCGTCGTCGGCGAGAAACAGGCCGCTGTAGACCAGGACTCCGATCTCCTCGGACGCCTCGGCGAACAGACGTCCCCACGCGTCCCGGGGTACGGCCCAGCGATGCGGGTAGACGCGGACGACCTCGCTTTCGGACGCCGACGCCACCTGTTCGCGTGTGAGCGCCTCCGGCCATAGGTAGGTCTCGTCCGTGCCCAGGTAGGAAGCCACCGCATATCGGTGTTTTCGGTACGGCTCGCGCCCCTTGGTGATCCACCGCTCGACCGTCTTGGGATCGACTCGGATCGCATCCGCCAGATCCGCGATGCTCACCCCGCGTTCCAGCAGTGCCGCGCGTAGCCGTTCGTTCGCCATCTCACCTGCTCCGGGAGGACGCCCAGGGACCTCGACATCGTAAGCCGGACGTCTTGAACATGTCCCGTCCTGTAGTGATCTCGTCCTCACACTCCGTCGCATTCTCAGTTCGCAAGCAAGAACGGCGACTGAAAGGAGTGGTGATCACATGACAAACGAGATCTACCCGACCCCCGCGTGCGAGTGCGGCGCGGTCCTGGACGAGGGACAGGCCCGCTGCCTCAAGTGCCTGGCGCGTGACCGCTGGGCCAGGAAGCAGGCGGGCAAGCGTTCGCGTCGCGGCCAGACCCGCCGTCCCCCGCGCGGCCCGCGCAAGAGCGTCCAGACTGGGGTGATCTGGTCATGATCGCGCTGGTCGTCGCTGCGGTTCTCGGCATCGCCGTCCTGGTCGGCTTCGTGATGATCGTGGTGAGCATTCACCGCGCCGACAGGGCCATGAGCGCGAGCCTTCGCGACCGGATGGCTACCGGTTACGTGGGGCGGGGCGTGTCGTGGACGTAGATAGCTGCTCCTCGACCTGCGCGAGCCGTACCGACAGCTCCTGTACGGCGGAGCGCAGGTCGGCGACCTCGCCCGCGAGATCCCCGGCCGGGGCTGCCGCGTCGACATCACGGACGAACACGCCCTTGCCCTGCTGGCCGATCACCAGGCCCTCGTTGCGCAGAATGCCGACCGCCATCTTCACCACTGACAGCGACGCGTCGTACCGCTCGGCGAGCTGGGCGGTGGAGGGCAACGGGCTGCCGGGCGCGAGGGAGCCGCCGCGGATCTGCGAGCGCAGATCGTCAGCGATCTGGAGGTAGCCGGGCCGCCCGGTGTGCTTGACCATCGCTCCAATCTCACCACACCAAGTCACCCACGCCAACATTGACAACTGAGCCAACTAGGTTAACTATGTTGGCTAGGACAAATAAGGAGGCCAGACCCTATGCGTACTGTCCCGATCCCGGTGGACACCACCAAGCTCGCCATCACCTGCGTCAAGGCCCCACAGCCGCGCGTTCTCAACCGCGACACCGGAGAGATCAAGACCGACAAGAACGGCAACACCGTCTTCGAGGTCACCGTCTCGGTTGAGGACGAGTTCGGCCGCATCGAACTCGTGAAGATCGGCACCACTGGCGAACCGCCCATCACGACCGGCGACCAGGTCACCGCCGTCGGCCTGCTCGGCTACGTCTGGGAGATCGCCGGCCGGTGGGGCATCGCCTACCGCGCCTCAGCCCTGCTCCCCGCGCGGGAGGCCGCCAATGCCTGACCCGCTGCTCCTGCTCACAGTCCTGGCCGCTGTGGCGGCCGGGCTGTGGGCCTGGCGCCGCTACCACTACCCGTCCTTCTGGCTCGCGGTCGGCTTCCCGCTCATGGCCCTGTCCGTCCGGGCATCCTGGCGTCGGGTGGCGCTGGGCTGCGGGCTGACCAAGAAGCGGCAACGCTGGTGGTTCACCCTCACCCCCGGCGCGGTCGCCTCCACCGGCCTGGTCAAGGTACGGCGACGCTTCCAGCGCGTCGCCGTCGACACCAAACCGTTCATGTGGCTGCCGCTGCCCACCCGGTACGGCTGGCGCGTCACGCTGTGGACGCTGGAGGGCCAGATTCCCGGCGACTACGCCGACGCCGCCGAGCGCCTCGCCCACTCATGGGGCGTGCACGCGGTCCGCGTCTCCTCACCCCGGCCCGGTCGCGTCGTCCTCATGGCCACCATGCGCGACCCGCTCGTCAAAGTTGACTACCTGCCGCCCTCGCCCGACCTGCTCAAGGTCACCGTGGGACGGCTGGAGACCGGCAAGCCATGGGTGGTCGACTTCCGGATCGTCCCGCACTGGGTCAACGCGGGAGCGACACAATCCGGCAAGTCCAACCTCGCCAACGCCCTGATCGTCGGCCTGTCTCCGCAACCTGTGGCGCTGGTCGGCTTCGACCTCAAGGGCGGCGTGGAATTCACTCCCTACGCGCCCCGGCTCTCGGCCCTGGCCACCTCCCGCGCAGAGTCCGTGACGCTGCTGGATGACCTCGTGGGCCTGATGGTCGATCGGATGGGATTGTGCCGTCAGGCACAGGCCCGCAACATCTGGCAACTCCCGCCTGCCCTCCGGCCCGTCCCCATCGTGGTCCTGGTGGACGAGCTCGCAGAGCTGTACCTGATGGCCGACAAAAGCGAGAAAGACGAGATCGCACGCGCGTCGACGGCCCTCCTGCGGGTCGCTCAGCTCGGGCGCGCCTTCGGGATTTACCTGTTCTGCTGCGGCCAACGGATCGGCTCCGACCTCGGCCCCGGCGTCACCGCCCTGCGCGCCCAATGCTCGGGCCGCATCTGCCACCGGGTCAACGACCCCGAAACCGCGAACATGACCCTCGGCGACCTCGACCCCGCCGCCCTCGTCTCCGCCCGCGCCATCGCCGCCGAGACACCCGGCGTCGCCATCGTCGCCTCTCAAGACGGCCAGTGGTACCGCGCCCGCTCCTTCCACGTCAGCGAGCAGACCGCCGAACACGCCGCCCGCACTCACGCCCACCTCGCCCCGCGCTGGGACGAGATCACCGCCCACCTTCCACAAGCCGTCAACGCCTGAACCCAGGAAAGGGGGTGTGACGATGCGACGCTTCGCCTGCCGGCTGCTCGACACCGGCCCGGTCGTCGTCCTGGCCATCATCGCGGGTGCCGGATCGTTCACCCACATCCGCGACACCGCCGCCGACCACGGCCAGACCGGCTGGATGTCCTGGGCGGTGGCCGTCTGCATCGACCTCACCTGCGTCATGGCCGCCCGCGAACGTCAGCGCGACAAGACGACCGGCAGGGTACGGCGGGGCCGGATCACCTGGCCCGTCCTCGTCCTGTCCGGCGGCATCGTCCTGTCCCTGGCCGCCAACCTGGCCCAGGCCGAGCCGACGGTGTGGGGCTGGATCACCGCTGCCACGCCCGCGGCTGCCTTCCTCATCGCCGTCTCCATGCTCGAACGCCGGATGATCGCCAGTCCTGAGCCGTCCCCGCTCGCCGTCCCAGAACTCGCGCCCGTCCTGGAGACCGAGGACGAACGGGAGGACGAGCCGGAGGCCGGCCCCGCGCCCGCCCTACTCGACTACGCCCGCCGCGTCGCCGACGAACACCACGCCCGGCACGGCAGACCCATTACCCGCGACGCCCTCCGCGCCCGCCTGGGCGTCTCCAACCAGCTCGCCTCCGACCTGCTCCACACCCTGCGAACCGCCTGACCGAAGGGAGAGCACCAATGACCGACCACCGAACCACTGTGATCACCGGACTGCGTGACCTTGCGGCCTACTTCGAGGCCAATCCGGACGTCCCGCTGCCCTGGCATGGCATCAGCGTGCAGTACTTCCCGGCCAGGGCCGACGACAAGGCGATGCGGGCCGACATCGACCACGTTGCCGCTCTCCTCGGTACCGAGATCGACCCCGAGGACTTGCCCTTCGGCCACTACAAGACGGCGCTCAGCTTCGGCCCCGTCCGCTACGAGGCGCTCGCCGTTCTCGCCAACGCCCGCGCCCGCCATGAGGCCAGCAACAGCTACCGCGACAACATCGCGATCACCTGACAGGCGAACGATCATGCGAATCCGCCTCGACGGCACCCGCACCGAGATCATCGACGCCCTGTTCCGGCTTCGCCTGAACTTCACCGTTTCCGGCGTCTCGCGCGCCTACCCCGACCGCGCCAAACCCCATCACTGGCGGGTCTACGTCAACACCACGCCCCGCGAAGGGAGGTGACCCATATGACGCGCTACCGCTGCTGCACCTGCAACGGGGCCGGCCTCGACAGCGAGGGCGAGGCCTGCGCCGACTGTCACGGCACCGGCATCGACAACCACGGCGCCTAACGCGCGGCGCCCCCGGCCTGGCCGTACATCCGCCAAGACGCCTGCCAGGTCGGGGGCCATCCCTCCACCCGAACGAGTGAAAGGAGGTCTCTATCTTGCCCACGAACCGCACCAACGCGCACCTACTCAACGGCTTGATCACCCGCCTCAACGCCCCCGACTACGACCGGTGGGCCGCCCAGATCCGCGCCACCGGCGGATGCCGCCAACCGATCCACCTGCGCGGCAAGGTCGAGCACTGGGACGCCGCCACCGGCCAACTCCTGCACCGCTACACCACCCGCCACGAACCTGACGGCGTCCTCCGCCTGCCCTGCAAGACCCGCCGCGCTTCCCGCTGCCCCACCTGCGCCGAGATCTACCGCGCCGACACCTACCACCTCATCCGCGCGGGCCTGATCGGCGGCAAGGGCGTCCCCGAGACCGTCACCGACCATCCCACGCTCTTCGTCACCCTTACCGCCCCGTCCTTCGGGGCGGTCCACACCCGCAGAGACACCGGACCGTGCCACGCCCGCCGTAACGCACCTACCTGCCCGCACGGCACGGTCATGTCCTGTACGGCCAAGCACGGCCCCGATGATCCCGGCCTCGGCGAACCGCTCTGCCCTGACTGTTACGACTACACCGGCTCGGTCCTGTTCAACGCCCTGGCCCCGCTGCTGTGGAAGCGCCTGGCCGACTCCCTCCGCCGGCACCTGGCCAAGCTCGGCGGCCTGGCTCTGCGCGAGCTGCGCGACCACCTCACCGTCTCCTTCGCCAAGGTCGCCGAATACCAGCGGCGCGGCGTCGTCCACTTCCACGCCGTCATCCGCCTCGACGGACCCGACGGCCCCACCACACCGCCCCCGGCCTGGGCCACCGCCGACACACTGGAGCAAGCCGTACGGCACGCCGCCCGGGTCGTCGGCGCCCTGGTCCCAGCCGTCGACGACCAACCGGCGCGCCTGTTCAAGTGGGGCGCCCAACTCGACATCCGCCCCATCACCCTGAGCGGCGACCTCACCGAACAGGCCGTGGCGGGCTACATCGCCAAGTACGCCACCAAGGCGGCTGAGTGCGTCGGCACCCTCGACCGTCGGATAAGTCCGCTCGACGACCTCGACGCCTTCAACCTCCGCGACCACGCCAAACGCCTGATCGCCGAATGCCTGCGCCTGGGCGCCATCGTGGACCTGGCCGACCTCCACCTCACCCGGTGGGCACACATGCTCGGCTTCAAGGGGCACTTCTCCACCCGATCCCGCCGCTACTCCACCACCCTCGGCGCACTCCGCGCCGCCCGCGAAGACCACGCCCGCGACCACGAGATCACCACCGGACGCCTCCCGCTCTTCGACGAAGACACCGTCCTCGTGATCAGCGAATGGGAGTACGCGGGCAAGGGCCACTCAGCCGGGGATCAACTCCTCGCCGCTGCGCTGACCGGTGCCCGCCTCCCGGATATGGGCGGTGCCTGATGAGTCGTCGTGACGAGCTGCTGACTGTCGCCCAAGTCCTCGACGAGTTGGGTGGGATCTCTCGCCGCACTTCTACCGCTGGCGCGAACTCGGGAACGCGCCCGTCTGCGTCCAGCTCCCGAACCACGAACTGCGCGTCTGGCGCAGCGACCTCGTGTCCTGGCTCGACTCTCGGCGGAGGACTGCATGAACACCACCTACGACGTGAAGGTTGGCGAGATTCAGCACCGTTCCGACCGTCCCACGGCGGCGTTCATCGTCCGCTGGACGGTGGCGCGCAAGCCCAAGAGCAAGAGCTTTCGCACGAAAGGCCTGGCCAATGCCTTCCTGACCGACCTTCGACAAGCGGCAAGGAACGGAGAAGCATTCGACCTGGCTACGGGCCTTCCCGTGTCGATGCTGGCACCTGAGCTGACCGGTCCTTCGTTCCTGGAGTTCGCGCAGGCTTATGTCCTGCGGCGCTGGCGCACGTCGGCTGCCCGGACTCGCGAGACAGACGCCTACGCAATGCTTACGCTCGTGCCCGCACTGGTGGCCGATGTTCCAGGGCGGCCCGATGCTGAAGAGCTGCGCGCGGCGCTCCGTACTCACGCGCTCATCCCCAAGGAACGGAGGGGGAAGCTCACCGACGAGCAGACCGCGGCCCTGCACTGGTTGGAGAAGGCGTCACTGCCGTTGACGGCGCTGGGGGAGCCGTCCACGCTGCGCCTGGCACTTCACGCCATCTCGGAGACCTTTGCAGGAAAGACCGCCGGGGCGAACACCGTGCGGCGCAAGCGGGCGATCCTTCATCACCTCCTGGAGCAGGCGGTGGAACAGAAGGTGTTCGAGAGTAATCCGCTCGATGGCATCAAGTGGACCCCGCCCAAGGCTGTCACCGTTGTCGATCCTCGAACCGTCGTCAACCCTGCCCAGGCTCGTCAGCTCCTCGACGCCGCGCCCAAGGTCGGTCGCAAGCGTGGCGCGCGCCTCAAGGCACTCTTCGCATGCTTGTACTACGCGGCGCTTCGCCCGGAAGAGGCGGCGGACCTCAGGGAGAGGAACTGCACCCTGCCAGAGTCGGGATGGGGCCTGATCGTCCTGGAGCGCGCCCGGCCGCAAAGTACTAAGCGCTGGACCGACAGCGGCCAGACCCACGAATCCCGCCGTCTCAAGCACCGGGCGGACAAGGAGACACGAGAGATCCCTATCCCGCCCGCCCTGGTCGCCATCCTTCGCGAGCACATCGAGGCGTATGGCCTCGCCAAAGATGGCAGGCTCTTCCACACCGAGACAGGCGGCTCCTACTCCAGTTCGGCCTACTCCTACGTCTGGCAGGGAGCTCGCAAGCTCGCCCTGACTCCGGCTCAGATCGCTTCATCTCTCGCTGCCCGCCCGTACGACCTTCGGCACGCTGCCGTCTCGCTCTGGCTGAACGCGGGAGTCCCCGCCCCCGAAGTAGCCAAGCGCGCTGGTCACAGCGTCGACGTCCTGCTCCGCGTCTACGCCAAGTGCATTGACGGCCAGCAAGACCACATCAACGGAAAGATCAATAACGCCCTCGGGTAGCGAAAGCTCGTCCATCTGGCCCCGGTCACGTACCGGGGCCTCTTGCTGTGCTGCGGGAGGGACGCGGCAACGTCAGCCACGGTCACCGATGCCGTGGGGCCGACGAAGGAGGTCCTGCGGCGGCGATCGCCCCGACCGGTTACGGACATCAGCCACCGTCAGCGATCGTCACGGCGGATGGTTCTACGGCCCTACCTGGCTTTGAACGAGTCTTCTGGCCCCGAAGAGTCAACGATTTTGAGGGCGCGCGGTGAACGAGTTGATCGGCCCAGCCGTCCGGGGCCTTCAGGGCCCATCGGTCCAGATGTACCAAGGGCCCTTGAAATGCTCGTACCAGACCTCGTCCGGGCCCGGTACCCGATCCGGGATGTAGGCGAAGCCGTAGCTCTTCCAATTCATCGTGAGCGAGGTGACCATGAACTGCGCTCCTCCCGGGATCTTCTCCGTGTAGCCCACCTGATACAGGCCCCGCCACCGATCACGGCCATCGTCGTCGTCGCGCACCGACCGGGCGTAGCGCTCCAGGCTCGATTCCGACAGTGCGAAGCGCGTGTGCAGGGGCGCGTCGACCGTGACCAGCAGTACGGTGCCCAGCACCAGTACGAGTGGGACGTACATCCAGGGCGGCCACGCCCGCCGGCCCGGGCGAAGAGCAACCAATACGGACCAGGTGATGGCGAGCGCCAGCCAGTACAGCACCAGCAGCAATGCCCAGTAGGACAGGCCGGGAGTGCTCACCTCAAAGAGCGTCAGGAGCGAGGCGAGTCCGATGGCCCCGGAGAAGAGCAGGGCGAGGGGGTTGCGAGCCAGGCGCATGGGGTGATCTTGCCCGATACCAGGCCCGAGCACATCGGCCCCACCGTCAATGCTGGTCTGTGGGTCAATTCTGACGAACATCCGCCTGGTTCATCAGGTAGGGCCAGAGGTCTCGTTCGACTGGGGCCAGAACTTCCGGTCACAGCCACCTACCTGCTCCCCAGCCGCATCAGCCGAATGGCCTCTTCAACGCCGTTCGCGATGTGGTCGGCCCGGTGCTCACGGCCGTGCCGTGGATCGCGATTGATCCAGATCGTGCCTAGCCCTGCCGCCCGGCCTCCATCGATATCGGCGACGAGGTTGTCGCCGACCATCCATCCGCCCTCGGCCAGCGTTGCACCGCATCGCCGCGCGGCGATCTCGAACAGGCCGGTCTCGGGCTTGCGGACACCTTCGGCGCCCGAGAGGGCGTAGCCGTCCACCACGTCGATGAGCCCGGTCTGCTGGATCTTGCCGATTTGGTTGTCCGCGGTGCCGTTGGTGACGATCCCGACTCGCCACCCGTCCGCGCGGAGCTGGCCTAGGTCGTCGACTACTCCGGGGAAACACTGCACGAGGTACGGTATGCGGCGCCGATAGGCGTTCCACATGGCAGCCGCTGGTGTCGACAGCTTGAAGTGCTCGCGCACCTTGGCGAAGAACAGCTCTCGGTGGGGGAGCCCGTTGCGGTCCAGGGTGACCAGCCACCGCACAGCTCTGCGGCCCAGCTTGTGTTCCTGGGCGAACTCCTCGGCCCACAGCAGGAACGCGGCGTCCAGGTCGATGAGTGTCCTGTCGAGGTCAAAGAGGGCGAGACGCTGCATGGCGCTTCAGCGTAGGGGTAACCCGTCTCGCTCAGCCTGCCCGGTCGAGCCGAACGAGGGGCGATCGCTTCCTGACGTCGGGAAACGCCTTCTTGATCGTCCCCAGCATGTCCCCAGGTCTCTGACCTACCGCTGCATATGGCTGCTCTCAATGGCCTAGCAAGCAAAAGACCTGCGACTGAGAAGCCGCAGGTCAGGTGCCGAAATGGCTGATCAACTGTGTGCCCCCGGCATGATTCGAACATGCGACACCCGCTTTAGGAGAGCGGTGCTCTATCCCCTGAGCTACGGAGGCGGACGCACCCAAGCCTAGCGAAAGACGAGCAGTGCGTGTGACATCAGGCCCAGGTAAGTTTCGACGGATCAGTCATGGGTGCTCTGATCTGCGGTAAAGGCATGACAAGCGGTCCCGTGATCAGACACGCCGCGTGGCTAACGTCGCGCTCGTGACCAGCAAGCGACGAAGTAGGCGGGGCGCGGGGCGGCCTGTGGCGCTGTTCGCGGCGTTGCTCGCGCCGGCGATTCTGGCCGGGGGGCTGCTGGCGGGGGAGCTCGTGGGGTACGACGCGGCCGTCGGTGCCGCCGGGATGAGTGAACGGCAGGCAGGTGGTCGGGCGGTGGCGGAGCGGCGTGGCGGGCGGGTGGCGTTCGCGCCGATGCTCGCGCCCGCGCCGCCGCACGCTGACCGGAGGTACCGCGAGTTGGTGCCGTTGCCGTTGAGGGTGGAACGGCGGGAGCGGGGGGCTGCTGCCGTACCCCGGCTTGAGGAGGCCGTTGGGAGGCCGGTGGAGGCGCGTCCGCGGCCGGAGCGGGAGCGGCGTGCGAGGCAGCAGCCGGTACGGCGGAGCGGCTGTCCTGACGAGTGGGCCGAGACCTGGTTGTGGGAGCTCTGTCAGGAGTATCAGCGGAGGCAGGCGTAGGAATCCGGGCTTGGAAGATACGTAAATGGCGCGTTCGGAGCATAACGGCTGTCGGGAGTTCGGTCCGGACACTGAGACGGCTGTAGTAACGTGCGTGCCTGACCCAGGTAACGAGTTCGCAAACGGAGGAATCGAACGTGTCAGCCCCTCGATCAGTGGGTCTGATCGCGGTCGTCACGGCGATCTCTTCGGTGCTTGTGGGGATTTCGGCTGGGCCTGCCCACGCCGGCGACCCCCTGCCCGACGCCGTTGTCGAGGCGGTGGTGGGGGGCGGCGTGGTGGAGGGTGCTGTCGGAGACGGCGCGGTGGCCGACTCCCTGTCGGCGGCTCCTGACCTGACGGCGCTGCGCAAGGAAGCCGAGAAGGCCGCCAACGAGCTGGCGGCCGCGCAGAAGGTGCTCGACAAGCGGACCAGTGATCTGAAGGCGGCCAACGACCAGCTCAACAAGAAGCTCAAGGACCTGTCGGCGGCCCAGGCGACGCTGACGCAGATGCGGCGGCCGATCGCGGACCTGGTGGAGCTGGTGTACCAGCAGCCTGTGGCGGACGGCATCGCGCCGTTCCTGTCCGGGGACGGGGACGCGAGTATGGCGTTGATGCGCTCGCAGAGCGACGCGAGCGTGCTCGCGCAGGCCAGGCAGCTGCAGGTGGACGAGATCTCGAAGGCCTACGCGGACAAGCAGCGGCTGGCCGCCGAGGCGCAGGAGATGCGGGCCACGAACCTGTTGGCCGCCGCTCAGGTGGAGGCGGAGGTCGCCACGCTGACGAAGCGGTCGGACAAGGTCGTGCAGTCGCTGACCAAGGCCCTGGTCAAGATGGGCATCAAGATCGACAAGGTGGGTCGTGCGGCGTTCGCGTGCAATCCGCTGCGCATCGACGCGACCACCGACTATCCCAACGGGCTCATCCCGAAGAGCATCCTGTGTCCGATCCAGCAGCGGGGGCACCTGTTGCGGGCGGACGCGGCCATCGCCTTCGTCTCGCTCAACGAGGCGTACAAGAGGCAGTTCGGGCAGCAGATGTGCGTCACCGACGCGTACCGGACGCTGGCCGAGCAGCAGTCGGTCTACTACCGCAGGCCTGGGTTCGCGGCGGTGCCGGGGCGGAGCAACCACGGGCTCGGTATGGCCGTGGACCTGTGTGGTGGGGTGCAGAGCGCGGGCACGGCGCAGTTCAGGTGGATGGAGGCCAACTCGAAGCGGTATGGCTGGTTCCATCCGGACTGGGCCTACAGCAACCCTTACGAGCCTTGGCACTGGGAGTACGACCCGAAGATCGACTCATTGCCCTGATGGGCGGACCTGGAGTCGGTGCTCTTGGCGATATGCAGGCCCAGCTCACGCGTGATGGCGGCGTTGGAGTTCTCTGCGGCGGCGGCCAGGGCGACCTTGGCCCGTTGAACGCGCCGCAGCGGCTCAGTCCGCGACCGGGCTATCTGGACCAGCGTCGTGTGCTCCGGCCAGGTCACGGTGAACGGACTGCGCGTCGGGGCGCGGCGGGCTTGGAATGTCTCGGTCAACCATTGTGATCATTTCGAGCCGTCCGGCATGTCCGTGACCGTGGTGCGGCAAGATGCCGTCCATGACCTCCCAGCGCAGCCCCGGCACCCCACGCACGCCAGCCGCTCATCGAATCAAGGTCACGCTGGCCGGATCCCGGCCGCCCATCTGGCGGCGGCTGGAAGTGCCTTCCGCTATCACGCTGGCGGGCCTGCACCGTGTCCTGCAGACCGCGTTCGGCTGGGAGGACTACCACATGTGGGTCTTCGAGAACGCCATGGGCCGTTATGGAGTCGCCGACCGCGAGTTGCGCATCGCCAACGCAGCCACCAAGCGCCTTGATCATGTCACCCCTGCACCTGGGGACCGCCTGGCCTATACCTACGATTTCGGCGACGACTGGGAGCACACCCTCCAGATCGAGGCTGTCATCCCCGCCGAGCCAGGCATCGCCTACCCTCGGTGTCTGGCGGGGCGACGCGCCTGCCCACCCGAAGACTGCGGCGGCATCTGGGGATACGGCGATCTGCTGGAAGTCCTTGCCGACCCCGCCCATGACGAACATGAAGAGCGGCTGGAATGGCTGGGCCTGGAGTCAGCCGACCAGTTCGACCCCGCGGCCTTCGACCTCATCGCCACCAACAACGCGCTGTCCCATCTCGCGACAGTCCTCACCAAGAACTGACCGGCCCTCCCGAGCCACGCAGGCCCCTCGCAGGATCAATGCGGCGTTGCACTAGACGGGGGCGACTTCGGCGCAGCACTGCGAGCAGCGGGAGGCGGCCCTGGGAATCTCGGACAGGCATTCGGGGCATTCGCGGTGTGCGACCTCTTCGCGTCCCGCGGCGCGCTCCTTGTGGCGGGAGTACGGCCTGACGACCAGGAAGTAGACGACCGCGGCGATGACGACGAAGGACACCAGCGTGTTCAGGAAGTTGCCGTACCTGAACTGAGCCTCGCCCACCTTGAGTGTCAGGGAGCTGAAGTCGGGTAGGCCGCCGAACGCCGAGATCAGGGGAGTCAGCAGGTCCGCGACGAAGGACGTGACGATGGCGCCGAACGCCGCGCCGATGACCACCGCGACGGCCAGATCGATGACGTTGCCCTGGACGAGGAACTTCTTGAATCCACTCATAGTCACAAATCGTATCGGCTTCATCACTGTAAGTGCGGATTGATCGTCACTGAGAGGCGTCCGCCGGCTTGGGCGGCGGCGAGCATTCTGGCCTGGTCGGGGCTGGCCGCGAGCACGATGAGCGCGCCGCCGTCGGTCTCTCCTGCGGGGATGGTGATGACCGGGACCCGCTCTGCCACGGTTTGGGCGGGCTGGCCGGTGTCCCATGCCGCGAGCACGCCGATGGCGTCGCCAGGGGAGAGCAGGCGTACGGCGTCGGCGTCGGCGATCCGGACCGGCATGGCGACCGTACCCGGCGGGAGGGTGGCCAGAAGGGCGGGGTTGAGCAGGCGTACGTCAGTGAGGGGCTCGCCGCGGCGCATGGGGGCGGCGAGGGTGCGACCGACGGCACCGGTGGTCAGGGCGCCGTCTGGTACGGCATCCGCGGGGAGCCGGGCCTTGTGGAGGTCGCCTTCGTGGAGGACGCCAGGTTTGAGGTCTTTGGCGGCGACGAGGACGGTGGTGGTCGGGCCTGGGCCTGGGCGGAGGACCGTGAGCGCGCATGCGAGAGAGAGGGCGGCGAGCGCGGCCGCGATCAGCCGGCGTCGCCGCCCGAAGGCGCGGATCCAGGCGCGCATGGGTGACTCCAGGGGATCGGTGGAGTGGGGATCTGATGACGGGGTGGGGCGGGTGGGGTCCAAGGCGCTGCACGGCGACCACAGGGCGCGAGGGAAGACGCTCGTGGCTGAGAGGCGGAGCGTGATGGCGGCCGTTGGCCGGGGGGTTGGTGATGGCAGGTGTGCTGGCCGGGGAGATGGCGGGCCCGCCGGCGAGATGGCGGTTTGTGGTGGCAGGCGGGCTTGCTCCGGAGGTGACGTGCGATGACGTGCGGGCTCGGTCAGAGGGCGATTCGCGATGACGTGCGGGCTCGGTCAGGAGGCGCTTTGTACGGGGCGGCCTGGCGGGTTCGCGGCTGAGGGTCCGCTGCCCTCCCGACGGACTACCACCCTGCAGCCGAGCGGGATGCCGCGCTCGGCCGTCTGCGCCGTGGGGAGGGCTCCGTGGGCACGGAGCGTGCGGAGGGATGGGCGGGAACTCTGGGCACCCCGGGATCTTGTGGGTTGCGGTCCCGGCGCAGGGTCAGGGCAGGTCGAAGGGGAGCTTGATGCCGTCCAGGGCGGAGCCGCAGGAGCAGGTGCGCTCCTCGGGGAGGGCCTGCACGGCGTCGGAGACGAGCGTGCGCATCTTGGTCACGTTCGTGGCGAAGAAGCGGAGCACCTCGTCGTGGGTGACTCCTTCGCCCGCCTCCACGCCCGCGTCATGGTCGGTGACGAGGGACAGCGAGGTGTAGCAGAGGGCGAGCTCCCTGGCCAGGATGGCTTCGGGGAAGCCGGTCATGCCGACGATCGTCCAGCCGTTGCGTGCGAACCACTGCGACTCGGCGCGGGTGGAGAAGCGGGGACCCTCGATGACGACGAGGGTGCCGCCGTCGACGGTGTTCCAGCCGCCGGAGCGGGCCGCGGAGACGGCGACCGCGCGGCCGTCGGGGCAGTAGGGGTCGGAGAAGGAGACGTGGACGGCGCCGCCGGCGTCGTAGTAGGTCTGAATGCGGCCGGAGGTCCGGTCGATGAGCTGGTCGGGGACCACGATGGCGCCGGGGCCGTGCTCGAGCTGGAGGGAGCCGACGGCGTTGGGGGCCAGGACCTGGCGGGCGCCGAGCGAGCGGAGCGCCCAGAGGTTGGCGCGGTAGGGGATGCGGTGCGGCGGGTAGCGGTGGTCGCGGCCGTGCCGCGGGATGAAGGCCACGGAGCGCGTGCCGATGCGCCCGACCGTTACCACGTCGCTCGGCGGACCGTAGGGCGTTGTGAGCTCGACTTCCTGGGCGTCGTCGAGCAGGGAGTAGAACCCCGATCCGCCGATGACGCCGATGTCTGCGCGAGTGACCATGGGCGAGAGATTAGCGGGAAGGGGTGGGTGGGAGGGCAAGTGGAGCCGGGTTCTGTGGATAACGGGTGGGGGTTGTGGATAACTCGGCGGGGTGGGTCTCTTCGATGGCTCGGGGCCTGGGGTGAGGCGACGGGTCCGAGGCGTGGTGACCGCGTCGGCGCCGTCCACTGGCGAGGCCGTCTCTCAAGGCGATGCCGCCAGATGTGCGGTCGGTCGGCCTCCCATGGCGGTGTCGCCAGACGTGCGTCGGCGTCGGCGGTGGCTAGGCAGCCGGTGGGGTTGGCGGCGGTGGGAGCGGGTCCGCTTGACGGTTGCTGGGCGTTCGGTCCGCCTTGCGAGGTGGGCGGGCGCGGACAAGGCAGTGGTGCGGTGGGGCAGACGGGGTGCTGGAGCGGGCTTCGTGGACGATGCCGTGGGGGACATGGTGCCGGATGGTGTAGCGCGGGTGACGGTGGTCTGCGTGCTGGCTGGGGTGATGGTGCTGTGCGCGCGTGGTGATGGCTGGGGTGATGGTTCTGTGCGGGTGTGGTGCTGGACGAGGGTCACGTCCAGCGGAGTGGTGTATGAGTTGATCTCCGCGTGATCCTGTTTCTGCAGGTTAAGCGGTAAGTGTCTGCGGAAGTAGATTGTGCTGCGGTGTGTCGCCAACGACGAGGCGCAGACGGCACTTGGCGAGGATGTCCAGGCCCATATAGCGGCGGGCTTCGGTCCACTCATCGGTCTGCTCGGCCAAGACCGCACCGACAAGCCGAATGATCGCGGCGCGGTCAGGAAAGATCCCGACCACGTCGGTGCGGCGGCGGATCTCCTTATTCAACCGCTCTTGCGGATTATTCGACCAGATCTGCTTCCAGACCTCGCGAGGGAAGACAGCGAAGGCCAGCAGGTCCTCGCGGGCGGCGTCCAGGTGCTCGCAGGCAGCCGGGTACTTGGCCTCCAAGGCGTCGATGACCCAGGTGTGCTGAGCGCCCACCGCCTCGGCGGTGGGCTGGTCGAAGATGGTGCGGACCAAGGTCGCTACCCACGGCTGCGCCGACTTCGGAACCGTCGTCAAAAGGTTGCGCAGGTAGTGGGTGCGGCAGCGCTGCCAGGACGCGCCCGGCAAGGTGGCGCCGATCGCCTCGACCAGCCCGGCGTGGGCGTCGGAGACGACCAGTTGAACCCCGCCCAATCCGCGGGCGACCAGGCCGCGCAGGAACGCCAGCCAGCCGGCGCCGTCCTCGGCCGAGGTGACCTCCACCCCCAGGACCTCACGGTTGCCGTTGGCGTTGACCGCGGTGGCCACCAGCACGTGCACGTTGATGGTCCGGCCGCCTTCGCGGACCTTTTGGGTGAGGGCGTCCAGCCAGACGAAAGCGTACGGCCCGGCATCCAGCGCCCGGGTGCGGAATGCCTCCACCTGTTCATCGAGCACCTTGGCCATCTGGCTGACCTGGCTCTTGGAGATGTTCTTGATGCCGAGCTGCTCGACCAGCTTGTCCACCCGCCTGGTGGAGACGCCCAGCAGGTAGCTGGTGGCCACCACGCTGATCAGGGCCTGCTCAGCCCGGCGACGCCGCTCCAGCAGCCAGTCGGGGAAGTAGGAGCCTGAGCGGAGCTTTGGGATGGCGAGCTCCACGGTGCCCGCGCGGGTGTCCCAGTCACGGGTGCGGTAGCCGTTGCGGCGGTTGGTGCGCTCGTCGCTGCGGGTGCCGTAGCCGGCGCCGCACAGGCCGTCGGCCTCGGCCGACATCAACGTCTCGGCCATGGTCTTCACCATGGATCGCAACAGATCTGGATCCTGCTGCTGAATCTGCTCCGCCAGCCAGGCGCTGGGGTCCACACTGTTGGGCACGGCCATCGCTTTCTCTCCTTCGATCTTGGTTTCGCAACCTGAAGGATCACGCGATGGCCGTCCTCATTTCACGACGCCACGCTTGTCACCAGCGAAAACTCGTACACCACGTCCGTGGACGCAACCTGGACGTGACCGTGATGGGTCTGCCGCGGTGTGGTGATGGCCGGCGGGGTGTGGTCGCAGGCTGGGGTGATGATGCCCGCGGGGTGTGTATCTGGGTGATGACGTCTGGTCGCGCGTGGTTTGGCTGGGCCGCTGGGCCTGCGGGGGTGTGGTCGAACGCTGGGGTGACGGTGCTCGCGGGATGTGGTGTCGGCTGGGTGATGATGTCTGCGCGCGTGTGGTGATAGGCCTGCGGGGGTGTGATCGCGGGCTGGGGTGGTGGTGCGCGCGGGGTGTGGTGCTGGCTGGATGATGACGCCTGGTTGCGTGTGGTGCCGGCTGGAGTGATGGTGGCTGCGGGTGTCATTGCGGGGCTGGGGTGGCGCCTACTGGGCGCCCTGCGCGTCGTGTCGAGCGATGGGCGGGCAGCCTGTGGGGGCGGGCAGTGGTTGGCCGGGGCTTCCCTCGTCGCGCGATACTTGCGCTGGTCACAAGGGGTGGAATCCCCGCGCCGACAACTTGTGGGCGATCGACGACGTCAAACCTCCAACGCATGAAACCCTCGGAGGTCGTGGGATGAACCTGGAGGCTCTTCTCCCCGGAGACCCTCAGCGGCTGGGCGGCTACTGGCTGGCCGGGCGGCTCGGCGCGGGCGGGCAGGGAGTGGTCTACCAGGCGTACGACGACTCCGGCGCCAGGGTCGCGATCAAGGTGCTTCACACCTCCGACAAGGTCCGTTTCGCGAAGGAGGTCACCGCGGCCCGCCGGGTGGCCTCCTTCTGCACGGCCAAGATCCTCGCCGTCGATCTGGACGCGGCGGAGCCGTACATCGTCAGTGAGTACGTGCCGGGGCCGAGCCTGCGGGAGGCCGTGGAGGGGGCGGGCCCGCTGGCGGGGGACCGGCTGTACCGGCTGGCGACGGCGGTCGCGACGGCGCTGGCCGCGATCCACGAGGCGGGGGTGATCCACCGGGATCTCAAGCCGGACAACGTGATGCTCGGCCCCGACGGGCCCAGGGTGATCGACTTCGGGGTGGCGCGCACTCCAGAGATGTCGCTGACCTCGACGGGATTCGTCGCGGGGACGCCGACGTACATGCCGCCCGAGGTGTTCACCGGGCAGCGGGCGGGGACGCCCGCGGACGTCTTCGCGTGGGGCGGGGTGATCCTCTACGCGGCCACCGGCTCCGACCCGTTCAAGGACGAGAGCCTGGGCGGGGTGATGCACCGCGTTCTCACGATGGATCCCGACGTGAGCGTGCTGGACGAGCCACTTCGCTCACTGGTGTCGGCGGCGCTGCGTAAACGGCCGGAGGACCGGCCTGGTGCCAGAGCGCTGCTGCTGGGGCTGCTCGGTAGCGGCCGCCCCGCGATCTCCCAGGCGACAGGTTCTCCGACGACGGGCTCCCAGGCGGCGATCTCCCCGTTGGACTCCCAGGCGGCGGGCGGCCATGCGGCGGGTTCTCAGGCGACAGGCTCCCCGGCCACGGGTTCCCACGCGGCGAGCTCCCCGAAGGACTTCCAGGCGGGCGTCCAAACAGCTGGCATCCCGGTGACAGGCTTCGATGCGATGGTCTCTCCGGCGGCGGTGGCGCTGGACACCCCGTACGAGGACCCGTCGCTGGGTGAGGTCGCCGAGGCGGTCTACGAGGGGCTCGGCCCATCAGACCAGGCCATGGCCCCTCAGGTGTTCCTGCGGCTGACCGACGACCAGATGACCCGCACCGTTCCGCCGGGAGAGCTGCCGGAGGAGGCGGCCGAGGTCCTGCGCGCCTACCGCTCCGCCGGGTTGCTCGACGACTCGGTCGCGATCGTCCATCCGGCGCTGCACCGGGCCTGGCCCAGGCTCAGGGGCTGGATCGACGAGGAGCGGGACGGCCTGCCCATCCATCGCGCGTTGAGCGACGCCGCCCGGCGCTGGGAGACCGGCGGCGACGTCTACCGCGGCGCGGCGCTGGAGGAGGCGCTCCGCTGGGCGGCGACCGGCAGGCGGCATCTGACGCTGACCCGGCGTGAGGCCGCGTTCCTCGAGGCGGGTACGGCCCTGGCGCGACGTGCCTCGAGACGGCGAGGGCTGGTGATCACCGCACTGTCTGTCCTGCTGGTGGTCGCGGTCGTGGCCACCGTCGTCGCCGACCGGCAGCGGCGGGTCATGGCAGAACAGCACCTGGAGTCCATGGCCAGGGTCGTCGCGGCACGGGCGGAGGAGTTGCGAGGGCCTGAGCCGGTGACCGCGATGCGGCTCAGCGTCGCGGCCGCCGACCTCGCCCCTGTGATGGAGGCCCGCGCCGCCCTGTACGGCTCGCTCGCCCAGCCGGAGGTGGCCACGTTCACCGATCCCGAGTCCCCGCCGGGCGCGGTGCGGACGTTGAGCGCGAACGGGGACACCCTCGTGTCGGTGGCCGGGGGGAGCGTGCGGCTCTACCGGCGGACCGGTGAGGTCACCTCGTTCGAGGGGGTGGGCGCGGGGGTCTCGGCCGTGGAGATCAGTCCCGATGGCCGCACGCTGGCGCTTGCCGCGGGCGAGAAGGTCAGGCTGTGGGACGTGGCCTCGGGCAGGCCGGTCGGGCCCGCGCTCCCCGCGGGCACGGCGACCTTCAGCCCGACGGGGCGGATGCTCGTGGCGAGCGACGCCGCGACCTCTCGGCCGTCGCTCTGGGACATCGCAGGGCGCCGGTGGATCACCGGGCTTCCGGCGGCGTCCGCCATGGTCGTCGGCCCGGGGGACAGGCTGGCCGCGTTCGGGCTGGACGACGGCACCTGGAAGGTGTGGGACCTCCAGCGGCGGCGCATCCTGGCGGGACTGCCCGCCGAGGCCATGGCCTGGAGCCCCGACGGCGGCGTCCTCGCTCTGCGGACGGGGGAGTCGTCGTTCCGGCTCTGGGACGTCGCCAAGGGCGCGTGGCGGAGCAACGACGACCTGGACCTGCCGTACAAGGGTCAGGTGGCCTTCACTCCCGACAGCGGGTTCGTGGCGGCGCTGGGCGACGAGGGGACGCTCAGGCTGTGGCGGATTGACGACCTCGAACCGGTGATGTCCCACGTCGTGCAGATCGGCGGGGGCGCCGGTGCGATCCGGACGGCTGGGCGGACCGTGCGCCTCCTGACGGAGGCCACCGTCGTCACGGTGGACATCTCGGCCTTCACCGCGCCGGCCGTGCTTCCAGGACTCCCCGGCCCGCGGTTCCGGCTGTTCTCCGCTCTCGCGGGCGCGGGCTTCAGCGCTGACGGGAAGCGGCTGGCCCTCGCCCACAAGGCGTGGGTCACCGTGTGGGAGACCGCGACGAGGCGGCGGATCGCCAAGGTCCCCGGCGTGGGCGACGACGTCGGGGCGCCCGCCCTCAGCCCGGACGGCCGGACTGTGGCCGTCCCCACCGCCTCGGCCGTGGTCCTGTGGGACGTCGACTCCGGCTCCAAGCTCGGCTCGTTCCCCGGATCGCACGCCGCGTTCAGCCCGGACGGCCGCGTCATGGCGGTGGTGGCCGGCTCCTCCGTCGACGTGTACGACGTGGCCGCCCGCAGGCGGACGGGCCGGCTGCCCGCGGGAACCGGCCCCGCCCTCAGCCGTGACGGCGGCATGCTCGCGTCCAAGGACCCCGAGGGGGGCGGGCTCCAGGTGTTCGACGTGAGGTCCGGCAGGAGGGTCGGGATCCAGGGGCACATGGTCGTGTCGGGCGCCGCCTTCAGCCCGGACGGGCGCACGCTGGCGGTGAGCGACGCGCTGGTCCGCGGCAGGCTCGTGCTGCTCGACACCCGGACGTGGCGGCGCGTCGGCTACGCCTTCGCCGGGCAGGAGCTCGCGGGCGAGCACGTGAGCATCTCGCCGGAGGGCGTTCTCGCCGTGAGCGACGGCTCCGTGGTGCGCCTGTGGGACCTGAACGGCCGCAGGGTCATGGGCCTTCCGATCACCGGCTACCCGGAGGGCGTAGCGGCGCTGGCCTTCGGCGACGGCGTCCTGTACATCACCGGTGGCGACGGCTCGCTCCGGGCGTTTCCGATCGAGCGGGGCAGGGCGGCCGGGGCCGTCCGCGCCCGCGCCGGTGGCCCGATCTCGGCGGACGAGTGGCGGCGCCACATCCCCGAGCTCCCCTACCCGGGCGACCCAGGCCGCTGACCGACGCCCAGCCGGCGGTCCACCGGCGGCGGCGGCGAAGCGACAGCGCGCGGATCGACCGGCGCCGGCGAGGCGACGCGTGCGGATCGACGGGCGGTGGCGAGGCTACGGCGTGCGAGTGATCCGGCGCCGGCGAGGCGACGCGTGCGGATTCACCGGCGGTGGCAAGGCTACGGCGTGCGGTTACTCCGGTGAGTGAACAAATGATCGCAAAGAGTATGCTCGGCCGTACGAGCGCCTCAAGGAGAAGAAACCATGCCAGAGCGTTGCAAAGGCCTAGGCCTGATCATCGTCGCGCTCATGCTCGGCATGCTTCTGGCCGCCCTCGACCAGACCATCGTCTCCACCGCCCTGCCCACCATCGTCAGCGACCTGGGCGGTCTCGAGCAGCTCTCCTGGGTCGTCACCGGCTACCTGCTCGCCTCCACCGTCTCCACCCCGCTCTGGGGCAAGCTGGGCGACCAGTACGGCCGCAAGGGCCTCTTCATCACCGCGATCGTCATCTTCCTCATCGGCTCCGCCCTCTGCGGTCTCAGCCAGTCCATGGGGCAGCTCATCGCCTTCCGCTCGCTGCAGGGCCTCGGCGGCGGTGGGCTGATGGTGCTCGCGCAGGC
This sequence comes from Nonomuraea sp. bgisy101, assembly GCF_057708945.1. Lineage (NCBI taxonomy): Bacteria > Bacillati > Actinomycetota > Actinomycetes > Streptosporangiales > Streptosporangiaceae > Nonomuraea > Nonomuraea sp. bgisy101. The sequence goes on from NZ_JBYITD010000011.1 coordinate 282,740, forward strand.
GATCGTCGGCGACGTCGTCCCGCCGCGTGAGCGTGGCAAGTACCAGGGCTTCTTCGGCGCCGTCTTCGCCGTGTCGAGCATCGTCGGCCCGCTGCTCGGCGGCTTCTTCGTCGACAACCTGTCCTGGCACTGGGTCTTCTACGTCAACCTGCCGGTGGCCGCCGTCGCCCTCGTGGTGATCGTCGCCGTCCTGCCCGGCGGTACCACGCGCACCCGCCACACGATCGACTACGCGGGCATCGTCCTGCTGGGCGGCGCGACGTCCTGCCTGGTCCTGCTGGCGACGTGGGGCGGCACGACCTTCCCGTGGTCCGACCCTGTCATCTGGGGTCTCGGGCTGGCGGCGGTGGCGATGCTGGCTGGCTGGTGGTTCGTGGAGAGGCGGGCCGCCGAGCCGGTGATGCCGCCGCGCCTGTTCGCCTCGCGCACGTTCACGATGTCGTCCGTGGTCGGCTTCGTCGTCGGGTTCGGCATGTTCGGCGCGCTGACGTACCTGCCGCTGTTCATGCAGGTGGTGTACGGCGTGAGCGCCACCCTGTCGGGAATCCACCTGCTCCCGATGATGGCCGGCATGCTCACCATGTCGATCATCAGCGGCCAGGCCATCTCGCGTTACGGCCGCTACAGGTTCTTCCCGATCGTCGGCACGGCCGTGGCCACGATCGGGATGTTCCTGCTCTCGCGCCTGACCGAGAACAGCTCCACGCTCACCATGAGCGTCGACCTGCTCGTGCTCGGCGTGGGGCTCGGCATGACCATGCAGGTGCTCGTCATCGTCGTCCAGAACGCGGCCGGCTACGAGGACCTGGGCGTGGCCACCTCCGGCGCCACGTTCTTCCGCTCGATCGGCGGCTCGTTCGGCGTCGCCGTCCTCGGGTCGATCTTCACCGCGACGCTCGACGAGGACCTGCGGCAGCTCATCGCGGGTGTGCGGCTGCCCGCGGGGTTCGACCCCGCGCAGGTGCAGGCCGACCCGACGATCATCAAGCGGCTGCCGCCCGCGCTCGCGGCCGACTTCCTGCACGTCTACGCCGACGCCATCTCCACCGTGTTCACGGCGGCCACGCCGATCATGCTGGTGGCGTTCCTGCTGTCGTGGTTCATCCCGGAACAGCCGCTCAGGAAGACGGTGGGAGCCGTCGACATCGGCGAGGGCCTGGGCGCGACCTCGGCGGAGCGCTCCTCCCTGGCCGAGGTGGAGCGCGGTCTGGTACGGCTGGCGGACGCCGACCTGCGCAGGAACTACTACGCCAGGCTCGGCCTGCTGGCCGGGCTCGACGGCATCCCTCCGGCAGGCGTCTGGATCATCACCAGGCTCGACGGTGAGGGATGGGTGCGCGGCCAGGACCTGGCCGACCGCGGGAAGGTCACGCGGGCGGAGGGCAAGCCGTACGCCGACCAGTTGGTGGCCGCCGGACTGGTCAGGCGTTCAGCGGACGGCGAGTCGCTGCGGCTCACGGCCGAGGGCGACAAGGTCGCGGCGGTCCTGCTCGCACGCGCCAGGGACGGGCTCAGGGAGTTGGTCGCCGACTGGGGCGCACATCCCGAGTTGTATCGGCTGCTGGACACGTTGTGCCCGCAACTGCTCGGCGCGGACGCCGACCGGCCTCGTTAGCTGGAGGCCGCGGGAGCCGGCGCGGGCGCGGGCGTCGAAGCGGGGGCGCTGGAGCTGGTGCTCGTGCTCTCCGTGGACTTCGCGGGGGTCGTCGTCGACGTGGTCGTCGAGGACGACGAGCGGTTGTCGGTGCGGTAGAAGCCGGAGCCCTTGAAGACGATGCCGACGGCCGAGAACACCTTGCGGAGCTGCCCCTCGCAGTTGGGGCACACGGTCAGGGCGTCGTCCGAGAACTTCTGGACGACCTCGAGTGGCTCGCCACAGTCATTGCAGACGTACTGGTACGTGGGCACGCGCTCCTCCTCAGGTTGGCACTCGACCTACGCGACTGCCAATCATAAACACTCCTTGAGGGCGACTCATTCCATACCGCTCTCGCCGTACCACCCGGCCAGCTTGCCTCGGCGGCTGACGGCGCGCATGCGGCGCTCGACGCGGTCGCGGCAGGCGGCGGTGGTGACCACGAGGAGCTGGTCGTCGGATCTGATCCTGGTGGTGCCCGTGGGGACGAAGGTGTGGCCCTCGCGGACGATCAGCGTGACCGCCGCGTCAGTGGGCAGGCGCAGCTCGAAGATCTCCACGCCGTGCAGCAGCGAGCCCTGGGGCACCTTGATCTGGAGCAGGTCGGCGTTCAGCTCCTCCAGCGGCGCCGACTCCACGTCGAGGTCGCGGGCCTCGCCCTCGGTGGCGACGCCGAGGAGCTTGGCGACGTACGGCAGGGTCGGCCCCTGCAGGAGCGTGGTCACGATGACGATGACGAAGACCTGGTTGAACAGACGCTCGGCCTCGCCGACGCCCGCCGCCCACGGGATCGTGGCCAGGACGATCGGCACCGCGCCGCGCAGCCCCGCCCACGACAGGAAGGCCTGCTCCCGCCAGTTGATGCGGTCCAGGCGGAGGATCCGCACCAGCCACGCGCAGACGATCACCGACAGCGGCCTGGCCAGCAGCACGAGGACCGTTCCCGCGATGAGGCCGGGCACGATGTCGATGGGCATCTCGTGGGGGCTGGCCAGCAGGCCGAGCATGACGAACAGGCCGATCTGCGCCAGCCATGCCGCGCCCTCGGCGAATCCGCGGGTGGCGGCCCTGTGCGGCAGCCTGGCGTTGCCGAGGATCAGTGCCGTCAGGTAGACGGCCAGGAAGCCCGAGCCGTGGAGCAGGACGGCGCCGCCGTACGCGACGAAGGTCAGCGCGAGCACGGCGAGCGGGTAGAGGCCTGAGGCGGGCAGCGCGACGCGGCGCAGCGCGTAGGCGCCCGCGGGGCCGAGCAGGCAGGCCACCCCCGCGCCGATGGCCAGCTCCATGACCGCTTCCAGGACGAACTCGCCCAGGTTCGGTACCGGGCCCGTGGCCTGGCTGAGCAGCACGACCACGATGACCGTGGGGGCGTCGTTGAAGCCCGACTCCGCCTCCAGGATGCCCGCGAGCCGGGTGGGCAGCGGGAGCCTGCGCAGCACGGAGAAGACCGCGGCCGCGTCGGTGGAGGCCAGCACGCCGCCGAGGATCAGCGCGGTGCGCCAGTCGGCGCCCAGCAGTCCCTGTACGGCCAGCGCCACGACCACGATGCTGACCGCCACCCCGACGGTGGCCAGCGCGAGCGCGGTGGGTATCGACCGCCTGACATGGCTCCAGGTGGTGGTGAGACCACCTTCGGCCAGGATCAGCGCCAGGGCGCCCAGCCCGATCTGCTGGGCGAGCATCGGGTCGTCGAAAGGGATGCCGAAACCGCTCTCACCGAGCAGGAATCCGAACCCGAGGAACAGCAGGAGGCTGGGCAGTCCGCTGCGGTGAGCGACCCGGACCGAGGCGATGGCCGCGATGACGACGGCTGCTCCGAGAAGAAGCCAGACGTCGAGTTTCATCCGGCCCCCTCTCCTGTCCTGAGGGATATTGTCGCGTACTCGCCGGGCTAGTCCGCCCTGCAACGTAGCGCTATGCTCGCGCGATGTTACGCCGTTTTCTGATCATCGCCGGATTGCTGGTGGCGATGGTACTGGCGGGCGGATTCGCCCTGTTGATGCAACGACAGTCAACGTATGACGGCAACATTCGACGGATCGCCGAGCCGTTCCCCGTGGAATCCGAACGGCCACCCAAACCGGTGGGTGAGGCACAGAACTGGCTGCTGATCGGCTCGGACCGGCGGCCCGGCGAGGCGGGCGCGCAGCGCGCGGACACCATCATGATCCTCCACCTGCCCGCGGACAGGGCGCGGATCTACGTCATCGGCATCCCTCGCGACGCCTACGTCCCGATTAAGGGCCACGGGAACGACAAGATCAACGCCAGCTACGCGTACGGCGGGCCCAAGCTGCTCATCTCGACCGTGGAACGATTCACTGGTGTCCGGATCGACCACTTCGCCGCCGTGGACTTCGCCGGGTTCGTCGCCATGACGAAGGCGATCGGCGGGATCGACGTCTACGTGAGCCGTACCACCCACGATCCGATGAACAAGGTCACCTGGCGGCAAGGCGCCGTCCATCTGGAGGGCGAGCAGACCCTCCTGTTCGTCCGCCAGCGCTACAACCTGCCCGGCGGCGACTTCGACAGGATCAGGCGCCAGCAGGCCGTGATCAAGGCCATGGGCAAGAAGCTGCGCGACAGCAGCGTGTTCGAGATCGACGCGTTCCTGCAGGAGGCCACCAAGTCGCTCAGCGTGGACCCGGGCGTGAGCGTCTCCCTGCTGCGTGACCTGGCCATCGAGCTGCGCGGCGTCGAGGACCTCACCGCGCTCACCACGCCCAACACCGGCTCGGCCATGGTCAAGGGGGCGAGCGTGGTGAAGATCGACAAGGCGCAGGCGGACAGGTTGTTCGAGGCCGTCCGCCAGGACGCCATCGCCCGCTACGTGGAAGAGAGCGGCGGGATCAACGACACGGACCTGCTGTACTGACGTTGGTCAGGCCGCCCGGTTGTGCCACCCATTTGACCGGCTGATCGTGCGGCTCGACGGGTATGCCGCTGATCAGCTCGCCGTCGTGGAGGAGGGCGACGGTCGGCACGTTCGGTCCCACCCTGGCGAGCGCGCGGTCGTAGGAGCCGCCGCCGCGGCCGAGCCGTACGCCCGAGTCCCTGTCGACGGCGAGCGCGGGCACGATGAGCAACGCGGCGGTGCGGACCGCCTCGACGCCCCTGCGCGTGTCGACCGGTTCCATGATCCCGAACCGGCCCGGCGCGAGCGTGTCGGGGCCGTCGTAGACCGCCCAGTCGAGGTCGTTGTCCTGGCGCAGCACCGGCAGCATGACCGTCGCGCCGTGCTTCCACAGGGCGAACACCAGCCCGTGCGTCTCCGGCTCGTCGCCGATCGACCAGTAGCACGCCACCAGGCCGGCCATCTGGACCCACGGCTGGTCGAGCAGGGTCTCGCGGATCGCCCGCGCGTTCTCCCTCCTCTTCGCCGCGGGAATGGCGCCACGCTGTTCGATCAGCTCGCGGCGCAGCTTCAGCTTGTCCACAGATACCTCCAGTAGGGTCGCTGTATGGCTGACTTCGACCCTGTGACGAAAGCCGTCGTGCCCGCCGCGGGTCTGGGCACCCGGTTCCTCCCGGCGACCAAGGCAACTCCCAAGGAGATGCTGCCGATCGTCGACAAGCCCGCGATCCAGTATGTCGTCGAAGAGGCCGCCTCCGCCGGGCTCCTCGACGTGCTGATGGTGACCGGCAAGAACAAGCGCTCCATCGAGGACCACTTCGACCGCGCGTTCGAGCTGGAAGGGGCCCTTGAGGCCAAGGGCGACGAGGAACGGCTCTCCCAGGTCCTGGAGCCGGCGTCGCTGGCGACCCTGCACTATGTACGGCAGGGCGAGCCCAAGGGACTCGGGCACGCGGTGCTCTGCGCCAAGCAGCACGTCGGCGACCACGCCTTCGCCTGCCTGCTCGGCGACGACCTGATCGACTATCGCGACCAGCTGCTCAAGCGCATGATCGAGGTGCGCGACACCTATGGAGGCAGCGTCGTCGCGTTGATGGAGGTGCCGAAGGAGCAGGTCTCCCTGTACGGCGTCGCCACCATCTCGCCCACCGGCGAGGACGACGTCGTGCGCGTCACCGACCTGGTGGAGAAGCCTCCGGCGGAGGAGGCGCCGTCCAACTGGGCGGTCATCGGACGCTACGTGATCGACCCTGCCGTCTTCGAGGTGCTGGAGAACACCCCTCCGGGCCGCGGCGGCGAGATCCAGCTCACCGACGCCCTGCGCACCCTGGCGGGCATGAGCACCTCGGAGGGCGGCCAGGTCCACGGCGTGCTGTTCCGCGGCCGCCGCTACGACACGGGCGACAAGCTCGACTACCTGCGCACCGTCGTGAAGTTCGCGGCCGATCGTGAGGATCTCGCCCCGGAGTTTGTACCGTGGCTGCGTGAGTTCCTCGATGAAATCGGTTGACGCGCACCTGGCCGACATCCTCGCCACGGTGCGCACGCTGGCCCCGCTCGAGCTGGAACTCGAGCGGGCGCTCGGCACGACGCTGGCCGAGGAGGTCTCCTCGCCGGTGCCGCTGCCGCCGTTCGACAACTCGGCGATGGACGGCTACGCCGTCAGGTCCGCCGACGTCGCGGCCGCGCCCGTGACGCTTCCCGTCATCGACGACATCCCGGCGGGCTCGGGCGAGCTGAGGGCGATCGGCCCCGGGCATGCCGTCCGCATCATGACGGGCGCGCCGCTGCCCGCGGGGGCCGACGCGGTCGTGCCCGTGGAGTGGACCGACGCGGGCACCGCGACCGTGCGCGTCGACCGCCCCGTCGCCGAGGGCAATGCCGTACGGCGGGCGGGCGAGGACGTGCAGGCGGGCGAGGTCGTGCTGAAGCCCGGCACCCGCATCGGCGCCGCGCAGCTCGGCATCATCGCGGGCACGGGGCGCCGCAGGGTGTGGGTGCGTCCCCGCCCGCGGGTCGTGGTGCTGTCGACCGGCGCCGAGCTCGTCGAGCCGGGCGCGCCGCTCGGCGCGGGCCAAATCTGGGATTCCAACAGCTTCACCCTCACGGCCGCCGTCCGCGAGGCGGGCGGCGACGGCTTCCGCGCGGGCACGGTGACCGACGACCCCGCGGTCTTCCTCGACCAGCTCGACGCCCAGCTCGTGCGCGCCGACGTGGTCATCACCAGCGGCGGCGTGTCCATGGGGGCCTACGAGCCGGTCAAGGAGGCGCTCACCCCGCTCGGGACGGTCCGGTTCGAGCGGGTCGCGATGCAGCCCGGCATGCCGCAGGGCTTCGGCGTGGTCGGCGACGACCAGGTCCCGATCTTCACGCTGCCCGGCAACCCTGTCTCGTCCTACGTGTCGTTCATGCTCTTCGTCAGGCCCGCGCTGCGGAAGATGAGCGGGCTGCCCGCGGGCCCGCCGCCGCTCCACACCGCCCAGGTGCTGTCCGCGCTCAGGTCGCCCGAGGGCAAGCGGTCGTTCCTGCGGGGCGTGCTGGCCGACGACGGCACGGTCGTGACGCCCGTCCACGGGCAGGGATCGCACCAGCTGGCGGCGCTCGCCTCGGCGAACTGCCTGATCGTGGTGCCCGAACAGGTGACCGAGGTGCCCTCGGGAGCCGCTGTACAGGTGATTCGGATATGAGCGAGTTCACACACCTCGACTCCACGGGCGCGGCCCGCATGGTCGACGTCGCGGGCAAGGACGTCTCCGTCCGTACGGCCACCGCCACCGGCAGGGTGGTGCTCTCCGGCGAGGTCGTCACGCTGCTGCGCTCCGGTGAGGTGCCCAAGGGCGACGCGCTCGGCGTGGCGCGCATCGCGGGGATCATGGGGGCGAAGCGGACACCCGACCTGATCCCGCTGTGCCACCCGATCGCCCTCCACGGGGTGTCGGTCACGCTCGACGTGGTCGACCAGGGGGTGGACATCACCTGCGTGGTGAAGACCGCCGACCGCACAGGAGTCGAGATGGAGGCGCTGACCGCGGTGACCGTCGCGGGGCTCGCCCTCATCGACATGGTCAAGGCCGTGGACCCCGCGGCGGTGATCACCGATGTGCGGGTGGAGGAGAAGACGGGCGGGAAGACCGGGGTATGGAGACGTCCTTGATCCGTGCGCTGGTGATCACCGTGTCGAACAGGGCGTCCGCAGGGGTCTACGAGGACAAGTCGGGCCCCTTGCTGGCGTCACTGCTGACGGCGGAGGGGTGCGAGGTGTCCGGGCCCGTGGTGGTCCCTGACGGCCCTCCGGTGGAGGAGGCGTTGCGAGCGGGGGTGGCCGAGGGATACGCGGTCATCGTCACCACGGGAGGGACCGGGTTGACGCCCCAGGATCTAACGCCGGAGATGACGGCCAAGGTCATTTCTCGCGCAATTCCTGGCATCGCCGAGGCAATACGGCAGGCGAACAGGGAGCGGGTTCCGACGTCGGTCCTGTCGCGAGGGCTGGCGGGACAGGCGGGCTCCACGTTGATCGTGAACCTGCCGGGGTCGTCGGGCGGAGTCCGGGACGGCGTCGCCGTACTGGGGCCGATCCTGCGGCACGCGGTCGACCAGATCCACGGCGGCGACCACCCGCGCTGAGGCTTCTCACTTGCGGCTTCCAGGGCTCGCTCTCGCGCGTCCTGGAGCCATTTCGTCACGCCGCCTCACCCGGCTTCCACAGGTGTCTCAAGCACCACCTCGGCGTCCTGCCGCCTCCCATGCGCCTCAGCGGTCCCGCGTTCCTGAAGCGCACGCCTTCCGCGCGCCCTCCTCGTGCGGCGCCCCCCGAGAGCCCCGACCCGCGCCCTGCCCGGCAGAGAGACGCCGGCCGTCCCCCCGGATCTCGGGCGCACCTCCTTCCGCCGCCTGGAAAAACCCCAGCTCGCGTCCGGCGTCCGGGCTCCCGGTACCCGAGGAGGGTGGCTCCAGGGGGATCCATGGCGGCTTCGCCGGATTCCGGGGGATGATGAGTGATGTGGATCGACTTCGTGGTTGGCCGGCGACCCTGAACGAGGGACCCGTGGGACTGCGCCCCCTCCGCCTGGGGGACGTCCGCGTGTGGCGCGACACCCGCCTGCGCAACGCCGACTGGCTGCGACCGTGGGAGCCGAGCAACCCCGAAACCCCCCTGTTCAGGACGGGCCTCGGGCCGTACCTGTCGATGGTCGCCACCCTGCGCAGAGAGGCGCGTCAGGGGCTCTCCATGCCGTGGGTCGTCACACACGAGGGCAGGTTCGCGGGGCAGCTCACCGTCGGCGCCATCGTCTGGGGCTCGGCCCGCTCCGCCCAGGTCGGCTACTGGATCGACGGCGCGCTCGCCGGACGCGGCATCACACCCACAGCGCTCGCCATGGCCGTCGACCACTGCTTCTTCACCACGGGCCTCCACAGACTCGAGGCGAACATCCGTCCCGAAAATCACGCCAGCCGCAGAGTGGTTGAGAAGCTCGGGTTCAGGGAAGAAGGCATTCGACGGCGTCAGCTCCACATTGATGGGGCCTGGCGTGACCACATCTGCTACGCGCTGACCGTCGAGGACGTGCCTCGCGGGCTGCTCGTACAGTGGCGGCGCGCAGGCTCATCACATGAAGAGGTTTGACGATCTCGCGACACACCGCACCGAATACTCGTCAATTAGTGACACGCGGTCTTACGGTGCGTGACGTGAGCACATCGAAGACGCCAAGAGCACCCATGCGTCTTCGGGCTGCCCTCAGGACCGTTCCTGGGGTTTCCTGGGCCCTTCGTGCGGCTCTTCTTGGCGCTCGGAGGTGGCCGTGAGCAGCGTCTTGCTGTACCTCGCCATCGTGGTGATGTGGTTGTGCGTCCTCGTGCCGATGTGGCTGCGCAGGGACCGTAACAACCTGGCCGAGCTCGAGGAGTTCTACGCGGCCGAGATCACCGGACCGGTTCCGACCATGGCCGCCTCCTCCCCTGTGGAGTCGCAGGACTCCGAGCCCGTCGAGCCGTACGACACGATCAGCGACCTCACGCATCCGCCCGTGGACCTGCGTCACCTTCGCGCGCGCCGTAGAGCGATCATCGTAGCGCGCCGCAGGAGGATGCTGTTCTTCTCGATCCTGCTGACCCTCGCATCCGTGATCACCGCCGCGGTCCAGGTGATCCCCTGGTGGGGGGTGGCGCCCTCCGGCGTGCTCCTCGCGGCCTACCTCACCGTGCTGCGCATCGCCACCCGCGTCGACCGCGAGCGCCGCATGCGCGCCGCCGAGGTCCGCGCGGCCCGCCTGCGCCGCCAGCGCGAACGGCAGCGCGCCGCGAACCTGGCCGCCGAGGAGGCCGAGGCCGAGATCATCGAGTTCCGCACGCCGGACGTGCTGTTCGACCAGTACGCCGACCCGCCCCGCCGCGCGGTGGGGGACTGAGACGGCGGTGGATGGCGCGAGTACCCCTGGAAGTTTGCTAATCTAATCGAGTCCTAGGGGATGTAGCGCAGTCCGGTAGCGCACTTCGTTCGCATCGAAGGGGTCAGGGGTTCGAATCCCCTCATCTCCACCCAGGTCAAAGGCCGCTTCTGAAGATCAGAGGCGGCCTTTTTCGTGCCTGTACAGCAGTTCGGTACAGCAGCGGGAGCCAATGGGAAGCGCCTCCGGCGGGGGAGTCCGGCCCCGAGGTGATTCCTCGTGAGCATGCCGCTCGGTCTGTGGCTGGGCTTGATCACCTCGCCCGCCATCGCCCCAGGCAAACCCAGCAGACCGGCTCCGCCGATGCAAGTCCGGTCCCTGAGGTAGGTGAGTTCGTGCAGACGATGAGGCCGGGCTTGTGTCTCTGTCCCCGGCCCGCTGCCGCTCCGCGGTGGGACGGCGGCGAACGAGGTGATCAAGGGGTGGATACGGCAAGGGCCGCCTTCCACCCGTCGGTCACCAGCCGCTGCAGGCGGGACCGCATTCCTTCCACCTGGGAACGGGTGTCCGGCTTGCCCTGCGCCTGCACGATCTCTCGCCCGCATTGGTCGCTCCGCCGTGGCCGGCAGCGCCACCGCCTGCTCCCGCCGGCCGCGCAAGACAGGCAACGGCGATGTCGCATCCTCTGGATCACGAGGGTCGAGGCGGGGCAGCTTTTCGACGTCCTCACCGTCGTGATCGGCGAACAACGTCAGGGTCTCCTGGGTGATGGCCTATCGCCGGACCTGCTCTTCGGCCTCAGTCGGCCGCGTTTTCGCAGCTCATCCACCTGCCGCAACGCGGACCTCTCGGCCCGAGCCGAGCGTTCCAACAGCGACGTCACCATCGACTCCCTGAAGGGAAAGTAGTCACTCACGTGTTGTGACGGAGGTCACTATGCGACTTAGTAATCGGTACCGTATCGTTTACTAAGTGACCGACAACGTACTCGTCGCCGGCGCCGGCCCCACAGGGCTGGCCCTGGCCATCCACCTGACGCTCCACCACATCCCGGTTCGCGTCATCGACGGCGCCCCGGGCCCAGCCACCACCTCTCGCGCTCTAGGCCTGCAGCCGCGCGGCGTCGAGGTCCTGGAACGCATTGGCGCGCTGGGCGACCTGCGGGAGAGGTCGCAGACCATGCTCAACATGTCCTACAACGAAGGATCACAGACCGTGCTGCGGTTGCACGTCGGCCAGGCCGCCGCCAGCATGCCGAAGCAAACGCTGCTGATCTCACAGGCCGAGATCGAAGGCACGCTGCGGCAACGGCTGCGTGAACTCGGCGGCGCCGTCGAGTGGGATACGCGATTGGTCGGAGCCCGGCAGGACGGCGCGGGCGTCACCGTCACCACCCAGGCAGCCGACGGCACGCAACAGCACATCGAGACTGCCTGGCTGGTGGGCTGTGACGGCGCGCACAGCGTCGTGCGCAAACTCGCCGGTATCGGCTTTCCCGGGCGCAAACTCATTCAAGACCTGCTGATGGTCGATGTGAAAGCCATCTGGCCCTACGACAGGAACGGCAGCACGACATGGATGGACACCGGTCACATGCTGTCGGTGACCGCACTGCCCGACGACACCTGGCGGGTGTTCTCAGAACCATCGGCGCCACCACCGGACGACCTGTCAGAAAGCGAGATCACCGATCGCGTGCTGCAGGAGTTCTCCCGCCGCAGCGGAATCGGGCTCGACACTGTCACCGAGGTCAAATGGGCCTCGGAGTTCAGGATCCACCGCCGTCTCGCCGACAGCTACAAGCGCGGGAGGATCTTGCTGGCAGGGGACGCGGCGCACATCCAGAGCCCCACGGGCGGGCAGGGTCAGAACACCGGGCTCGGCGACGCGGAGAATCTTGCCTGGAAGCTGGTGCTGGTCGCCGACGGTCGTGCCGACCGGCGACTGCTGGACACCTACGAGGGTGAACGGCGCCCGCTGGCAGACAAAGTCCTGAGGGCCACGAGTACGGCGGTGGGCATCATGCTGCCGGACACGCGGTGGAAGCGGCTGGTGCGCGACAAGGTGGTCCTACCGGCTGTCCGCCTGCCTGCCGTACAGCGGAAGCTTTTGCAGGTCTCATCTCAGCTGGGTATCAGCTATCGGGGCGGGCCGCTGGCCCCGCGTTCGCACGGCTCGGGACCGCGCCCTGGCGACCGGATGCCGGACATCCGGTGCCGCCGTCGCGACGGTGGTGAGACCACGCTCCACGCCGCGATCGGGGGTCGTTGGGCCGTCCTGGCGGGCGATGAGGATGAGGCAGCCCGGCACGCCGAGGCGGCGGCGGCCCAGCTGGGCGCCGACATGGTCATAGTTCTCATCACGGTCAACAAGGATGTGCGCGATGTGGTGTTGATCCGCCCGGACGGGCACATCGGTTGGCGTGGCCGCCCGGCACCAGACAAACTGACGGCATGGCTGAATCAGGTGCTGTGGCCAGCGTAGAACGCCACGGCCGCCCACGCGACCCAGGTAACGACGCCGCCATTCTGGAGGCCGCGCTCGACCTGCTGATCGAGCGCGGCGCCGCGGGCACCAGCATCGAGGCCGTCGCCCAGCGCGCCGGTGTGGCCAAGCTGACTGTGTACCGGCGCTGGCGTTCCAAGGACGACCTGCTGATGGCCGCGCTCGAACACGCCCGCGGCGCCGACCTGGACGCGCCACCGGCCGGGCAGAGCGTGGACGAGCTGGTCAGCTCCATCGCCGAACTCCTCAGCCAGCCCCGGTTCCGCACGTTGATGGCCCGGGTGATCGGAGCCTCGGTCGACTACCCGGACCTGGTGACCGCCTACCGCGCGCGATACCTGCAGCCGCGGCTGGACGCCCTGCCTGAGATCGCCCGGCGGGCCATCGACGCCGGCCAGCTGCCTGGGGAGACCGATCCCGGCGTCATCAGCGACATCCTGTCCAGCGCGATCGGGTTCGTCCTGTTGCATCAAGAGGAGATGACCGCGGCGGAGATCGAGGGCCGGCTGCGGGGCCTGCTCCGGCACATCGGCTACCAGGCCGTTCCGACCTAGCCGGATTCCGGCTTCGATCCGGATTTCCGGGCGGGTGCGGTGCGCATCGTGCGGGAGACAGGAAAGCCGATCGCGCAGGTCGCAAAGCATCTGGGCATCAATGCGGGCACGCTGGCCAACTGGGTGCAGATGGACCGGCTTGCCCGCGAGCAGGACACCAACGGTGGTGAGCCGGCCGAGTCGGAGCGGGAGGAACTCGCCAGCCTGCGCAGGCAGCGGACCGAATGGGCCAAGGAACGCGCCGAGCTGGAGATGGAGCGGGATGTCCTCGAACGCTCGGTGGAATGCCGGTCGGCAGGCGCGGACGAGATTCAGGGCCGCCAAGCTGAGAAGGCGCACTATTCAGGTCACCGGGGCCGAGCTCGCTAAGCGCAGGCGCCGGCGGGCGTTACAGCGTGCCTCCGGCGGGGCGCTCTGGCTCCGGGCAGGCCGAGATCCTTGCGGGGGTTGGTTCGGGTTGCGGTGGAGGCCTGCCCGTATGCCAGATGTGTGGTTGCGCTGGTGCATGCTCACAGCCCACGTTCGCGCATGAACTTCTCCGGATCTAGAAAGTACTCAGAAGCGACACTCGTAGCCTTGACGACAACAGGGTCCTCAAGTGAAGCGGGCCATATTTGAAGATAGTGGTCATCGACGGCGTCATCCGAGCCTTCCAGATCCATGCCCTTGACGTGATACCGAATACGGTAAGTTCCAGGCCCGGCCGGGAGAGGCGGAAGGGGGCACATCACAGCCTCGTCGAAGGTGAACCCCGTCATTTCCACTTCGCCCGACATGGACACGTAGCCAATTTCCACGATGTCTTCGTAACCAGCGAGATCCGCTCCGGGATCCTGGTCGGCAATGGTCACAGTGAAGTTGGCCGGGCCCCACTGATGAGTGATCTGAAGATCCACACACCCCTGCTCGACTTTGACGAATCCAATGGACTGTGCCGGTGCATCGACATATCCGCCGGATTCCTTATCCAACAGGTGGGCGACACCACAGTCCTGAACTTCAACTGTCAGGCGTACGGTCTGGACCTCGTTGTTGCTCATGAGTCGGAAGCGTAGAGGTCGCCACCGACAAGATCGTTGGAGTCCCACGAGTCAGCCCTGCGCCAAGGCCGTGATCGGCTGAGCGCCCTGCCCTAGCCGGCTTTGTTTCAGCCCCGCAAGCTGCGGCCGGTCAGGTTCTGCGGGAGATGACCATGATGTATTCGCAGGGGGCGTTCGTTCGGTTGGCGAAGCCGTGGTCCGCGTCGGCCTGGAAGAACAGGGAGTCGCCTGTGTTCAGGGTCTCGCTGATCCCGCCGATCGCAACGGTGAGGGTGCCGTCGAGCACCACGAGTTGTTTCTCCGTACCCGGCGGATACGCGGGCAGCAGCCCGGTAGAGACCTGCGCGGGGAGGTAGTGGACGACCATCTCGGCTCCTCCCGCGCCCGGGGCCGCTGACACCATGTGCCGCTCGAAGCCGGTTTCCGGGTCACGGAAAACGGGGCGATCGTTCTTGCGCATGACAATGGCCACACCGGACGCGGCAGCAGCCGGCGCACCGATCAGGTCCGAGAGTGACGCGTCGAGCGCGTGGGCGATCTTAGACGCGACGCCGATCGTCGGGCTCTTCTCGCCGCGTTCGACCTTGGACAGCATCGCCCGGCTCACCGACGACTGTGTGGACAGCTGCTCCAGCGTCAGGCCCGCCTCCTCGCGGCGTCGCCGCACGTTACCGCCGAACGCGCCGGCCAGGTCGTCACCGTGCTGTGGTTCGGCCGTGTTTCCGTCTTGCTCGACCACCGTGCTCCTCGATCGATGGGTACCTCGCTGCCCACAGTGTAGGGTTTCTCCTAAAGAAGATAGAGTCTTCTATCGAAGACACACGATCGACGGAGGTTCCATGCGTTTGATCTCGAGTGGCCAGCACCATGCCACGTTCGAATTCGGCGATCTGCAGGTGATCTCGTTGCGAGACGGGTACATCGACATGCCGCCGACACGGCTCCGCGACGAGGATGGGCGCACGCTCGATGAGCTGCCAGCCGTCGTCCCGCTGGCCGGCGACAACTTGCGGCTGTCGGTCAACGCCTTCTTCGTCACCGACGGCACGCGGTCGGTTCTCATCGACACCGGCGCGTCCAACGCCTGGCACGACCCCACCATGGGATTGATCTACGATGCGCTCGACGAAGCGGGAATCGACCGCGCGCATGTCACCGATGTGGCCATCACCCACAAGCACGAAGACCACGTGAGCGGCCTGATCGCGCCGGACGGTTCAGAGGCGTTCACCAAACTCGAGCGCGTGTGGATCGGCGCGGGCGACACCTCGGTGTTCACGGGGCGGCTCGAGCCGATCCGCGACCGGGTCGTACCCGTGTCGGAGAAGGTCGCGATCAACGACTGGACCACCGCGATCCCCACACCGGGCCACACACCCGGTCACACCGTCTATGACGTCAGGAGCGGCACCGGCCACCTTCTCGTCTGGGGCGACACCGTTCACGTTCCCACGCTCCAATTCGATCAGCCGAACGTGTCCTGGGAGCTCGACGGCAACCAGTCCCAGGCCCGCGCCGCGCGAGCGGCCCTCCTCGAACAACTGACCCAACCACACCACTTCGTAGCCGGCGCCCACCTCGACTCACCCGGCATCGCCCGTGTAACCCCCTCCGGCGACGGTTATGCGCTGGAATACCTCGCACCACCGATCGGCTGATCGAGCCTGTCGGCTCCGGGCCGCGCTCGCGATGGCCGCCAAGGAGGGCAAGCTCGTCTGGCCCGGCTGGTCGCCCACGAACTCGACCACCTGAACGGCCGCCTCTACACCAGCTGCATGCGCGACGGCCTCCAGCCCATCCCGGTCGAGGAATGCCGTCGCCGTGACCCGTGCGGCCTCGATCGCGACGGCGACCCTGGAGGCGTCGGCGCGTCGCAGGTGGCGTTCATGACGTCGATGCAGCGCGAGTCGTAGTGGCCGCTGACCACGTAGGCGCGGGCGGCCTGGCGCGCCTCGAGCGCGAGGCCGCCAGGCACAGAAGACGTCAGTAGTGACAGATCCGACAGACGATCCGATCCGGCGCCGGCGCGCTGGAAGCATGCGCTGAGCTCATGTTTAAGGCCACTGAAAGATCGGTTCTTAACGTTTCCGCGTGGGCAACCCCAACCGCAAGGAGTGACATGAGGTTAATCGCAGCTATCGCCGCCACGATGGTGCTCGCCTCCTCCCCGGCCGCGGCCGAACCTGAGGAGAGCGACCGGGAGATCCCCCTGGCGCACCTCGAATACACGACCGGTCTCACCGTGAGCTTCTCCGACAGCCAGCCCTCCAACGAAGTGGGGATGTCCCAGCTCGGGATCATCGGCCGCGCGCCGCTCATCGCCTGGGAGCGGAGCAACAGCTACCTGCAGACCTACCTGGAGATCACCCCGCCCGACGTGCCAGTGCCCCAGCGCCTCGTCGATGACCACGGCACCGACCTCCCCGCCGAACTGCAGCGGCGGCGGATCACCAGCGAGCCGGTCACCGTACGCGGCCTGACCGCTCCGGCCGGCGCCGTGTTCTCCGCCTCGTGCACCGCCGAACACTGGGGCTGGCACCTCTGGCACGACAACGCCCAGGCCGGCCTGGCTCCCAAGTCGTACACCACCCTCGACTTCGGCGGTTTCAAGGAGCGTCGCGCGGAGAGCTTCATCTTCAACTGCCTGCCGGTCGGCTCGCCGAGTCACCTGTGGGCCCGGCACCGGCTGTACTACTGGAACGGCACCAGTTGGTGGAAGCAGGCGGACGAGAAGGTCGGCCCTGGGCTTCAGGCGGAAGAGGTCAAGGGCAAGGTCAAGCTCCACCGCAAGGTCACCTATGACGACGGCTGGGGGTCCAGCCCTAACTGCCTCAGTGGGGCTTGCAAGTACACCCGTGAGGGACGTTTCACCAGCTGACGGGTGACCGGTCGCCTGCGGAAGGCTCAGCTGCCCCAGCCTGGCTGTGTCCGGCTGGGGTTTCTGCGCTGTGCGCCGCCGGCGACCCGAACCCCGGACGTTCAGCCGCGCCCAGCAGCAGGCCATCCACAGCGCCGGCGACTACCAGCAGCCGCTCACCGAAGCCGAGGCCACCCTGCTGCTGTCGGTCATCTGGTGCGGCCGCTCCCCGCAATACGCCGCCTTCCGCGAGCAGCACCTCGAGCTCGAACGCGAGCGGGGACCCGTTCGCCGAGCCGCCCTGGTGGCGTCACCCTTGACGCCTGGGTGCCGCGCAGGATGGTCGTGGGCACCGGGAGGTGAGGGGTAAGGCGGTGCGGAGTCGCGGTGCCATGGCGCGGCCGCTCTCGGGAGAGGGTGGCAACAACGCGACGCTATGCGCGCGCATCGCGATCGCATAGCCGAAATATCAACCGTGGCGGCGAAGCTCATCTCACACCGACCGACACGGAGGAACACGCGATGGAAGCCCGGATGAAGAACCCCGCCACGATCATCCCCGCCGCCCAGAAGCCGATCATGGAGCTGATGAAGGCCGCCCAGTCCGGTGGGCTCTCCCACGAGCTCGCGGAGATGATCCACCTGCGGGTCAGCCAGATCAACGGCTGCAGCTTCTGCGTCGACGCCGGCTACAAGAGCCTGCGCAAGCTGGGCGAGAGCGACGAGCGCATCGGCCTGGTCGTCGCCTGGCGCGAGACGCCGTACTACACCGACGCCGAGCGGGCCGCCCTCGCGCTGGCCGAGGCCGCGACCCGGCTGGCCGACCGCGCCGACGCCGTCCCCGACGAGGTGTGGGACGACGCCGCCGACCACTTCGACGAGCGGCAGCTGGCCTCGATCCTGCTGATCACCGCCACCACGAACCTCTTCAACCGCCTCAACGCCCCCATCCGGCAGATCGCCGGCACCTGGTAAGGACCATCCACCATGTCTGTCGTCCGCACACACTCCTACTCGGTGGCCGAGTCCGACCTGGAGGAGTTCCTCGCCCGCCGCGGCTCGCTGATCGCCACCGTGCGCGAGGGGCACCCGGGCCTCACCCACGCGGTGCTGATCCGGCTCGATGACGGTACCTACACCGACACCTGGCACTGGGAGAGCGCGAAGGAGCTCGGCGCCGCGCTGGCCGCCATCGCCACCTTCCACGAGGCGCCGCTGACCATGGCGCTCACCAAGGACGCCACCGCGCAGAGCGGTGAGGTCGTCGATGAGCGCTGACAGCCACTGAGGACCCTGAACGGGAGGCCGGTCCCATGTCCGTCTCCCAGACGCGTTTCAGCCGGATGCCCTCCTGGCCGAGGACACCTACTCCGGGGAGACGCTTGAGCTCCTCCTCAGAGACACCCGCGGCTCTCGCCGCTTCGAGGACAAAGCGCACCACATAGGGGGTGTAGATCCTTTTGTCATGCTTAGTACCCCTAGGGTAGGCATTGGCGGATTCGGATCCGCTCGTGGCGCGTTCTGGTCTCATCGTCGGCGCACCGCGATCCATACCGTTGTTCACAACGGCGACAAGGAGAGCGGAGACATCGTGCCGACCGCGAAGATGATCATCTGTCCGGTCAGTGACCTCACCAAGGCCAAGGAGGTGTTCACCCCGCTCATCGGGGTCGAGCCCTCCGTGGACGAGGTCTACTTCGTCGGCTACCGGACCGGTGATCAGGAGATCGGCTTGAACCCCCGCGGGCATCGGCAGGGTATGGCGGAGCCGGTCTGCTATTGGAAGGTCGAGAACATCCAGCAGACCCTGCGGCGCCTCCTCGTCACCGGGGCCGTTCTGCGGCAGGACGTCACCGACGTCGGCGGCGGCCGCCTGGTGGCCACCGTTGCCGATGCCGACGGCAACGACCTCGGCCTCCTGCAGGACCAGTGAGCACCGCGCTCGCGACCAGTTTCACCGGCCCGGCCGGGCACATGACCACCCATGCACCACATAACCACCCATACATAAGGAGTAAGACATGAAGGCACACGTCAGCTCGATCCTTCTTGGCGTCCGGGACATGGACCGGGCCAAGCAGTTCTACACCGAGGGGCTCGGCTGGAAGATCAAGAGCGACTTCGGCATCTCGGTGTTCTTCGAATCGGACGGCGCCTCGCCTGTCGGCTTCTACGGCCGCGAAGGCCTGGCCGCCCAGGTGGGCACGGACCAGGAAGGCAGCGGCTTCAGCGGACTGGTTCTGACCTACGTCGTCCGCAGTGAGGCGCGGGTCGACGAGATCATGGCGGAGGCCGAGAAGGCCGGCGCCACGGTCCTCAAGCCCGCCGGCGCTCTGCCGTGGGGCGGGTACGGCGGCACCTTCGCCGACCCGGACGGCTACATCTGGAGTCTCGGCTACAGCGCCCAAGGAGCCGACCAGCCCTACGCGGAGTAGCCGCGATCTTTGTCTCACAGCCGTCCGGAACGGCGGGGCGCGTGTCGCTGCCGTACCGGACAGCTGTGACCCGGGTGCGGGAAGCGGGAGCGGCGATCGGAGCCGGGCGGGCGGGATCCGCGGTGAACCGGCAGGACAAACAGGAGAAGATCATGAAGTTTCGGGCCTACGTCGAGCCACCTGAGCCCATGCGGGGTCTAGAAGTTCCGTCCGAGGTGGTAGCAGCGCTCGGCGGGGGCACGCGGCCGCCGGTGACGATCACAGTCAACGGGCATTCCTGGAAGAGCCGGGTCGCCCTCCTGCGCGGCCGCCACTTGCTCGGCCTCAGCAATGCCAACCGGCGGGCCGCGGGTGTTGCGATCGGCGACGAGGTCGAGGTCGAACTGGAGCTCGACACCGAGCCGCGCGTCGTTGTCGAGCCAGAGGACTTCGCCCGCGCCCTGGACGACGACCCCGTCGCCCGCGCCGCGTACGACAAACTTGCGTACAGCCACAAGCGCGAGCACGTGCATGCAATCGAGAGCGCGAAGAAGCCCGAGACACGTCGGCGGCGTATCGAGAAGGCCATCTCCACCCTGCGGGGCTGAACCAGAACCCTGAACTGGTGAAGGAACCGGGCCGCAGCCTCCGTTCACCTGCGTGTGATCGTCCGAGAGGCCGCGGGTGCCGAGCTCCGGTACGGCAGGCTTTACACATATCTCGGCAGGACCCGGGGCTGTCTGATTGAGGCACAGTCGACCTGGTCGCGGATTGGCCGATGGCTGCCGCTGGGCGGAGGGCATCGCGATCGAGGGGACGCCGAAGCGGCCAGGCAGGTTCTGCGGCAGCTCGCCGCCCCGGTCGAGTCCTACTGCACCCCTCTCGCGGGCTGGCAGCCGCTCACGGCGCGAACAGGACCCGGGATTCCAGATCGAGACGGGTGGTGGGTTCGGCCACCGGCGGGCTGAGGTCAGGGCTGAACGTTCTCGGCTGGTGGACACATGCGGGTATGACGCGGCTGGGTGGTTGAGGGGCGCCCCGGGGCGCGAATGACAAACGCGACCCCCGATGAACGTCGGTTGTCTACGCCAGTCGATCAAGAACAGGGGCCGCATTCGCGTGCCATCATCCCCGATCGTCCGCCAGCCACCCCGCCGACGGCCTTCAATTACTCGGTTTTCACAACATGAGAACCCTTTCGGCCCTGCCACCACACCCGATAGTTCCAGGACGAGGCGGCTTTCCCTTGATACCAGGAGGCTGATTCGGCAGAGTTGGCTGATGTCTGTTGGCTGATTGTCAACAGAGAACCGATGGGGGAGAGCACATGGTCTCAGCCGGGTGGCGGATCGGGGGATTCCTGGTGGCGCTGTTGGCCATTGTCACCCTGGCCGGGTGCTCCGCAGACACAGCACCTCCGCAAATCCCGCGGACGCAGCCGTCATGGCATCTCCTGGTCGATGACGACTTACGTACCGCGGCCGACGATCTCTGTCCTGAAGGTAAGGGACCGACAGGGCTGGATTGCCGATCGGTGGCTCCAGGATATGACACCTGTCTCAAGCGTCACCAGGTGAAAAACGCGGCCACGTTATGTCAACAAGCCTTGATCGTCCGAATTGAATGTCGATATGGACTGCGAGGATCTTTCCATAACGACCGGTACTGCGCCGCGTCGGTCGAATCTTATTTATCGTGTCGGACGGGAAGCCCCAGAAGGTCTGACGAGGTGTGCGCTGCGGGCGAAAGGGAGTTCTTGCGGTGTCCGGGCTATTTCGATCCGGCCAGCAACTTTGACTGTGTGAAGGCGCGGGACGCCTACTATGAGTGCCGCGACGACGCTCGAGGCGACCAAGCGTTTTGCTCGACATACATCGAGGTTCTCGGTTTGTGTCGCACACTGAGGGTCGACTGCTCCGGCCTCCTCGACAAGTATCTTGTGTGCGCAAGCGAAGGTCTTTCCCCCAATGAGTGCGCGTTCGGGCTCAACATGAGAATCAATTGCTTGCGGGATCTCGCGGACGGCGTCTTTCGGCAGGTCGCGACATGTGATTCCATCTGGCGTGACGCCGTTAGAGACTGCAACGGCATGCAAGGGCTCGAAGTGGATGGTCCTACGCCTTGTACGGGTGGTGCGGATTGGCAAACGGCAAGCTACTCGATCTGCGAAAAGCAGGGCGAACCTGCCGAAACGATCGGTGTGGCGTATTTATTGGAGGACGGTGTTGACCGAATCCCTGTCTGCTGGGCATCTACGGATGACAGGGGCTCAATAGTTGAGGCGGCAACGGACGTGTCGGGCGCACGGGGTGTTCGAGTCGTATACCAGCATGGGGAAACCAACTATGAACCCCTGTACCACTAGGGATCGACTTTGCTACCAGTGACGCATTCTCCTCGACCCCGAGAAGGAGCCAGGGTGGCAGTCCGGAGAGAAGCGAGACGGGGAAGCTCCCGACCAGCAAGAGCTGGCAGGGAGCTCCATGCCTCGTCGGGTTCCCGCTAACTCGGGTGCGAGGTGCCGCCGGCTCCGGCAGCATGGTCGGTCGACTTGACGAAAGGCGATCATGACACGAGCGTTCCTGCAGCCGGACGATGTGCGCGACCTT